>JAAVID010000112.1 GCA_014799395.1 Oscillospiraceae bacterium | reverse complement strand
TTCTGCCACCGGCAGAAAAAAGTGATTGATCGGCGAATTTGCCTGTTGGCAAATTCACCGATTTGGGGAAAAACGTGGCACTAGTGTCCTTGTTTTTCCCCAAACCCTTTTAGCGCTTGTGGGGGCTCGGCGCTACGCGCCGCGTTGCGCACGAAGTGCGCAACAGCCGTGCTTACGCACGGCTATCCGGGCTGCCGCCCGGACCTGCGCAAGGGCTCTGCCCTTGCATTCCGCCAAAGGGGCAAGCCCCTTTGGAAACCCGTTTTTTTGGCTGCGAGACGTTATGCGCCGGTGGTCAACAAAACAATTTAGCCACATTCGCAATGACCGCGCAAAATACCACCCCGCACACTGTCGGAATAACAAACCCCAACACCGCCCACTTCCAACCCCCCGCCTCCTTTTTTATCGTCAGCAGCGAGGTCGAGCAAGGAAAATGCATAAGCGTGAAAATAATAACGCACACCGCGGTAACAGGCGTCCAACCATTCTCCGTGAACAGCTCCAACATCTGCGCAGGGGCAACCTCCGCAAGACTCCCCTGCTGCATATACGTCATCACAATAAGCGGGATAACTATCTCGTTTGCGGGAAGTCCCAGCAGAAACGCCGTTACGATAACGCCGTCCATTCCGATAAACCTCCCGAACGGATCCAGAAAGCCCGTAATGCGGTTCAGCAGTGTTGTATCGCCGACGGTGACGTTCGCGAGAAGCCATATCGCCAGCCCCGCGGGAGCCGCGACCATCGCCGCTCTCCCCAGCACGAAAATCGTCCTGTCCAGCATCGAGCGCACCAGTATCTTGCCAAACTGCGGCTTGCGGAACGGCGGAAGCTCCAGCGTGAACGACGACGGCTCGCCGCGAAGTATCGTAGCCGACAGCAGTTTTGACACCGCAAACGTCATCGCAATGCCGAGAATTATCACGCCCGTCAGCGCCGCTGCGGACATCAGGCTTCCCACTAACCCGACAGCGCCGCCAACAAAGAACAGCGAGATGATCGTCAGTATCATAGGAAAGCGCCCGTTGCACGGCACGAATACGTTTGTCAGCATAGCGATGAGGCGTTCGCGCTTGCTGTCGATAATGCGGCAGCCTACTATCCCCGCGGCGTTGCAGCCGAAGCCCATACACATCGTAAGCGACTGCTTACCGCAAGCCCTGCACTTGCAGAACGGCTTGTCGAGATTATAGGCGACGCGCGGCAGATACCCCAGATCCTCAAGCAGGGTAAACAGCGGAAAAAATATCGCCATAGGCGGCAGCATTACCGAAACGACCCAAGCCAGCACACGGTACGCGCCGTCGACGAGCAGCCCGTTGAGCCATTCGGGAGCGTTCAGCGCGGTCATCAGCTCGCCCAGCCTGTCTCCGAGCCAAAACAGCGCGGCGCTTAACAGCTCGCTCGGATAATTCGCGCCGATTATCGTTATCCAGAAGATCATCAACAGCATAAGCAGCATTATCGGGTAGCCGAAAACGCGGCTCGTGAGTATCCTGTCGGCGCGGGAAAAAGCGCCTTGACTGTCCTCGCAGCGGATACATTCGTCAAATACCTCCTCGGCGTTCAGCAGAATACAGGAGACTATCCTGTCCTTGAGACAGTCGGAGGTTATGCCGTTTTGTGCCAGCAGATCTTTGGCGCGCTCGACCGCCTCCGAGACCTCCGCTATATCGTTCGGTTTTTTGTTGAAGAAGCGCTCGACCTCGCTTGTTAAAGATGTGTCGTTGTCGATCATTCGCAAAGCGAGCCAGCGCGCGGAAATAACGTTTCCGAGGTGCTCTTCGAGTACGGGCTCGACTATCGAGACGGCTTGTTCAATCGGCTTTATATAGCGCAGTCGGCGCGGCCGAGGAGTGATTTTACCGCCGCACAGTTCGTCCAGTCTGTCGGTTATCCTTTTCAGCGACGACCTTTTGTGCGCGGACGTTCCCACAACGGGTACTCCGAGACACTTTTCAAGCTCGTCAAGGTCGATACGGATATTTTTCCGCTTTGCCTCGTCAAGCAGATTAACGCAGATGAGCGTTTTCGGGCATATCTCCATTACCTGCAATGCGAGGTTGAGACTTCGTTCAAGACAAGTCGCGTCGCAGACCACAACAGCCGCGTCCGGCTTTCCGAAGCAGATAAAGTTGCGCGCGACCTCCTCCTCGACGGAGTGCGCAAGCAGTGAATACGTTCCCGGAACGTCCACCAACACATAGGAAAATTCCTTCCCCCTGCACGTCCCCTGCGCTATTGAGACGGTTTTGCCCGGCCAGTTGCCCGTGTGCTGATGAAGTCCCGTCAGTCCGTTGAAAACGGTGCTTTTACCCACGTTGGGATTTCCCGCGATAACAATGACCTTATCATCGGGATCGCTTTTTTCAACGCATATATCGGAGGACAGCACGCCGCTGCCCGTTGATCTCGCGGTCAAACCCATTTATATCCCCCTCACTATAACGCCGCGGCTGTCGCAGTCGCGGATTGCGATAACCGCGCCGCGAATAAGATAAGCGCCGGGGTCTCCCATCGGGCTTCTCCCCACGCATTCGACGACGGTACCGCCGCACAGACCTATATCCAACATTCGCCGCCGCATAGAGCCGTGTATCATAAGGCGCTCGACGACGGCGCTTTCTCCTATCGCAATATCGCATAAACGCTTTGCTTCGTTTAATTCGGTCATAATTTCACCCCAAATACAGAATCTCGCGTTACGGCATTATATGCGCGGTGGAGTGAATTGGTGACGGAGTAATTAAACCAAAAGCCGCAATACCCTCAAGGTATCGCGGCTTTCTTATATTAACGATCACAAATTACAAACCGTAATATATCTCCGGATTATTCGCTTTAGATATTCGTGGCAACTACAATTTGTAATATTAACTAATAATAATTCAAATGGTAGAAAACTATTGCAGCCTCCCCGATATTTCAAAAGTAGGTCCCTTCTGCCAAAGGAACGGCGTGAGGATTATTTCAAAGCCCTCCCCGGGCGCGCACATAAAGTCAGCGGGCTGACCCTTGGGCAAGCCGTAGCCGCAGAGCAGGTTGGTTATCACGCCCGCGTGGGTGACGCAGGCGGCGCGGGTAATATCCTGCCGCATCATATCGCCGAAAACGGCGTCCAGACCCTCGATACAGCGCACGGTAAAGTCGCCGTATTTCTCGCCGTTCGGGGGAGCGGCGTCTGCGCCTCCGCGAAGCCAGTCGGCGTATTCGCGCAGGTCTTGAAGCTGCTGCCGGGTTTTTCCCTCGAATTCGCCGAAGTTCATCTCGGAGAGCTCGTCGACTATCATCAGCTTCTGCTCGGGATAGATTATCTCGGCTGTCTCGAGACATCTCAGCAGCGGCGACGAGTACACTTTTCCGACCTCGGGGTAAATTTCGTCGGCGCACAGCGACTCGATCTGCTTTTTCCCCTCGGGGCAAAGCGCCAGATCGGTCTGTCCGATATATTTTCCGTCAAGATTTCCTTGGGTGATTCCGTGGCGGATAAGGTACAAATAGTAGTTTTTCATATGGGTTCCTCCAATATACAGTGGGCTTATAAATAATGTCCTAGACAGCCGTCGAAAATTTGGTTATTATGCCGCTTTACAAATCGGAATAACTATTATATAATATACTATATGGTTATTTGATTTGTCGGAGATCTTTAAGTCCGACAGGTAATGGGAGAGTAAACTAATGAACAAAGATTTTCCGAGAGTGATGAAGCTGCTGCGTAAAGAGAGAGGTCTGCGGCAGAAAGAGGCGGCAGATCAGTTGGGCATCGCGCAGGCGCTGCTGTCGCATTACGAGAATGGAAAGCGCGAATGCGGGTTGGATTTTCTTGTGACCGCAGCCGATTTTTACGGCGTTTCGGTCGATTATATACTCGGCAGGACAAGCTCGCGCAACGGTACTGTCGTGTCCGAGGACGAGCTGCCCGCGAGCACCGTTTCGGAGAGCTACGGCGGCGACCCGAACGGTCTGGGCATAATGCTGCGCAAAAAGCTGATAACGAACGCGCTTGAGGTCATTTTTTCACTGCTGATGAAAACAAAGAACATCAAGCTCGCCAAGTCGGTGTCGTCGTATCTGCTTACGGCAGTCTACCGCGCTTACCGTCACGTTTATTCCGCGGGCGGAAAGAACGACGAAAATTCCTTTGCGGTGCCGTTTGACGACGTTTCGGGATTATGCGCGGCTCAGATGTCGATCGACGACGTTAAGGCAAAGAACGCCGCTCGCGACGGAACAGCCGACGAGCGCATTACAAACGCGCGTATCGAGCAGGAATACCCCAAGCAGGGCACGGCGCTGTTCTCGATAGTGACGAACGTCGAGCGCGACCTTCAGAAATTCGAGAAATAATTTTAACGGGCGGGTGAAGAGATCCGCCCGTTTTACTGTTTGTTATTCATCGGCGATATTATACTCCGTGATAACGTTTTCACGGTTGCGCCAGTCCTCCTTGACCTTGACGAAAAGCTGTAAATTCACCCTGCAGCCGAGGAGCTCCTCAATGTCCTTGCGCGCCATTGTGCCGATCTCTTTAAGGCGCTCGCCGCCCTTGCCGATTATCATGCCCTTGTGGGAGTTCTTTTCGCAGATAATGACCGCGCCGATGTCGATGATCTCGGCACCGTTTTTTTGCCGCGTCTTGAAGCTCTCAATATCCACCGCCGTGCCGTGAGGTATCTCCTGCTGCATTGTCCACAGTATCTTTTCGCGGACGATCTCGGCGCAGAGAAAACGTTCGGTTCTGTCCGTGGCAATATCGTCGGGGAAGAAGTGCTCGCCCTCGACGGCATATTTTTCCAGCGCGGGGAGGATCCGGTCGGTATTTATCCGCCGCTTTACGCTTATCGGAATGACCTCCGCAAAGTCGTAAAGCTCGTTATACCGCGCGATTATCGGCAGCAAGTCTTCCTTGTTTTTCAAAAGGTCTATTTTGTTAAGCAGCAGCACGACCTCCGTGCCGTTCTGCGCGAAAGAGCGGATAAGCTCCTGCTCCACGCCCGACATCTTCTTGGTCACGTCCGACATTAAAATAGCCACGTCGACGTCCTCCACAGACGTGCGCACCGACTTCACCATATGCTCGGCGAGCTTGGTTTTCGCCCTCAGCATACCGGGCGTGTCGATAAACACAAACTGCGTCTCGTCCTTTGTAAGTACGCCGTTGATACGGTTTCGGGTGGTCTGCGGCTTCTCGCTGACTATCGAAATTTTCTCGCCGACCAGCAGATTGGTGAGCGATGATTTACCCGCGTTGGGTCTGCCCGTAATTGCAATAAATGCGTTTTTCGTCATATCTTAAACCTTTCATAAAATCGGAACATTTCCGTAGATCGCTATTCTCATCAGTCCGACAACAACAAGATGAACGGGGTAGTAAATATAAAATACCCATTTTGTCCATTTCGCTTTGCCGCGCTCGCCGTTGTACATCTTTATAAGCGGATAAATTAAGATCACTCCGAGCTGTATCAGTCCTTGAACCTTGTTCATGCAGAAAAATATCACCGTCGCGTAGATCGCTACCCAGATCATCATATCGCGCGTCTGCTTTTCGGGTTCTCCGCGCTTTCCGTACATTGCCAGAATTGCCATTACGGCAATGCAGCTCCAGTCCGACGGGAACGTTATCAGGTCAATTAAGATAAGCAGCGCGTATTTCTGCCACTTTTTGAGCTTATTCTCCCCGAACATCACCCAAAGCGCGCAAAGCCCTCCGCAAAGCGGAAAAATAACGCTTGTCTGATTGAGGACCTCGCCGCTGCTGAAAGGAATAAAGTTTATCCCGAACGCAAAGCAGTACGCAAAGTGCGAAATTACCGCAAAAACCGCCATTCTGCCGATGTACCTTTTCAAGTCATGCGTGTAATGAAACCCCTCGCAGATAAAGAACCACATTATCGGCGCGGTTATCCTGCCGATAAGATGAAGTATTACCGCCGCCGGGTGAGCGGGGAAGCACGGAAATATCAGATCGGCGGCGTGGTCTATTGTCATTGCCGCGATAGCGATAAATTTCAGGTGATTGGAGTTAAGACATTTTGTCATTCATCATGTCTCCTGTTTTTACGTCTCAGCTTTTTCAGACGTTTCTCTTCCTCGGCGGCTATCTCCTCCGCGTGGTCGAGCAGATACTTTTCGTACATATCGGGGCGCTTTTGCCGCGTTATTTCGAGCGCCTTCTGCTTCTGCCACTCGGCGACCTTTTTGTGGTCTCCCGACAGCAAGATCTCGGGAACGGCGCGTCCGCGCCAAACCTCGGGACGGGAATACTGCGGAAATTCAAGAAGCCCGTTATAGTGGCTCTCAATGGAATACGCGTCCTCGTTCGGGAGAACGCCCTCCTGCAATCTCGCGACCGCGTCGCAGACTATCAGCGCGGGCAGCTCGCCGCCTGTCAGCACATAATCGCCGATTGACAGCTCCTCCGCGCCAAGCTCCTCGAGAACGCGTTCGTCAACGCCCTCGTAGTGACCGCACAGCAGTATCAGACCGTCCTCCGCGGCAAGCCCGCGAACCTTGCTTTGTGTGAGCGTTTCACCCTGAGGCGACATATAAATAATACGCGGACGAGCCTTATGCTGAGCGGCTATCGCCATAACGCAGTCGTAAATGGGCTGAGCCTGCATTACCATTCCCGTGCCGCCTCCGTAGGGCTTGTCGTCGACGTTGCGGTGCTTGTTCTCGGTGTACAGACGTATATCGTGAGTGTATATCTCGATACAGCCTTTCTTTATTCCGCGCCCGAGAACGCTTGTCCGCAATACGCCGCCGCACATCTCGGGGAACAGCGTGGCTATGTCTATCCTCATTGCGCGCCCTCGTCGTCAAACAGACCTTTCAGCGGCTTTATCAGCATTTCGCCGCCCTCTATGTCTATCTTTTTTACTACCTCGTCAATGCACGGGAACATAAGCTCGCCGTTTTCTTTCTTTATCGAGTACACGTCCGCCGCGCCGTTCTGGTACACCTCGGATATTTTTCCGTAGACCTCGCCCGTGTCAACGTCCTTGACGGTCAAGCCGATTATGTCCTGAATGAAGTACAGGTCGTCGCCGAGCTCCGCGTCGTCGCGGTCGATATACAGCAGCTTTCCGATGAGAGACTGCGCCTTTTCGACCGTATCAACGCCCTCAATATGCATTATTACCACATTTTTATGCGGATAAGCGCGGATAACGTGAACGGGCTTTGCGCCCTTGTCGAGATACAGATCGTCAAACTCGCAGAGGACCTCGGGCGCGTCGCAGTAGTATTGACAGCGCACCTCGCCGCGTATTCCCTGAGTGGCGACTATTTTTGCTATTTCCAGAAATTTTTTCATCTTTTTTTATCCTTATATTGTTCGTTTCGGAGCCTGTCTCCGTTGGTATTTGAAGCGCGCGGCGGTTCGCGTCTCGGAGCGCCGTTCGCGGAGCCGTTGGCGCTCGGTGCTTTGCGCCTGTTCAGTATCAGCCTTACCGCCTGCATACAGGACTGGAAGTTTATCGCAGCGATTATCAAGAAAATGACCGCGTTTATAACATTCTGAAGCGTTCCGTATTTGAGGAACATTATCGAGCACGCCATTCCCGCAAGCAGGATAAGGTTCACGGCTATTTTAGCCCAGTAGACCTTCATATACAGGTACTTCTTTGTGTCGATTATCCGGTATACAAACACCACTATGTAGCTCGAGATCGTCGCGATAGCCGCGCCCGAAATGCCTATGGTGTTGATAAGGAGTATATTCAGCACGATATTCACTACCGCGCCCATTGCCGAAGATGTCATAGAGTGAGTGGTTTTCTGCGCCGCCTCGTAGATACTCGACAAAAAGTTGTCCATTGCCTGAAATATCGTAGCGCCGAGCAGAAGCGGGACGTAAAAGTACCCCATCTCAAAGCCCTCGGTATTGTAGAACTGCATTATGACAGGGCGCAGTATAAGCATTATACCGCCGCACCCGAGAAACATCACCGTCTGTATCATACTGAACGTCGTCGAGTAAAAATTCGAGACCGTCCGCGAGTTGCGTTCGGTTATCGCCGACATTCTCCACGCCTGCGACAGTATCCCGACTACGATAGTCACAAGGTTCGGGAACTTGTACGCGAACGAATACAGACTGTTTGCCTTATCGCCGAGCATACCCGTTATCATAAACTGGTCGGAGGCGTTGACTATCCACCACATTATCATCGTCGGCATAAGCGGTATGCTGTACCGAAGCATCGCGTTGCGAAGCGATTTGTCGTTGCCGAACGGACGGTACTGCAAAAACACCTTTGTTGTGACATTCAGAAAAACTATAGATGTGAAATCTCCCAGAACGACCGCGAAAACATATCCCATAACTCCCCATTTGAGCGCGCCGAGGAACATAAGGTTGTAAATGATAGTCGAGACCGTCGTGACTATGCCGTCCACCGCGTACAGCTTTACGCTGTACCGCGAGCGCACATATATTCCGCAGACCTCCTTTATGCTTCCCATAAAGACGTATATCAGCAGAAGCCACTCGTATCCTTTAAGCATGGGTATAAGCCCGACCAGCGGCACAAACGGGATAAACACGATACTCCCGACTATACAGACGTTTATGCCTATTGAAAATACCATTCTGCCGTTGTTGGCTTTTTCCAGGGCAAAGCGGAGCACGCCGTCCGCGATGGACAGCGTAACTACGGATATAAGCAGCGAAGCCGCCGTGATGATGTTGTTCATAACGCCGAACTGCTCGTCGCCGAGCGTTTCGAGGTAGAACTTCAGCATTACATACACAAGCAGCTTCGAGCTGAACTGTCCTATTCCCAAGACCAGTGTATTGCTTGCCAGTTTTTGGTATTTATTCATACGGTTTTTCCTAAATGTTTTTAACTGCGGAGGTTTTTGAAAAATTCGGTGAGTATATCTCCGCAGCGCTGTTCGAGAACGCGGCTCCTTACTCTCGGTATATGCGTGAACTTCTCGTCAAACAACGCCGCGACCGACGCGCACGCGCCGTTTTTATCGTCGAACGCGCCGTACACGAGACGTTTGAGCTGCGCGTTCATGACCGCCCCCGCGCACATCGGGCAGGGCTCGAGCGTGACGTAGAGCGTGCAGTCGGACAATCTCCGTCTGCCGAGTTTTTTCGCCGCCGCCTCTATCGCCAGCATTTCCGCGTGAGCGGTGGGGGAGAGGAGCGTTTCGCGGAGGTTGTACCCCTCGCCGACTATCTCCCCGTTTCCGTCGACAACGACAGCGCCGACGGGTATCTCGCCCCGTTCCGCCGCGATCCGCGCGAGCGAAAGGGCTTTTTCCATAAATTCCTCGTCAAGCGTCATAAGCGTTTGATAAACGGTATTCCGAGCGTAAGCGCGGCGCATACGAGGTTGTATATCAGAATATTGAAAACATTGAACATACCCATAGGCAGATTTGCCTTTCGTTCAACTATCTCCGAGAACAGCATAAATATTACGGCGAGCAGTATTCCTCCCGCCACGCCTATCGCCTGAACGACGCTTCCTATCACGCTTCTCGAGCGGATATTGCGCGCCGTGGTGATGGTATCGGCAAACGCCGTAAACGAGCCGTCGCACGAGACTGCCGCGCTTCCGCTCGAAACGAACTTTGTGTTCTCGTTGAACGTCTCGTGCGCCTCAAACGGCAGTATCTTCACGTTGTCCGCGTCTATCTCAAACAGCTCGGTTATCGCGGAGCTCGTTATCATACCGTCAACGGTCTTTACGACCAGCGAAACGTCATTGTACGCAAGGTCCTGCACTCTGCTTTTTATATCGGGATTTGCGGAAAGCTGAACGAAGAACAGCAGGCAGACCTCGCCGCCTACCGCGAGGTAAATGACCTCGTCGTTGTTTACGTTCGCGGCAGCCTCTTTCTTGTTGTTGGGCACGGATATTTCGTGCGACTTCATATGCTGACGGTTTCCGAGCAGCACGCGCCGTCTGTCTATCCAGCCCATAACGCCGAGATTGTTCTCGTAAATGCACCCCGAAACGGGCTTGAGAAGCTCCTGCTTGTAGTTGAGCATATTGAAGAACGCGTCCGCGAGCACGCTGTCCGAAGCGACCGCAAGGCTCGCCGCGTAGATGATAGCCTCGTCTATGCTTATCTTGCCCTCGCAGCGGTTCTTGGGCTTGTCATAGCCGCAGATGTTGTTTATCTTGACCGAGGACGGCGGGAAGATGGTCTTGGCTTCCACCAGCACAGCGTTGGTCTCGCTGAGGTCCTCAACGGCGGTGTAGCCGAGGATGACCGAGCCTCTCATCTTGCTGTCTCCCGCGGCGAGGAGCATAGGCAGAGTAACCGCCATAGAGCCCGAGAACGACGCGCCCAGCGCGAAGATCGCGGAGCAGACCGTCACAGCCCACGAAACATTATTGAGAACCACCGCGTTCTTGAGCGTAAAATACGCCACCACGCCGCCGATAACAGCGGTGGGAACGGTCACGAGAGCGATCCTGCGCGAGATCCTGTCGGAAATGTCCTCGCAGTAGGTCGACAGAATAAAGTCGCACAATATCTCGGTCTTTCTCATCGAAGCGATAAACGGTATTCCCGTAACGGCGCCCTTTGCGAGCTGCTCCGCGCCGTCGCCCTCGCATATCGAGACATAGAACTTAGCCTTGCCCTCTGCGGAGGTGAACGCAAAGTTTTTCTGCGCCGTCCTTACCGTGAACAATTTTGACAATGTGTTGAACAACAGCGCCAGAAGCGATACCGAAAGGTATATCTGCGAAAATCCGCGCTGAATGAATTCGCCGTTCGCAAGATACGGCACCATAGCGACTATCGCCGTAACGTGAGCCAGCGCGCACAGCGTATCGCCGTCGGGACGCAGTCTTACCAGCCTTGACAAGCCGTTGGATATAACGGAGGAGCAAGCCGCAAACGAAAGTATCCCTATAGTGAGGTGCGTATACAGATAGTTTTCGGGCGAAATGCGGTAGCTGATGATATTTGCCAGCCCTCCGATCTGAATGTTGAATTTGTTGGCGATCGCGACAAACAGCGTCGCGGCAAACAGCAGCAGCAAAATGAAAAATCTGCTTGCAAGTCCCTTTGCCGCGCGGGAGAGACGGTCGCGGATAACGTTCTCGTCGTCGAGGTCGACAGCTTCTTCAATGTCATCGTCGTCCTCGTCCTCGTCGTCGTAATCCTTGGAGCGCTCGAGTTCCTCGGTGTCGCCTCCCATATCCTCGAGTATAAAGCTCGCTATTTTGCGCTTTTTCTTCTGCGCGAGCTCGTTTGCCTGCTTTATCTTGTCAACGGGAGTTTCCTCGGGTTCCTCATCGGGAGCGGAGGCGATGTTTATCTTGCCCGACTGAGTATTCTCGGTATTTTCGGTGTTTTCGGTCTCAACCTTTTCTTCCGCCTTTTCCTCGGTATCTTTTTCTTCCTTTATCTTTTTGTTGAGCGCGTCGACTATCGACTCGCCGACGTGCAGACCGCCGGGAAACGCCGCGCGCTGTACGCCCGTCGCGCTGAACAGAACGTCGTCCGCTTTGTTTTCGGGCTCTTTTTTACGCGCCGCCGCGGGTCGGTATTCCTTTATCTTCTCGTCGCCGCGGCTTGCTATGCGCTTTAAGTCGTTTCCGCCGACGGCGAGGGTGTCCGTATTTTCGTCAACGTCGCCCTTGAGCTGTTCGGCAGCCTTTGCGCGCGACTCCATCGGGTTCAGCGAGGAGAGCATTTCGTCGGGCGATTCGTCCTCGCTGTCTACCTCGAGCAGCGCCTTGTTTATCTCCTCGATCTTGCGCTGCTTGCGCAGCTGCATAGTATCGGTAGTCACAAGGCTTCCGGGCTCCTGGAATACTATATCGCCGCCGTATTCGCCGGTATCGTCGTCGACTTGGGGGGTGTAGGTCCTTACGCCCTCCTCGTCCATTTCATCGTCCTCTTCGCGCAGGCGCTCCCATATCTTTATATCCGCCGCCTCGCTTATTTCCTTGGCTATGCGCTCGCTTACTTCCTCTTCGGTACGCTGTCTCGCAGCGAGACCAACGTCCTCCTTGGGGAGCTTTTTCTCCTTTTTCCTGTCCATAGCGCCCGCAATATCGTCGGCAACGCGCTCCTCAAATTCCTCCTCGGTACGCTGCTTCGCGGCAAGAGAGGACGAGCGGTCCTTTTTGCTTTTCGAGGAAATGGAGTTGATAACAGCCGTTACGCTGATGTCGGGCTTTTCGTGATTTTCGCCCTTGGCTATCTGTCTGCCCGCGCGGACGGCGCGGTCTATCTCGCTGCCGCCTATAATATCGGTGACGCTGCCGTCGAATGTGCTTTTCGGGCGTTCGTCGTCGGAGGTGCGAAGCGTGTCGACCTCCTTCAGAATATCGTCTATATTGTATTTATCGTCTCGCATTGCGTATTTCTCCTTATTGTTTTCTCCGGCAGCGCCGATAGCCGTTAATTGTGCGGCGTTGTCCTTTGTCTTACAACCTCGTACATAAGAATTCCCGCCGAAACAGAGGCGTTCAGTGAGTTTACTTTTCCGTTCATAGGGAGCGACAGCACTCCGTCGCAGCTCTCGCGGACGAGCCGTCCGAGCCCGAAGCCCTCGGAGCCCACGACTATCGCCGTGCCGCCGTTAAAGTCGGTCTTGTCGAACGGCGAACCGTCCGCTTCCATTCCCCAGACCCAGATGTTCCGCTTTTTGAGCGTTTTTATCGCGTCCACGAGATTTGAGACCCTTGCGACCTTTATCCAAGCCGCCGCGCCCGCGCTGGTCTTGAATACCGTAGCGTTGAGCGACGCGGAGCGCCTTTTGGGAATTATCACCCCGTCCGCGCCCGCGGCTTCGGCGGTGCGTATTATCGCGCCCAGATTGTGCGGATCGGCGATCTCGTCCGCTATTATTATAAACGGCTGCGTGCCCTTTTCCCGCGAGACCTCGAGAATATCCTCAAGCTCCGCGTAGGTGCACGCGCAAAGCTCCGCGGCAACGCCGCCGTGCTTTTGAGTTCCCGTTACAGCCGCGAGCTTTTCCTCGCTCACATCCTTGACGACTATCCCGCGCTTTTTCGCCGCGGAGATGATATTTCCCACGGACGCGCCGCGCTGAACGAATATCGTGTCTATCTCCTTATCGGAGCTTAAAGCCTCGGAAACCGCGTTTCTGCCGTAAATTATCTGCTGTTTAATTTCATTTTCCATAAATCGTCAGTACATTAACCTCACAAACTGCTTGTATTTAATCATACATTATTTATTATAACATAAATGCGAAATTTTTTCAACTGTAAAAATGTGCTCAATTGTGAAAATTTAGAAAAAAATCTTTGGGTTCACCGTTGCAATTTATACAAAAATATGATATAATATAAAATGTGGTATTGCATGATTGGATATTTTTCGGGAGGATAACAATATATGTTCAGTAAAGTAGAAAGCGTCGGCTTGTTCGGACTGAACGCCTTTCCCGTGACGGTCGAGGCAAGCATTTCGACGGGACAGCCGTCCTTTGATATTGTCGGAATGCCCGATATAGCCGTGCAGGAGAGTAAGGCGCGCATTCGCGCGGTCCTCGGACATCTCGGGCTGAAGCTCCTCGGCGGCAGGGTCACGGTAAACCTCGCGCCCGCAAGCGTGAAGAAGATAGGCTCGATGTTCGATCTGCCGATAATGATAGCGCTTATGCGGCTCGGCGGGATAATAACGAGCGAGCTTCCCGACACGGCGTTTATCGGCGAGCTGTCGCTTGACGGCGCGCTCGCTCCCGTAAACGGCGCGCTGAGTATGGTGCTCACTGCCGCGCAGAACGGGATAAAGCGCGTATTCCTGCCCGTTGACAACGCGAGAGAGGCTTCCGTGGCGGACGGCGTGGAGGTCTACGGCGCGGAGCACATCTCGCAGATAACCGAGTTTTTGCGGCACGGCACGGGTCTTTCTCCCGAACCGCGCTACATACCGCCCGAGCGCAAGTACCGCTATTTTGAGGACTTTGCCGACGTTATGGGTCAGTATGCCGCCAAAAAGGCTATCGAGACCGCCGCCGCGGGCTCGCACAACATACTTATGCTGGGTCCTCCCGGGTCGGGAAAGTCGATGCTCGCCAAGAGAATACCGTCGATACTGCCGAGGATAACGTTCGAGGAAAGCATAGAGACCACGCAGATACACTCGGTCGCGGGGATAATCAACCCCTGCGAGCCGCTTGTGACCGCGCGTCCGTTCCGCGCCGTGAGCCATACGGCGAGCTCCGTGGGGCTTGTCGGCGGCGGAAGCGTGCCGAAGCCCGGTGAAATATCGCTTGCGCACAACGGCGTGCTGTTTCTGGACGAGCTCCCCGAATTTGACAGGCGCGTTCTCGAAACGCTCCGCCAGCCGCTTGAGAACGGCGACATCACCATCTCCCGCGCGAGCGGCTCGGTGAACTACCCGTGCGACGTTATGCTGGTCGCGGCGATGAACCCGTGTCCGTGCGGCAACTTCGGCAATCCCATGAAGAAATGCACCTGCTCCGAGAAAATGGTCTCGGCGTATCTCAACAAAATATCTCAGCCCGTTCTCGACAGGATAGATATTCAGATAGAGATAAAGCCCGTGAAATACGACGAGCTTGCGGAGCGCAAGCCCGCCGAGCCCTCGTCGGCGATAGCGGAGCGCGTTCAGAGGGCGCGCGATATTCAGGCGGAGCGCTACAAGGGCACGGGGATAAAGTCGAACAGCCGCATAACCTCGGACATTATCGGAGAGGTGTGCAGGCTCACTCCCGAAGCGCAGGATATGCTGAAAGCGGCGTTTGAGAAGCTGGGTCTTTCCGCGAGGGCGTACGACAGGATATTGAAGGTCTCGCGGACGTGCGCCGACCTCGACGGAAGCGCGGATATTCAAAAAACGCACATTTCGCAGGCGATAGCGTTCCGCAGCCTTGACCGCAAATACTGGAACAGATGAGGGGTCGTCTATGAAGAAAATTCCGTTTTTGTCAAAGCTCACGCTGATAGCCGCGCTTGCCGCGATGGCAGTTTTCGCGGTCGGGTTTGCGCTGGAAAATATGGTTGTCATTATTCTGGGGTTTGCGGTCGCGTTTGTTGGGATAATCACGCCCTCGATCATCACGTCGTTCAAGAAAGTGAAAGCGCGGTTTCCCTTGGACGACCCGCCGCAAAATAAGGCGCGTTCGGCGCAGTATCTTAAATTGTCGTCGGCGGTGGCGTTGGCGGCGGGCATTGTGATGTTTTTTATCAACCTTTGCATTGAAAACGGCGGCACTCAGGCGTTTTCATATATCGGGCCGGCGCTGCTGATTGTCGGGGTCGTTATGCTGCTTGCGGGGTCGTCAATGTACAAGACCGCGTCAAGGGATTTGCCGCCGCAGGCGGCTTCAAACCCCGTGCCGCAGAGCGCAAATATGCCGTACAGCCCCGACCCCGTTATCTCGCGCATACTCGCGAACCCTTATGTATTGCGGGACGAGCGCATACGGCAGCTTCGCGAGGTTCAGCGCCTGCTTCAATATCCCGAGATACAGCAGATATTTTTCGAGCCGGCAAAGCTGTACGAGCTGTTCGAGCAGGAAAAGGTCGGAGAACTGCTGAATATAGCGCGCGATTGGATAACGCAGAATAACGCCGATGATATATTCGGAGGTTGAGGCAATTTATGAAGAAAAAAACACCGCTCCCCACGAAAATAACGACCGGTATCGCAGTGGCGGGAATGGTCGTCTTGATCTGGGGAATGGTCAAGGAGATAAAAGCGCTCGCGCTCGGGGGAGTGGCGCTTTTCCTGGGCGGTATGTTCGCGGGCATTCCCGTCTCGATGATAATCGGCATACACAAGATATACCCGACGCGCGGCGATCCGTACCAAAGGACAATGCGCGCGCTAAGCTATGCCGAGCTCGCCGCGGGCTGTACGGCGTTTCTGAGCGTTGGGGTCGTGATGTACGGGCTTTATGATCACGAAAACGGCGGCAGACCGATCATGAACCTCGGTTTAGCGCTGATAGCCGGAGGTATCGGCGCGGTCGTCGTTATTTCGGTGGTGATGGCGGTTATCTCCAAGGCGGCGACCCCGAAGGACGGCGCGAAAGTTCCGCTTCCCGCCCCCGTTTTGCCGTCGAATATCCTGCAAAGCCCCGACCCCGTCATCTCGCGTATACTCGCGAACCCTTATATATTACGGGACGAGCGTATACGGAATATTCGCGAGGTACAAAATCTTCTGCAATATCCCGAGATACAGCAGATATTTTTCGAGCCGGCCAAGCTGTACGGGCTGTTCGAGCAGGAAAGAGTCGGAGAACTGCTGAATATCGTGCGTGATTGGATAACGAGAAATAACGCCGCCGAGAAAAGGAAAAATTAAGATTGGAGTGATCTTTTATGAATAATAGAAGCTGCGGAGTACTTATGCACATAACCTCGCTGCCGTCGCCTTACGGTATCGGCACGCTTGGCAAGACCGCGGAGAGGTTCGCCGACTGGCTGAAGTCGGCGGGGCAGAGCTGGTGGCAGGTGCTGCCTATCGGTCCTACGGGCTACGGCGATTCGCCGTATCAGCCGTTTTCGTCGTTCGCGGGAAATCCGCTTATGATCGACCTTGACGAGCTGTGCGAGCAGAAGCTGCTCGGCAAAGCCGACTGCGAGAACGCCGATTACGGCGCGGATCCCTCGTTTGTCGACTACGAAAAAATATCCGCTACCCGAAAGGAGCTGCTGCGCAAGGCGTTCTCAAGGTTCGTGGACGACGTCGGCTATACCTCGTTCATTCGCGAGGAGGCGGACTGGCTGGACGATTACGCGCTGTTCACGGCGTTAAAGGACAAGTTCGGCGGAAAGCCGTGGACGGCTTGGGACGAGGACATAAAGTCCCGCGCTCCCTCCGCGATGGAGAAGTACAAGGAGGAGCTCAAAGACGAGATACGCTTTGTAAAATGGTGTCAGTACATCTTTTTCCGGCAGTGGAACCGTCTGCACAGCTACTGCAAGAGCAAGGGTATCGGAATAATCGGCGATATTCCGATATATGTTTCTCCCGACTGCTCCGACGTCTGGGCTTCTCCCGAGCTGTTCGAGCTGGACGAGAAGCTCTGTCCGAAGCGCATTGCGGGAGTTCCGCCGGATTATTTTTCGGCGACGGGTCAGCTCTGGGGCAATCCGCTGTACAACTGGACGGAGATGAAGCGCACGGGTTATGACTGGTGGATAAAGCGCGTGAAAAAGTCCGCGCAGCTTTACGATATGCTCCGTATCGACCACTTCCGCGCGTTCGATACCTACTACGCTATCCCGTTCGGTCACAAGACCGCCGAGCACGGCACATGGGAGAACGGTCCCGGAATGGACTTGTTCAACGCGATAAAGGCGCAGCTCGGCAATGTGAACATAATCGCCGAGGATCTGGGCGACATCTTTGACAGCGTGAAGAAGCTGCTCGCCGATTCGGGCTTCCCGGGAATGAGAGTGGTGCAGTTCGGCTTCAACCCGGAAAACGCAGACAACGACCACCTGCTTCACAACTACCCGAAAAACAGCGTCTGCTACACGGGAACTCACGACAACGCGACTATTACGCAGTGGCTAAAGGAAACGGACGCAAAGTCCGCGAAAATGGCGAAAAATTATCTCCGCAAGGGTTTGTTTGAGCGCTTTTCCGACTGCGCGATACGAAACGCCTACGCAAGTCAGTCGTTCCTCTGCGTTATCCAAATGCAGGATATTCTCGGGCTCGGTAAAAGCGCGCGAATGAATTTGCCGTCAACGCTCAGCAAGGACAACTGGAGCTGGAGAATGCAGCCGAATATGCTCAAGCCGAAGCACGCCGAGCGGCTTCACGAGCTTGCCGAGACGTATATGCGGCTTAAAAAATAATGGAAGAAAACGAGATCATAAACAGCCTTCACGGGGAGTTTGCGCGGACGATAACGCGCAAGTTCTCCAAGGCTGTAGAGGAATATCGGCTGCTGAAAAGCGGCGATAAGATATGCGTATGCATTTCGGGCGGCAAGGACTCAATGCTTTTGGCAGCGCTGTTCCGCGACTACGAGCGGCACGGGAGCGTTCACGTAACGGTGCGTTATCTTGTGATGGACCCGGGGTATTCCGAGGAGAATTCCGTGCAGATAATCGGCAACGCAAAGCGGCTCGGACTGCCCGTCGAGACGTTCACGACCGAGATATTCAAGCACACCGAGACCTCGGAAAACCCGTGCTTTCTCTGCTCGAAACTGCGGCGCGGACACCTTTACAACAGAGCCCGCGAGCTCGGGTGCAACAAAATAGCGCTCGGACATCATTTCGACGACGTTATCGAAAGCACTCTGATGGGAATGCTGTACGGCGGGCAGACGCAGACCATGCTCCCGAAGCTCCGCGCGCGGAATTACGCGGGAATGGAGCTGATACGTCCGCTGTTTTACGTCCGCGAGCGCGATATTATGGCGTGGCGCGACTTCAACGGACTGAGTTTTCTGCGGTGCGCGTGCAGGATAACGTCGCGGGAGGACGGCTCTAAGCGGCAGCTCGTAAAGCGGCTGATAGCCGGGCTTGCCGAGGATAATCCGCAGGTCGAGCAGAACATCTTCCGCAGCGTTTGCACGGTGAGGCTCGACAGGATCATCTCGTACAAGGACAAGGACGGAGTGCATACTTTTCTGGATAATTATGATGATGAATTGTTTTGACTTCAAAGCCGCCGACAAGCAATTTTTCGGCGGTAAGTTAGGCGCGGACTGCTCGCCCGAACGGACGGTTTTCCGCGTGTGGCAGCCGTTCGCCGAAAATGTCGATCTGCGGCTTTACAACGCGGAAAACGATCTCTTTTTCTCCGCGGCTATGAGTAAGGAAAACGGCGTTTTCGAGTACGAAAAAAGCGGCGATCTTGATGGGGTTTTTTACACGTTTTCGGTAACGAGGAACGGTGAAACCGTCGAGAGCGCCGACCCGTACTCTTTCGCCGTGACGGCGGACGGAGAGCGCGGTATCGTTACGGATATGCGCCGCCACGCTCCCGACGGCTGGGAAAACGAGCGCAATATTTCCGCGGAAAACCCGATCGTTTACGAGCTTTCGGTGCGCGATTTTTCTATGGACGACGGCACCGATTTTGCAAGCCGCGGAAAATTTCCTGCATTTTGCGAAGAGAATATCAAAAATTCTCACGGCGATACGGCGGGTCTTGACTATATAAAAGATCTCGGCGTAACACATATTCAGCTTATGCCGATATTTGATTTCGACCTCGACGGCGGCGAATACAACTGGGGCTACAATCCGCGTTTTTATAACGCGCCGAGCGCGTTCTATTCGCGCGTCGACGGCGTTCTGGAGCTTCGGGAGCTCGTCGCGGCGGCGCATAAAAAGGGGCTTGGAGTTGTTGCGGACGTGGTGTATAACCACGTTTTTTCTGCCGATGATTCGCCGTTCGGACGGATCTTTCCGCGCTATTATTTCCGGGGAAAAGGTAAATATTCCAACGGCTCGGGCTGCGGAAACGAGCTCGCGAGTGAAAGAAAAATGGCGCGGAAATTCATTTTGGACAGTCTCGAATTTCTTACGCGCGAGTATAAATTGGACGGCTTCCGCTTCGATCTGATGGGATTATTGGACATAAAAACGCTGCGGGAAGCACAGAGGCGGCTTCGCAGAATAAACCCCGATATACTGTTATACGGTGAAGGCTGGACGGGCGGCGCGAGCCCGTATCCCGAGCGGTTCCGCGCGGTTTTGCGGAACGCGGATAAGCTCCCGGGCTTCGCGTTCTTCAACGACCGATTCCGCGACGGCGTGAAAGGCTCGGTGTTCAGCGACGCGGACTGCGGTTACGTCAACGGCGCGGCGGACGAGTGGCATTTCGCTCCGATAAAGTGGGCGCTTTCGGGGGAGTTCCCCGAGGATTTTTGGACGGATAATTCGGCGCAGTCGATAAATTACGCCGAGTGTCACGACAACCTCACATTGTTTGATAAGCTCCAAATTTCGCTTGTCGGCACGGATAAGGAACGTATCGTCAAAGCCGATAAAATGGCGGCGGCGCTTATTTTCCTGTCGCGGGGGACAGCGTTTATTCAGGCGGGGCAGGAGTTTCTGCGCACAAAAAACGGCATTGGCAACAGCTACAATTCTCCGGACAGCGTGAACTCGTTAAAATGGGACGCTGTCACGGAAAATCGGGATACAGTCGAGTATTACCGCGGGCTTATAGCTTTTCGGAAGCGTTTTCTCGGCGAATTCGGCGAGTGCGTTTTCGAGGAGTTGAACGGCGGAACGGTAATGAAAACGGGCGATCTTCTGCTGTTGATCAACCCGACATCCGAAAAGATCACTTCGGAAGAACGCGGCGAATTTGAGATATTCGCGGACGAAAACCGCGCCTCCGCCGAGCCGCTGTACACGAGCGAACGGCTTTGCTGCGCGGAATATTCGATATTACTTGCAAGGAGAATAACAAATGAAGCAGATAGATGAGCTGCGCGGATTGATGAGCGCGCGCGGGATCTTCGCGTATATAGTGCCGACCGACGATTTCCACGGGTCGGAGTACGTCGGGGCGCATTTCAAGCTCCGCGAGTATCTGAGCGGGTTCACGGGATCTGCGGGAACGCTGGTCGTAACGCTTGACGAGGCGGCGCTGTGGACGGACGGGCGGTACTTTATCCAAGCCGAGCGCGAGCTGTCCGGAAGCGGTATCGCCTTAATGAAAGCGGGCGAGCCGCAGACCCCGACTATCGAGCGCTTTCTGCTCGACAAAATGCCCGAAAATTCGTCGCTCGGTTTTGACGGGAGAACCGTAACGACGGCGTTCGCAATGCGGCTCTGCAAGGTGTTAAATCCGAAAAACATCACGCTGAAAGCCGACGAGGATCTGGGCGGAACGGTTTGGAAAAATCGCCCGCCGCTGTCAAAGAAGCCCGTGTTTGAGCTTTCGGAGAGCGTTTGCGGAATGTCACGCCGCGAAAAATTAACGAATATCCGCGAGAAAATGAAAGCCGAAAACGCTGACTGTCTTGCGGTATCGGCATTGGACGAGATCGCTTGGGCGCTTAATCTGCGCGGCGGAGACGTTGACTGCAACCCTGTTTTCCTGTCGTTTATGTTGGTGTTTGAGGACAGGGCGGAGCTGTTCGCGGAGCGCTCGATATTCAGTGATGAAATAGTTTGGAATCTGAAAAACGACGGCGTTGAAATTCGTCCTTACGAGGAGGTCTACACCGCGCTTAAATCGCAGAACGGCGCGGTATGGGCTGACCTTAAGGCGGTAAATTACCGTATGAAATGCTCGCTCGAAAACGCGAGGATCATCTCCAAGCAAAGCCCCGTCGTGATGATGAAAGCGGTGAAAAACTCCGTTGAGACAGCCGCCGAAAAATCGGCGCATATCAAGGACGGGATCGCCGTAACGCGGTTTATGTATTGGCTTAAACACGCGGTAGGTCGTGAAAAAATAACCGAAATTTCCGCCGCCGAGAAGCTGGATGAGTTCCGCAAAATGGGCGGGGGCTATCTCGGGCAGAGCTTTGAGCCGATAATGGCTTACGGCGAACACGGCGCGATAGTGCATTACTCAGCCACCGAGGAAACGAACTCCGTTCTTGAGCCGCGCGGTCTGCTTCTCTCCGATACGGGAGGGCATTATTCGGACGGAACGACGGATATTACGCGGACATTTGTCCTCGGCGAAGTCACCGAGGAGGAAAAACGCGCGTTTTCGCTTGTGCTGGCGGCGCATCTTGATCTGCTCGGCGCGGTGTTCCCGAAAGGCGTGCGCGGTTCGGTTCTGGACGGAATAGCGCGGCAGAGCTTATGGCGGCACGGGCTGGATTTCAATCACGGAACGGGTCACGGGGTAGGGTTTCTGCTTAACGTTCACGAGGGACCTCAGCGCATTTCATGGCGCGCTGTGAACGACGCTCCGCTCGCCGAGGGCATGATAACCTCCGACGAGCCGGGGCTGTATTTCGAGGGAAAATTCGGTATACGTCACGAGAGCCTTGTGCTGTGTAAAAAAGCGCGGGACGGTTTTCTCTGCTTCGAGCCATTGACCTGCGTGCCGTTCGACCCCGAGGGCATTGACAAAAAATACCTCACCGACGCGCAGACGACCGGTTTTAACGAGTATCAGAAGTGGGTACGCGAAACGCTTTCGCCGCTTTTGCCGAAAGACGAGGCGGAGTGGCTCGCCGAGATAACCAAGCCGATATAAAAAGTATTTTTTACTAGCATTTCCCAGACTGGCGAGAAACACTCGCAGACGAGGAAAAGCCCGCACGGCAAGGCTTTGTGCCTGCCGTGTGGGCTTTGTGACGAAGTAAGCGCCGCCGCTTTGCGGCGGCGCGGTGCGAGGGTTTATCGACAGTCTGACGCTCCGCGGATTTCCGTGGAGCGTTTAATATTATGCTTTCATTCGCTTTTTGTAGTCGGACTTTATCTGCTCTAACGCGACAGCGTCCTGCTTGCGCTTTTCGCGGGCCTGATCCTGTATCTGCTGAACCTCGTCGATACCGGTGACGATAGTCTGCCATGTCTGCTGGAGGGTCTCGACCTTAATGGATGAGTTCGCCGACATTGCCGCCACCGCCTTGGACTGGTTGACGGTATTCTGCGCGTTCTTGAGGAGCAGTTCGTTGGTCTTTTCGTCGAGAGCCGCGAGAGAGTCCGCCTGTATCTTCTGCCTTTTCAGCATAATAGCCTGCGCGAGCGACTGCTTGAACACGGGCATAGTGATTATAAACGCGGAGTTTATCTTGCGCACGAGATTGAGGTTGGAGTACTCCATCGTTTTCAGCATGGGAACGGTCTGCAAAGCGACGTTCTCGGCGATCTTCAGGTCCATTACGCGCTGATCGAGTATCTCGCGCATCTGCTGAAGATTTGATAAGTCCATACGGATAGTGCCGTCGTCGGGGTTTGCCTCAACCTTTGCCTTGTACTCGTCGATAAACTGGTCAAGCTCTTTTACGCCCTGCTCGCCCGCCATAATATACTTTACGAGCTGCTGATAATATCCGAGATTAGCCTCGTACATACTGCCGAGCTTGTTGTTCGCCTGTTCTATCTCGACCTCGTACTGCTTGAGCTGAACGTATATCTTGTCGATCTCCTTGCCCATTGTATCGTACTTGTTGAGTATCTTGTCGAGCTTTTTCTTGAGATTGCCGAAAAGTCCCGGCTTCTCTTCCTCAAGCTCCTTGATGTCGAACTGATCCATGATAGCCGCGAGGTTTTTCAGCATAACGCCCGTGTCGTTGATCTGCTCGATGCTCATAGAATTGAGCACCTGGTCGGAAGCCTGGGAGATCTGGTCTGCAGCCTCCGCGCCGAACTTTACGATAGTCGAGCTGTCGTTTACGTTAATGGTGGAAACGAGCTGATCTATCTCCTTGCTCGTAGCGAGCTGCTGCTTGATCTCGTCCGTTTTTACAACGATGTTGAAGTTCTTTGCCTCCTCGATCTTAGCGTCGAGAATAGCGGGTGTAACCGCGGGCGAAGCCGTAGTGACGGTAGTAGCCGTAGTGTCGATCTCGGGGCTTGCCTGCTGAGCCGCTCCGGGTGTGAATTGTAATCCCATTTTTTAGTCCTTTCTTGCGGCAAATGCCGCGGTCGGGGGCGATATGCCCTAGTGTTTTCCGAACAGCTTTCCGAAAAAACCGTTCTTTTCCTCGGAGGGTATTTTAAACTTCGGAACCTCCACGTCATATAAAAATTGGTTCATTATATGCTCTTCAAACGCGTCCGTCGAAACGTAGGTCTCGAGGTTCTTATAGCCCGTCGGAGTATATATGAGTATGTCAAAGCCTATCAGATTGCACAGCACAAGATGTATGCATTCCCACAATAAGAACGTATCTTCGATCGCGTCGATGTATATCAGCTTCGGGATAGTCCGTGTGAAGTCGAAACGCTGTATCATCTGCGTAAATTTTTTGGTAAGGTTCATGCCGTGATTCAGCACGCCGCACATCAGCTCGTCGCCCTCCAGCTTCAGAAATCCGCTCGAAACGACCTCCTGGAGCTTATAGAACAGCATATCCTGTACCCTGTCCGGCAGGTAGCTGAATTTATTCAGCGTGCTTGCTTTGAACTTCTCAAAGTCATACTGTCCGTTGCGGTAGAACTGCCGATAAACGGACAAGTCCTCCACGGGCTCGTTTTCGGGATTCTTCTCCTTGACGATAAGGAAAGTATCCGGAGTGAGCTTCTGCCGCACGTCCTCCCAGTAATTGCCCAGATTTCCGTCCTCAACGCCGCTTATCTTCGCGAAGATATTCGGCACGGAGACCAGATTTCCCGCCGTGGCAAAGCCCGTTCTGAACCGCGCCTCCTGCTTCCACAGTATCCCTATTTCCTCGAACGTGGTCTTCAGCGTGACCGACTGGCTGTTCGGGAACTGGAAGCTCCGATAAATTCCCGTATCGCCGCCGTACAGCATAGTATCGAGATCGCGCTCGGCGGAATACGCCACGGTCGCGACCTTCATTTTGACCGCCTTGTTCGGATAACCTCCGCTCTCCTTGCTTTGAGGAAGCTCAAAGACCTGCATTCTGCCGCCGATATTCTTGTCGATAACGAGCGCCGAGTTATTCTTGTTCGGCGAGATGTACACGGTATCAAAGCCGCACCGCGACATAAAGTTAAGGAAATACATCTCCGACTGCGAAATATCGCCGTAGTACAGTATCACCGGAATATCCTCGTACCGCACGGCGTACTTCCGCGCCTGAGTGCAGCGGTACAGCCAAGTTATCAGCTTGTTGCCGTAATTTAACACCACCGTCTGATTGCCCGTGTTCAGCTCGTTCAGCAGCTCGACAAGCGTTTTCCTCGCGAGCGCCGTTCTTGTAGCGTCGCCGCTGAGCGTTATCTGCATAGCGAGCGCGTCTATCATTTCCGAGGTGCTTGTCCGGGGAACGCTCCCGAGCGCGCGGACTTCCTCGGCGTTGGGATTTTCAAGCGGTTTCTCGATAAAGATGAGCTGTTTTTTCAGCCCCGCGAAGCTCTCCTTGAACTTGACGAGCATATTCGTGTACACGGTCTCCTCGTCAAAGCCTATCAGCGCCGCCGAGTATACGGGTATCTCGCCGTCCTCGGTGAACACGCCGCCGTTTCCGACAACGCGCGATTTTCTGTCCTTGAGTATATCCTCGAAGATCCCCGCCGCCGACGTGTCGAGCCGCTTTACAAGACCGCTCACGCGTTCTCCCTCGGTGCGCATTTCGGCGAGCTTAGCCTCCTTTGAGAGGTCTATCTTCCCGAAATCGATCTGTATCGGGGAGGTATTCTGCCCTCCCTTTACCGTTACCTTGTCCTTGTACGGGAACTTATTGAAATCCGCGTCCAGCCCATAGCTCACGAGCACCACCTTAACGCCCGTCACCGCGAGCATATACAGAAAATACAGCTCGCGCAGCGTCGCCGAGCCTATATACAGCACGGTACTCGGTCGTGTGCCGAGATACTTTATCAGCCAGCACAGCACCACGAAATAAGTATTCTTCTTGTTAGCGCCGCACTCCGCCACCGCGCCCGCCATTATCTCGGCGAGCCTTGCGCTGTCGCAGGGGATATTCGCCTTATGCAGAAACATATCCAGTCCGCGCTTAATATCCTCCGCGTTCTCAAAGCTCGAAGCGGTATATTCAGCCGCAGCCGATATTTCATCGGTAGCGGCAAGCGGCAGCTTCTCCTTAAAGAACAGCCCGTTTTGCTGTGCCGCGACAAACTGTTCAATTAAGAATCCCCGAAAACCGTCGGCGTTGTCATATCCGACATATCTCGTAAACTCCAAAGCCCGTTACCTCCCGAATTATTCGTCCACGACATCGATACCGTACCGATTGCACAGCTTAGCCATACCGTCCTTATAGCCCGCGCCGACAGCGGAGATCTTCCACTCGCCCTTGTACAGATAAAATTCCATAGCGACGACGGTAGCCTCCGCCGCAAGCCCCTCCATAACGAACGAAACGCGCTCTCCGCCCGCTCTTATCGACACGCGCGGCACTCTTACCGACGAGAAATTTTTCCGCGTATCGCCCGCGTATATCGAGTACGCCAAGGCTATCTTCCGCACTCTGAAATCGACCTTCGCCAGGTCGATCTCAACGTGACCGTCGGCGGGGAAGTAGACCGCCTCGCCGTTTTCGGAGCGCTCGTTCCCGAAGAACACCAGCCCCGAATCCCCGAACGACTGCTCGTTTTCGCCGAGCAGGAATACATACGGGTCGATCTCATATCCTTGCGGCTTCTCGCAGGTGAAAAAAATCTCAAATCGGCTCCCTATGTATTGTGACAACGATACGCGCTGACCGCGCTTCATCTCCAACGACGGAAGCGACGTATCGGGCGTTCTCGTCATTGAGATAACGTCCGTTGTGCCTATCGGCTCGGGGAGCGCCGCGCGCGAAAAATCACGCTCTGGAGCGGTGTAAATCCGCTTGTTCTCCGCTTTGGGAACGTCTGTTTTAGGTCTGCCCGTAAGGTATATCCTCCGCGTGAATTTGCTTTTAAACAGCACCTCCGCGTACAGATAGGTCTGCGCCGAAATTCCCGAAACGGTCACAGTCAGCTCGTTTCTCCCCGCCGTAAGAACGCTCGGAGAAAAAGAAACCTCGCCGATGCCGCACACTATCTCGGTCTTGTCGGGAACGTTGACGGCGAGCGTAAACGTATTCACGCTGTCCGCCTCGAATTCGCCCAGCTCGATAGCGCGCGGAACGTCAAAAAAGCCGTCCTCAGCGCCGAATCCGCGAACTCCTCCGAGGACCTCAATATCCTTTGCCGCGGCAAGCACGTTCGCCGCGACCGCGACGTCGTTAATGCTTCCCTCGGTGAGCTCAGCGCGGATATTCTCGATAGAAACGCCGTTTGAGTTTATCTCGATAACGGGCGATCTTTTCGCCCAGATCGTAGTATTTTTACCGATAAGGCGCAGGGGCTTGCTTATTATCAGCGGTCCCTCGAACTCGCCCGACGGCAAAGCAACCGACGACCCCGCCGCCGCTTGAGCTATCATCTGCTTAATATCCACAAGCCCCGCCCCCTTTCGCTTTAAAATTCCTTAATTTATACGTTGTCAGACATTTACGCCGTAAGCCTTGCAAAGCGCTTCCAGACCGCCCTGATAGCCCGCCGCTACCGCGTTGAACTTCCAGTCGCCGTTGTAGCGGTAGATCTCGCATACCACAAGCGCCGTCTCAATGGAGAATTCCTCAACGAGGTCGAAACGCAGAACCTCTTCGCCGCCAACGTCGTCGGGAGTATCGATCTTGAGCACTCGTACATAGGAGTTGGATACCTGACCGAAGTTCTGGCGCTTCTGCTCCGCGTCGAAAATCGTTACCGTGACCGCGATCTTTTCGACCTCCGCGGGAACCTTGGCGAAATCGATGATGATCGCCTCGTCGTCGCCGTCGCCCTCGCCCGTTCTGTTGTCGCCGGTGTGTACGACAGCGCCGTTTCTCGCCGAAAGGTTGTTATAGAATACAAAGTCGTCGTCCGTGAGCACCTTGCCGTTAGCGCCCAGCAGGAACACGCACGCGTCCAGGTCGAAGTCCTGACCGCCGTCGTAGCGGTTGGTGTCCCAGCCCAGACCGATCCTTGCCATAGTTACCGATTTGTCAAGGCTTACGCGCTGACCCTTAGAAAGATTTACTGCCATAATTATTTCCTCCTTATTGTTAGGCGCACGGGATAACGGAAATCCCGTTATCCTCATGCTTAATTTACGTTAATTTTTCGCCGAAGAGCCTGCTATTGCTTTTCTTATCAGGTCTATCGGGATTATCGAGATAGCCGGGATAAGAACTACCAGCCATTCCGTGAGAGTAAGTCCCCAGCCCGAGAGAATACCTCTGCCGAGATACGTCATCAGTATCTGAACTATCGCTATAATACCGAATACCGTCAAAAAGCCCTTGTTCTTGCCCAGATTGTCAAACAGGTTCATACGGTCGGTACGCGCGTTGAACGCGTTGAACACCGCAATGAAGATGAAGAACGCGAAGTACGCCGTGTGCAGTATAGCGTGCTGCTCGTCAAAGCCCGCAGCGACATCATCGCGCAGAAGCCCCCACTGTTCGAGGAAGCTCGTCGGATTGCCGCTCGGGAACGAACCGAGTATCAGCATTACGATCGACAGTATAAACGTCCAGCCCGCGCCGACGATGATCTCCGACATCATATACTTGCTGATGATCGGCTCGTTTCTGCGCTTGGGCATTTCGTGCATAAAGCGCTCGAGAGCGGGCTCGCCGCCGAACGCCAGAGCCGCCAAGGTATCCATTACGAGGTTCACCCAGAGTATCTGAATAACGGACAGCGGGTTCGCAATGCCGATAAGCGGGCAGACAAACGAGACCAGGACCGCCGCCACGTTGATGGTAAGCTGGAACACGATAAACTTGCGTATCGAGTTAAAGATCGTGCGCCCGTACAAAATCGCGCGGTCGATAGAGTTGAAGTTGTCGTCGAGGATAACGATGTCGGAGGCTTCCTTTGCGACCTCCGTTCCGCCGCCCATTGCGAAGCCGACGTCGGCTTTCTTGAGCGCGGGGGAGTCGTTTACGCCGTCGCCCGTCATTCCGGCTACGAGGTCAAGCTCCTGCGCGAGACGAACCAGACGGCTCTTGTCGGTAGGCAGCGCGCGCGCGATAACTCGTATATCCTTTATCTTCGACTTTATCTCGTCGTCGGACATCTTCGCAAGCTCGTCGGAGGTGAGCATAAGGTTGCTGTCGGAGTCGATAAGCCCCGCCTCTTTCGCGATAGCGACCGCGGTCTCTTTTCTGTCGCCCGTTATCATAACGACCTGAACGCCCGCGCCCTTGACCTCCTTGATAGCGGTAACGGATTCGGGACGTACTTCGTCGCGTATTCCCAGACAGCCCACAAGCGTCCAGTTGTTGCCCGCGGGAAGCGATTCCTCGCCAAGAGCGTCCTCGGACGTAGCCACCGCCAGAACGCGGATAGCGCGGTTTGCGAGCTCGTCTATCTTCGCGTTGAGCTGTGCCATATCAAACGGCTGCTTTTTGCCGTCCTTGTCGTAGTAGTGCGAGCAGCGCTGAAGTATCTTCTCGGGCGCGCCCTTGATGAGCGAGAGGTCGTATTCGCCCTCTACCTGCGTCGCGGAGTATTTGTTTGTGGAGTTGAACGGAATGTTGCCGACCGCCTTTACGACCGCCTTGCATTCGGTGTTCATCGCGTAGCCGAGGATAGCGCGTTCCGTCGCGTTTCCTCCGAGCACGCGCTTGTCCTTGCCCTCGCCCGAGATCATAGACAATGTGTTCTTGTGAATGGACAATGACAGCAGGTCGCCGAGCTTTCCGCCGATGTCGTCAAAGGTCTTGTATTCGTTTACAGCGCCGTCAATAAAATTGATAGCCTCGAGCTTGCCCTTGGTTATAGTACCCGTTTTATCGGAGAACAGGATGTTCAGCGAGCCCGCGGTCTCGATACCCGCGACCTTGCGCACCAATACGTTGTCTTTCAGCATTTTGCCCATATTCTGCGCGGAAACTATCGCTATCATAAGCGGCAGACCCTCGGGAACAGCCATAACGATAATAATTACCGCCAGCATAACAGCCTGAATTACCGCCTCAATAAGCCCGAAAATGCCGTTGTCCGCCCAGAAAGCCGCGGGGCCGCCCGTGTACATAACTATTGTCTTGAACAGCATTGCAATTGCTATCGCGATACCGCCGATATATCCGAATTTGGAAATACCGTCCGCGAGCTTGCCGAGCTTGACTTTCAGAGGAGTTTCGCGGTCGTCGTCCGTCTGGAGCTCGCTCGCGATCTTACCGTAGACCGACTTGTCGCCGACAACGGTGACCTGCATAGTAGCGTTGCCCGAGCATACGACAGCGCCGCGGTAGACCTTGTATTCGCTGTCGAAATCGGTGTTTTCGTCGGTATCCGTCCAGCCCTCGGGAACGGCGCGCTTTTTAGCCTCGCGGCTCTCGCCGTTCAGCACCGACTGGTCGACCTTGATGTCGCCGTCGATGATAATGCCGTCCGCGGGGATCTTATCGCCCGACTGGAGCAGGATAGCGTCGCCGACAACTATGTCGTTGATAGCGACCTCGGCGATAACGCCGTTGCGGTAGGTTTTTACCATAATGCGCGAAGCCTCTTCCTGGAGCTTCTGGAACGCGTTCTCGTTGCGGTACTCGGAGAAAGTCGACACTAAAGTTGCTAAGCAGATAGCCACGAAAATTCCCAGCGGCTCAAACCACTCGGGCGCACCCTCCTTGATAACTCCCGCATAGCCGAGCACGGAGAGCACGACGTTTATGAGGAGCGCCACGATCAGTATCTTTATCATCGGGTCTCCGAGATTGCCCTTCAGCTTATCCCAGAAGCTCTCGTGAGCCTGCTCCGTCATTGAGTTGTCGCCGTATTTTGCCTTGCTTTCGGCAACTTCTTTGTCTGTCAGACCGAATTTTTTCATTTATCGTTTCCTTTCTTTCACTAAAGTTATATGCCGTATTTGGCATAATTCTCAACTATTGCCGATTATCATCGTTTCGCAGAGCAGCCCGTTCTCCTTGTTGCTCATTCTGAACATCGCCATGTCCTTCAGCTCCACGGCGCTCCCTTTCGGCACGAGCCTGCCCGACGGCGACGTCATACCCTCGATACCGTTGTTGACGAGCAGCCACATTCCGTTGTAATACGCGATATACGCGCGCATCGACGGGTCGGCTTTTTCATCATTGTGAACGTTTGAGAAAACGTGCCAGTCGAACAGCGGCATTTTGTCGTAGACGATCACCTCGCTCTTGCCGCGGTAAACGCCTTTCTTGCCGCGCATTTCGCTCTTGAAGCCGAGACGGATTATCTTCCCCGCGGCGCGCGTTCCGCAGAACGGACAAACGGGCGTGCGCTCGTCGCGGAGTATGAACCACTTTTTCTCGCAGCTCGGGTTAGCGCAGGGAACAAGTCTGTCCCAAGCCTTTAAAAGCTCGGTCTCCCATTCCATAGCGGTAGGACGCTCGGAGGGATTGTGCAGACCGTCCACAAATGCCCTCAGAAACAGCTTCTCCAAGCCCTTTGAAAGCGATTGTATCGTGACGTTGAGATCGGGCGGACGGTTTGAGCGGTCGTCCGGATTTTCAATAAACGTCGCCTTTTCGCCGAGCGCCAGAAAATCGTCCTCCTCCGCGCTTTTGGCGCTGTATATCTTAGGCCCGATAAGCGGGTGACGGAAAAACAGGTATTCGTAGATAAGCACGGGAAGCGCGTGAAGATCGGTCTGCACACACGGCAGAGCGCGCCGGCTGTCGTTGTAGTCGAGCTCCAGCGTCGCCAAGACTTCGGGCGCGATATAGCCGCGCGTTCCCACGACCTCGGGCGCGTACTTGTTCGGCACGACCAGCGAATCAATATCAATTACGACAGCCGAGCCGCTTTTCGGGTCGATAAGCACGTTGTTGCAGGACAAGTCGGAGTGCGCCAGTCCCGCCTGGTGCATACGCCGCACAGTCCTCGAAAGCCCTATCGCGGTTTTCAGCATAGTGCGGAAGTCGCCGCGCTCGGCGGGCTCGAGATACTTTCGGTTGCGTCCCGTGAACCAGTTGGATTTTTTGTCCTTGCCCTTTAAATTCAGCACCGCCGAAGCGCCATCGCCGAAGAAAAAGTTGCTCGGATAGGTCGGGCAGACTATGCCGAATTGTGGACTTTTCACGATCGCCACAGGCCAGCAGAACCGCTGTCTGAAATAATCCGCGGTCTTTTCGGTGTTTCCGAGCGCCCCTCCGTCCGCCTCGGAGAGCGTGGGGTTATAGATACCCACAATGGTGCGTATACGATCCTGCATACGCGGATTTTCGGAGTCGCGCGGATTGTTGAAAAACTGCACCGCAAACCGCTTATCGGGTGTGAAAAACGTGTGCTTCATACCGCCGCGCGGCGCGTTTGCGTCGTAAACATATTTAATTTGACTGCCGTTTTCCAGTATGGCAGTAAGCACTTCGCCGCTTCTCATTAGTATTACCCTTCCGCGTTAATATAAAAACATCATTTTTTAACGTTATTTTTGAGCGATTTCAGAACACTTTTTTTAATTGCGAAACAACCGAGTTAAAAATCCCGATTTCGGATTTAAAATCCACTCATTTTTTGAGCGTTTTCCGAGATTTTTAAAATGCCGATATATCCGTTAATAAAAGGGATCATCGGATAAGCGACCGTTGGAAATCCCCGGGAAATTTCGCGTTTAAAAACAAGCCCGTTTTTTGCTTCAAAAAAGTATCAAAAAATCACCTTGAAAGACGAATAACGGTAAGCGTTCTGTCGTCGAACGATCCGCGCTCGTTGTAATTGTCCAGCCAGACGCGCAGACGCTCTTCGGGAGTGTCGCCGATATTCATTCTGAACGCCTCCAGTGAATGGCACCACAGCATATCGCGCTTGTCCCAGAGCGCCGACATAGCCGCCTCGGACTTGTCGCCGAGCAGCTGCTTGGCGTATTGCAGCGCCACGCTCTGCTGAGTGAGCGACACCGACCGAAACCGTATAGGCGCGGGATCCTCGCCGCCATTGCCGTCGTGAGCGCCGCCCATAGGGAGTATACCGTTCAGACAAAGGTCGAGATACAGCCGTTCCATCATCGGCAGGGCGGGGAAGTAGTCGTCCGCCACGCCGTCCGACATCAGCATGACCGTATCGGAGTTTCCGCGCGAAATGCGCGTTTTAGCGCCGATAACCTCGGCTTTTGTGTTCTTTTCGGAGAGAAAATCGGTCTCTCCCGAAAACGCGCCGCTGTCCGCCTCGCCTAAGAGTTTAAGACAGTGAGCGCTGTCGGCGGTGCTGTCAACGGCGCAGATACAGCCGTCGCCGATCTGCACGCACGCCATAAAGGTCTGCGGCTTGCCGCCGACCTCCACGGGCACGATCACCGCCGCGAGGAACGTCGTCGAAAGGTCGCCGATAACGGGCTTCCTGCCGAGCGCGTCCTCGTATTTCTTGTCCCCGGACAGCTCGCCGAGGGCTTTCTGCTGCGCCGCGAACGCCTCTCTTGCCGCTTCCTGCACCAAAGGCGCGATACGTCCGCAAGCCGCCATAAACTCCGCCGAGCTCAGATCCGCAGCCAGACCCGATTTGAGCGCGGGCATATTCGCGAACAGTTCCGTTGTCCTGGTCTTGAGGTACGCCGCCGCGCTCTCCGCGCTGACCCGCGAGCCTATCCTCGACAGCGGCTTTGAGCCCGCGCCGTCGCACACGATAACGATCACACAATCGTCGGTGACGGCGGTCTCAAAATAATCGTCGCAGTTAGTGCCCTCGTGCTTGTGTTTTTTGCCGCGCACGCGGGCGCCAATAATTTCGGCAAACGGCGTAACGGTGCGCTTTTCGTGATATTCCGAATGCATTTCCGTGCCATTGTCGATAATTTCCTTATATTGCCAGATAGAAGCCGTATGCTCCATTACCTCCATATCCGAGAGGTGCGGAGCGGGCGCGAGCGGGGCGCTTTCCCGCTTTTTGGATGAAGCTTTGCCTTTTTTCACGCTTTGTGAATTATCCGTGTCCGGCGCGTTTTCCGCCGGCTTATCGGGCTTTTCGGCGGTTTCGGGCGCGGCAGTGCCGCCGCTTTTTTCGCTAAGCGACTTTTGTATTTTCAGATACTTTTCCGCCGACATTATTCCCGTTTTTTCTTTAATATCATCGAGCGTTACCGAAAGCTGCTGTTCGGCTTTGAGCCCGCTGTTATCGTCGGCGGTGGTCAATTCGGTTTTGTCCATTCGGTTCACCTGTATACCGTTAAGGTACGATAACAAAGCCCTGAGGGGGCGGCGGGAGCTCTATCGGGTCGCCGGGCTTGGCGTCGATACTCTTGGAGCTTGCCTTTATGGAGCTGGATACCCACGCGAAGAACTGTGCCATATCGCCTGCCGTGAGATTGTTCATCATAAGCACGTTGTTGGTAATTTTCTTGAGCGTATTCGCGTTCGCGTTAGCGCCCGCGCCGCAGGCTATGATATTGCCCGTGGAGACCTTCTGTATAGCGTCTATGCCTTCGTCGAGGTTATCCGTGGGCGCGCCGTCGGTCATAAGGAATACCAGCGGCTTCCAGTCGCCCTTTTGAGTGGCAGTGGAGGTGTGGACCTCGTTTGTAATGCACTCCGCGAGCACTTTCAGAGCGCCGCCGAGAGCCGTTGCGCCGCCCGCCTGTATCTGCGGCTCTTTAAACACCATAAGCTCGGTGAGGGGGCTTATCTGCCGCGCGGAGCTGTCGAACGTGATAATGGACAGAAACGCGGTCTCAAGCGCCTGGGGGTCGCCCTTCAGCTCCGAGATAAGCGTTTTTATGCCCTGCTTCACGGCTTCGATAGGTTCTCCTGCCATAGAGCCGCTGCAGTCAAGCAGCAGGTACACGGGTAATCTTCTGATGTAATCGGACATTTTTTTATCCTCCGTTAATAAATCGGGCGCCACATACCCATAAATGTTCAAAATACATTATACCTTAATTTTCCCGATATGTCAATAGTTTTGACAAAAAATTACGGACTTGCGCACTCCGCGCTGTGAAAAAACAACAAAATTTTTTTCACTAAGTTCAACTAAATCCATAAAACAATGCAGAAAATGATGTATCCAAATATTTGAAAAATTACACACTTGTGTACTTGATTTTTTTGAAAAAATATGGTAGAATATTACTATTAAATTATAGAGGGTGTTTTTCATTAAGATAAAGGGAATAGACGTAAAGGAAACGCTTGCCGTGCTGAAAACCAAGGAGGGCAGGCGGGACTTCTGCAAAAAGCACAAGGAGATAATCCTGTACTTCGTTTTCGGCATCGGGACGACGATAATCTCAATGGTCTCGTATTATCTGTGCCGCGTTATCTTTCCCGACGAGGAGAGCGTGCCGAAATGGCTTGCGTGGATATTCAACATCACATCGCACTTGGGGATCGAGAGCAAAACGGCGCTGCCGGTTATAATTTCGTGGTTTTTGTCGGTAACGTTCGCGTTTCTGACAAACAGGGTGTACGTTTTCAACAGCACCGCGAATACCGTCGGAAAGTTTATCGTGGAGGCGCTCAAGCTGTACGCCTCGCGTATAGCCACGCTGTTTGTGGACTTGCTGATAATGTTTCTGCTCGTTGATCTGCCGGGTCTGCACAACGCCGTTTACGAGTTCTGCGCAAAGGTTTTCTCGAACGTTGTCGTGCTGATATTGAATTATATACTCAGCAAGATATTTGTATTCAGAATGAAAAAATCGAAAAAACCGAAAAAACAGTAATACAGCTGTAGAAAAAGTATTTTTTTACTCGCATTTCCCAGACTGTCGAGAAACACTCGCAGACGAGGAAAAACTATAACGGCTAGGCTTTATGCCTGCCGTTATAGTTTTGACGAAGTAAGCGCCGCCGCAAAGCGGCGGCGCGGTGCGAGGGTTTATCGACAGTCTGAAAACAGTAATTTCCGACAGGAGATATAGATCATGCGAATGAGAAGAAAAAAGAACCTCGACGAGCGCCTGGCCGCCTGCAAGCCCGTAATGCTGTATATGCAGTGTCAGAACGAGCACGCAAACGACCCGCTTTCGGAGGAATTTTTTGTCAGCTCCGAAAAGACGTTCGGCAACTCAAATCCGCTCTATCTGGAGATAGGGTGCGGAAAGGGCGGGTTTGCGGTGGAGTTCGCCAAGCGCTGCCCCGATATAAACCTTATCGCGATAGAGAAAACGCCCAATGTCCTCGTCACGGGCGCGGAGGCGGAAATGGCGCTGAACCTGCCGAACCTGCGGTTTTGTATGGGGCAGGCGGAGTATCTCGACCATATGTTCCGCGAGCATACCGTCGACAGGCTGTTTTTGAATTTCAGCTGTCCGTTCCCGAAAAAGCAGTACGCCAATCATCGGCTTACGCACGCGCGTTTTCTGGAGATCTACCGCCGCGTTCTCAAGGATGGCGCGGAAATTCACCAGAAAACCGATAATATGCACTTTTTTGAGTTTTCGATAGAGCAGTTTTCGCAATGCGGATTTCCGATGAAAAATATTTCGCTGGACTTACATAACAGCGGATTTGAGGGAAACATAGTGACGGAATACGAAAAAAGGTTCAGCGACCTCGGACAGCCTATTTATCGTCTTGAGGCGGTCAATGGAGGGTTATGGCAGAATACAGAGAGTTGAAATTCAACGAAATAAACAGAGAGTTATTTGCAGGGTTTATACGCCGACAGGTCGTCACGGACTGTTGGCGGCGCATTGACGGCGAATGGGTAGTCAAAAGCGATCCGTTTATCGACGACTGGAACGAAGAGGACTACGCCTTTTTGGTCAAGTGTCTGCAAAACACCGTAACAAGCGGCGGGGTGGTATACGGAGCGTTTGAGGGTAATGTACTGAAAGGCTTTACGTCGGTCGAGCCGCAATTATTCGGCGGTGAACAGAAGTATCTTGACCTGACAAGTATACACGTTTCGCAGGATATGCGCGGCAAAGGGATAGGACGCGGATTGTTCACGAGAGCGTGCGAATGGGCAAGGGCGCACGGCGCGGAAAAGCTGTACATCTCGGCGCACTCGGCGGTAGAATCACAGGCGTTCTATAAGGCTATGGGCTGCGTTGAGGCGGAGGTTTATGATCAAGAGCACGTTCAAGCCGAACCGTTTGACTGTCAATTGGAGCGCAGGTTATAGAAAAAATTTTCTGCGCCGATAAATCAAAGCACAAAGGCTAAGGCAACACCGCACAATTACCGCCCTGCGGGCTTTGCCGTCCGCTTACTTGCATATTTTTCGTCATATTGCACAATTCGTCCTAGCAAGGCATACAGCCTTGCGTCGTCCTCATTGTACAATCTGCCGAAAAATCTGTCTGCGCAATCGAACGACAATAATTGTGCGGTATTGCCCTAATAATAACCTTTACCAAAGGTTATAAAAAGATAAAATAATACGATAAGGAGAATTCACATGAAGAAGATCACAGGCACATTTCCGAGCACGAGCGGGCTTTGCGACGTGCATTTCTACATTTATACCCCCGAGAAGCCCAAGGCGCTGCTTATGCTGTCGCACGGCATGTGCGAGTATATAGAGCGCTACGAGGGATTCGCGAAATT
>JAAVID010000111.1 GCA_014799395.1 Oscillospiraceae bacterium | reverse complement strand
GCCGACGCCTGCACCTCGCTGGGGGAAAACGTGGCATTGGTGTCCTTGTTTTCCCCCAGACCCCTTTAGCGCTCTTGGGGGAGCCGCCGCTTCGCGGCGGTGCGGCGCTTCGCGCCTCAGTTTCGCACTTCGTGCGAAATTGCCGTGCTTACGCACGGCATTCAGGGCTGCCGCCCTGACCTGCGCAAGGGCTCTGCCCTTGCATTCCGCCAAAGGGGCAAGCCCCTTTGGAATCCCGTTTTTTTTAGCTGCGAGGGGTGGGGCAAAAAAAATTAGAATTTTAACAAAACCACCTTGACAAAAGTCAGTAAATACTATATAATAGAATTATGTTGTAGAAATAATACAATATATAGTGAAATTAAGGAGCAACTACAATGGCAATGATCACAATGATAAATAAGCGCGACGGTCGTCAAGTCCCGTTCAATATCGAAAAGATCGCGGGGGCTATCTACAAGGCGGCGCAATCGGTCGGCGGAAACGATTATAACGAGGCTATGCAGCTCGCCGACGACGTTTGTCAGAAGCTGTCCGAGACGATAATCGGGCGCAGCCCCTCCGTCGAGGAAGTCCAGGATATGGTCGAGCGCGTCCTCATCGAGGGCGGTCACGCCAAGACCGCAAAGGCGTACATCCTCTACCGCGCCGACCGCACTCGCCGCCGCGAAATGGACTCCACGCTTATGAAGATATACGAGAACCTTACATTCTCCTCCGCCGCGGACTGCGACATAAAGCGCGAGAACGCCAATATCGACGGCGATACCGCTATGGGCACTATGCTGAAATACGGCAGCGAGGGCGCAAAGCAGTTCAACGAGATGTACGTGCTGGACGAGACCCACTCCAACGCGCATATAAACGGCGATATTCACATACACGACCTCGATTTTCTGACCTTGACCACCACCTGCTGCCAGATCGACCTGCTCAAGCTGTTTCACGGCGGATTTTCAACGGGTCACGGTTTTCTCCGCGAACCCAACGATATTTCAAGCTACGCGGCGCTTGCCTGCATAGCGATACAGTCAAATCAGAACGACCAGCACGGCGGACAGTCGATACCGAATTTCGACTACGCGATGGCGGAGGGCGTTAAAAAAACCTTCAGACGTTTGTATATTCAGAACCTCGCAAAGGCTTTGACCTATTCTTACGATGACCGCGATTACAACGAGGTGCTGGGAACTCTCAGAGATATAGCGGACAAGCTGGAAGCCGAGGGACTGCGCCCGTCGCTGCGGAATAACGACGATTACAAGGCAAGAGAATGGGAGCTGCTTGCGCCGAATTTCGATGAACGCTTCAACAAATTGCAGGACAGAGCCGAAGCGCTTGCCGAGACGGAGACCGAACGCGCGACCTATCAGGCGATGGAAGCGCTTATCCATAACCTTAACACCATGAATTCCCGTGCGGGGGCGCAAAATCCGTTCTCCTCGATAAACTACGGCACGGATACCTCGCCCGAGGGCAGAATGGTCACGAGAAACGTTATGCTCGCGACCGAGAGCGGTCTCGGAAACGGCGAAACTCCTATCTTCCCGATACAGATATTCAAGGTCAAGGACGGCGTGAACTTTAACGAGGGCGAGCCGAATTACGACCTGTTCAAGCTGGCGATGAGAGCCTCAGCCAAGAGAATGTTCCCGAATTTCAGCTTTATCGACGCGCCGTTCAATCTGCAATTCTACAAAGAGGGCGACTACAACACCGAGATAGCCTATATGGGCTGCCGCACGCGCGTTATCGGCAATAATTACGACAACACGCGCGAGATAGTCACGGGCAGAGGAAACCTCAGCTTTACAACTATCAATCTGCCCAGGCTCGGTATCGAGGCAAAGCGCGATATAAATAAGTTCTACAAGACGCTCGACGACACTATGGAAATGGTGTTCGACCAGCTTTTGCAGCGCTTTAAGATACAGTGCCGCAAGCACGTTAAAAATTATCCGTTCCTTATGGGACAGGGCGTGTGGATAGATTCCGAGAAGCTCTCCGAGAACGACAGCATTGCCGAGATATTGAAGCACGGCACATTGTCCGTCGGCTTTATTGGACTGGCGGAGTGCCTTATCTCGCTTATCGGCGTTCATCACGGTGAAAGCGGGGAAGCGCAGAAGCTCGGGCTTGAGATAATCACTCATATGCGTGAAAAGGTAGACGCGCAGGTAAAAAAGACTGGGCTTAATTTCAGTCTGCTCGCGACACCCGCGGAGGGACTTTCGGGCAGATTTATCGCGATAGACAAAAAGCGCTACGGCGAGATAGAGGGTATAACCGATAAGGATTATTATACCAATTCGTTCCACGTTCCCGTTTATTATCCGATAAGCGCGTTTAAGAAGATACGTCTTGAAGCGCCGTATCACGCGCTCACAAACGGAGGACATATCAGCTATATCGAGCTGGACGGCGACCCGCTCAAAAACCTCGACGCCTTTGAACAGGTAGTCCGCTATATGAAGGAGCAGGGTATAGGCTACGGCGCTATCAACCACCCGATAGACCGCGACCCCTGCTGCGGCTTCACCGGCATTATCGACGACGAATGCCCCATGTGCCACCGCCGCGCCGACGAAGTTCAGATCGAACGTATAGAGAGACCCAGAAGATTTAAGAAGTAGGGAGTAGTAGAGTGTGTGAGTGTAAGGGCTCCGCCCTTGCATTCCGAGCGAAGCGAGCTAGCAATGAGCGCTCGTGAGCCGCGCAGCGGCTTGCGAGTGCCATTGCGTTTTACAAACGGCAAAGCCGTTTGTAAAACTGCGCCAAAGGGGCAAGCCCCTTTGGAATCCCGTTTCCCAATACTGTTTGAGTTTGGGTTATTAACTTTTCGCTGTAAGGTTTAAGGTGGATTTTAGTTTTTTATAGTTGGAACAGCCGCTTTATGGCGGCTGTTTCTATGTGTTATGGAGGTATTATGAAGATACGAATTTCGGGGACGGTTTCCGAGTCTATTGTTGACGGTCCGGGGTTTCGCTACACGATCTTTGTGCAGGGCTGTCCTCATCACTGCAAGGGCTGTCACAATCCGCAGACGCACGACTTTGAGGGCGGACGTGTTGTCGATACCGACGAGCTGTTCCGCGAGTGCGCCGAGGACCCGCTCAACAAAGGCGTTACATTCTCGGGCGGCGAGCCGTTTGCTCAGCCAAAGGCGCTTTACGAGCTCGGCAAACGCTTTAAGGAGCGGGGTTACGATATATGGTGCTATACCGGCTGGACGATAGAGGAGCTGTGGAAAATGAACGACGAATTTGTCGGAAAGCTGCTGTCGATAATCGACGTACTGGTCGACGGGCGCTTTGTCGAGGATAAAAGATCGCTGTCGCTGCCGTTCCGCGGGAGCGAAAATCAGCGGCTCATAGATATGAAAGCGACCCGCGATACCGTGATAGAGTATACACCGTAAATTTGTAATAATTTTGTAATCTTTTTTTCGTTGATTTTTTTGAGAATATATGTTACAATATATTTACAGTAATTTAAGGGAGCGATCGACATAAATATAAAGAAAAAAATCGCCGTGCTTGCGGCGGCGTTTATGCTGTTTACAATGTCGGGCTGCGGCGAGGACGACGGCTGCGACTATACTTTCAGATACGACATCTCCTCAAATCCCGTAACGCTCGACCCGCAGATAGCAAACGATGTGAGTTCCGATATTGTTATCGAAAACGTGTTTACGGGCTTGCTTACGCTTGATAAGGACGGCTCGGTAAAGGAGGGCGCGGCTTCGGAATACACGGTCTCCGACGACGGGCTGACGTATAATTTCAAGCTGAGAGATGACATATACTGGACGGACAATAACGAGTTTGAGGAAAAATGCACCGCGAAAGATTTCGTATACGGCTTTACGCGGCTGTTTCTGCCCGAGACAAGAGCTCCGCGCGCAAAGGATTATTTCTGCATTAAAAATTCCGAGCTGCTGAATAAAGGAAAGACCGACAGCTCGCAGCTTGGCGTAAAGGCAAAGGGCGAATACGAGCTTGAGATAACTCTCGATTACCCGAACCCGCGTTTTCTGACTATGCTTACCGAGCCGCCTGCAATGCCGTGCAGCGAGAAGTTTTTCATACAGTCGCAGGGAAAATACGGATTGTCGGACGAATGTACGCCGTCAAACGGCTCGTTTTATGTGCGGAAATGGCTGTACGACCCGTATACCGAGGACAAGGACTCCAACAGCATAACCCTAGTCAGGAACTCAAAGAACGCCGAGGGGGTATGTCCCGCGGCGGTAACGTTTTACATTCGCGACAAGGAAGTTTTTATAGACGATTTCCTCGGAAATGATGTGCACTGCGTTTCCGTCTCCGAAAGCGAAAAGGCGCTTATCAAGGGCGATTTTATCAATGAGGAATTCGGCTGTATTACCTGCGGAATGGTGTTCAACAGAAAGTCCGCGCTTTTTTCAAACAGCGACTTCTGTATGGCGCTGGCGCTGCTGACCGACCGGGAGATGTTGTCCTCCGTTCCCGAATTTAAGGCGGCGGAGGGGATAGTGCCGGACGAGGTCTCAATGTCCGGTAAGAGCTACCGGGAGCTTGCGGGGGCTTGCAGGCTGCCCGAATACGACGTGACCTCGGCGCGCAAATACTTCCTTAAAGCGCAGCCGAAGCTGGATACGAGCTTGTTTACGGGCGCTAAGGTCATCGTTCCCGACAGCGCCGCGGAGACTGCCGTGTCGTATGTTATGCAGGAATGGCAGCGCGAGTTCGGGTTTTACTGCGTTATCGAACGTTTGGACGGCGGGGAGTTTGACGCAAGGCTCAAAAGCGGCGATTACGACATAGCGGTGACGGAGCTTTCGGGAAAGTACAACAGTCCGTCCGCGTATCTTGAGCAGTTCGTTTCGGACAGCCCCGACAATTTCGCGCGTTTTTCCGACAGCGGATTTGAAGCCGCGCTGAAACAAGCGGAGCTTTCCGGCAGCGCGGAGCAATATCTCGCCGCCGAGCAGGAGCTTATCGACAAGGCGGCGTTTATACCGTTGTACCGCAAAAACGAGTACTTTTTCACGGTCAAGGGAGGCACGGATATTGTGTACGATCCGTTCTCAAAGACGGTCGATTTTACTTTAGCTAAAATATTTGATTAAAAATTCGATAAGAAAACGTCTGTTTGTTTGGACAGGCGTTTTCTTTGTAATAATAAACAAGCGTTGTCGAATATATTGAAAATACGATTTATTTTAAGAAATTCTCGTCGATCTCGTAAGCGTCACGGTAAAGGACGCGCCTTATTTCCTTGAACTCGGCTTCCGAAAGCGCGGACGTTGACATTATCATCAGCCGGACGGGTTCGCCCTTGCGGTACGGCGGCTGATAATATTCGTATTCGTTCAGGTGAAAGCCGAGACGTTTGTAAAAGCCTATTCTGTGCAAGGCGGTATCGCTCGTTTCGGGCGGTTCGACCTCGAGAACTACCGGGCATTTAACGATACCGCGCAGCTCCTCCATAAGCTCCGAGCCGATACCCAGACCGCGCAGCTCCTTAGCTACGGCAAAGTGCTCGAGGTACACAAAGCCGTCGAGCTGCCAGTAGTTCATAAAGCCCTCGATATTCCCGTTTTCTTCACGAACGAGCGAGCGGAAACGCGGCTTTTCAAACTCGCCGAAATGGTCGTCAAAGCTGCGGCGCTCGTCCTTCGGGAACGAGTACTCGATTATTTTGTACAGCCGCTCGAAGCTCTCGCGCGGCATTGGATTTTCTTTACCGTAAATTTTGTTCATAAACAGCTCCTGTTGTTGAGGTGATATTATGGGGATACTTCTTTTGAAGCTCGCGTTGGAGAACCTGCTCTTTTTCGGTCTGCATTTCGACAGGAAGAATATGTTCCCGAAACAGCTTTCCGCAAAGGAAGAAGCGGAGTGCATAGATAGGATAGCCCGGGGCGATACGGCAGCCCGTGACAAGCTGATAGTTCACAATATGCGCTTAGTCGCGTATATCGTCAAGAAAAACTACCCCGACGCCAAGGACCCGGACGACCTTGTTTCCATAGGCACTATCGGGCTGATACGCGCCGCGGAAACGTTCGATTACCGTAAGGGAAATCAGTTCAGCACATATGCCTCGAAATGTATCGATAACCAGATAAAAATGTACTTCCGTAAAATAAAGCACCAGCTCACCGAGGTCTACATAAACGACCCTATCGAGAGCGACGGCGAGGGCAACGCGCTTACTATCGCCGATATATTCAGCAGCGGCGTGAACGTCGAGAACGATGT
>JAAVID010000110.1 GCA_014799395.1 Oscillospiraceae bacterium | reverse complement strand
CGCAGATATTATAAAAAACACTATAAAATAATTATTTGAAATTCAACATTAAACTAAAATAAACCTATACGGGAGGATATACTTATGTTTAATGAATACAGCGATATAGTAACGATCGATGAGCTTTGCGAGATGCTACGCATTGGAAAGAACAAGGCTTATGAGCTGCTGCGGAATGGAGATATAAAGGCGTTCCGTTGTGGGAGGCTTTGGATTATTTCTAAGTCGGCGGTGGAAGAATTTGTGAAAGCATATGGAAAATAATGTGGTATGCGGATAAAAACAAGGAGCTTGGGTTTATCAAGCTCCTTAATATCATGCGAAATTACTGCATTCGCTGACAGTGTTCCTTGTAGGTTGCCTCGTCAAGCCCTGTATACTTCAATGCTTTTTCAAGCGGAAGTCCGTCATTAAGCATATTTTTTATGTCCTCGAGCTTGCCTTCGAGTTTGCCTTCAAGTTTACCTTCGAGCTTACCTTCAAGTTTACGACTATTAGCATATTCTTCAACAGCCTTACACATACTATCAACCCCCTCATTCACGATTTTATGGTGCTTGACCGCCTGTGACAGCGCTCCGAACCCGCTGTTATCCGCGCTACTGTCTGCCATGTATTGCAGCAGCTTGGATAGATCGCTTCCGTCGTCAACAGCGGTGTTAAAGTACAGACGGTGAATTCCGTCGTCACATTTGGTATTTGTTCCGTCTATGTACAGCGACAAGCTGTAATTATTCCTGCCAAGCTTGAATGTATCAAACTCCGATATAAATATCAAATACAATTCGGGCAGCTTGTTATAATTGACGCCCTTTTCCAGATACGACCAGTCGACCGCGGTCTGATTATATCTCATTCGGCGCTCATGGTTGCCCTCGTCCTCTTTCTGGACTTCGACATTGTAAAGGTTATGCTCGCTGTCCTCAACAAGAGCGTCCAGCACTACCGAGTGGCTTTCAATGTTCCTTATCGAATATTGGGTTTTATGCTCGATAATGCTCACGGATTTGCCCATAAGCGTCGAGAGCAGATACTCGCAAGCTGCCTTATCCCGCATAACGACGGAGAAGAATGTATCGTCCATAAGATTAAACTGAGATACCAAAGCTCTTTTCTGCTCGTATGTTCCTATCAAGTCTTCATGTTTAATTACCAACACATCATTTCCTTTATTGTATTATATCACGGTTCGGCGGATTTGTCAAGTCGCAGAGCTTTAAGAATATGGATTTCTCCGTTCTGTTATGGGATAATATTGACTTTTCTCTTTGTTTATGCTATAATTTATACAAAGCGAGGTGTCGACTATGGGAATTTATCTTAATCCCGATAATATGGGTTTTCAGCAGGCAATAAACTCCGAGATCTATGTCGATAAGACGGGGTTAATCAAGGTCACCAACAGTATTATTTATACAGAGCAGAAGTATATCTGCGTAAGCCGTCCGCGCCGTTTCGGAAAGTCTATGGCGGCGAATATGCTCGCGGCGTATTACGGTCGGGGAGTTGATTCGCGCGAGATGTTCTCCGAACTGAAAATATCGGGAGCGGAGAGCTTTGAAAAGCACTTGAACAAATATAATGTAATTCGCGTAAATATGACCGATTTTTCCAAAAAGTCCGAAACGGTGCAGGGGTCAATTGATTATCTGTGCAAAAGGCTGCTGCACGAATTGAAAAAGGAATTCTCCGATGTTGACTGCTTTGACTGGAACGATCCGGTATCTGTTTTAAACGACGTTTACGCCGAAACGAAAATTCCGTTCATTTTCATAATAGACGAGTGGGATTGTATCTTCCGCGAGCGGCAGAACGACACCGAGGCGCAGAGGATATATCTTGATTTCCTGCGGAATCTGCTGAAAGACCAGACCTACGTCGCGCTTGCTTATATGACGGGAATTTTGCCGATAAAGAAATACGGGGTTCACTCGGCGCTGAATATGTTCACGGAAATTTCTATGACAAATCCCGAAAAATACGCGGAGTTTACGGGATTTACCGAGAGCGAGGTCAAAGCGCTTTGCGAGCGGTACGATATGTCCTTTGAGGAAACTCGCCGCTGGTATGACGGTTACGACCTTGACGGGATTTCGATATACAATCCGCGTTCTGTGGTTATGTCAATGCTCGGCGGTCATTTTTACAATTATTGGACGTCAACGGAGACTTTTGAAGCGCTGACCGTATATATCAAGATGAATTTTGACGGACTGCGTGATGATATCGTCAGGCTTGTATCGGGTGAAAGCTGCCGTGTGGATATTACGACATTCACTAACGATATGGTCACATTTAATTCAAAGGACGACGTGCTGACGCTTTTGGTTCATCTGGGGTATCTGACCTACAATATAGCCGGGAAAAAGGTGTCCGTGCCTAATTTCGAGATAGCCGAGCAATTCGCAAGCACCATTCGGCAGTTGGACTGGGGCGAGGTCGCGAAGTCGCTCAAGGTATCCGAGGAGTTGTTAAATGCAACATTAGCGTGTAAGTCCGATAAAGTCGCCGCGCTTATCCAGCAGAGCCATATGGAGGATACCTCGATACTCAAATACAACGACGAAAATTCGCTCGCCTGTGTTATTTCGCTGGCATATTACTCCGCCCGTGAAAAATACGAGATGTGGCGCGAGTTACCGACAGGGGAGGGCTTTGCCGATCTTGTTTTCCTGCCGAGAAAGAACGTTGATCTGCCAGCGCTGGTAGTCGAGCTGAAAAAAGATAAGTCCGCCGATACGGCTATTGAGCAGATAAAGCGCCGGCAGTATACCGAGAAGATCAAGGATTATTCGGGCGATATACTGCTGGTTGGGATAAGCTACGATTCTAAAGAGAAAAAACACAGCTGCGTTATCGAAAAAATAAGCAAATAAATACGAAAAAGAGCCGACAGAGATGTCGGCTCTTAGAATATACATCAGTCCTCGACCTTAAACGCGTTCAGGAGAGTTTCCCCAAGCCCGGGCGCTTCGGGATTGTGCGAGGTCTTTCCCGTATCAAGCGCGCGTATCGAATCCATTTCGGCGGCGGTAAGCTCGAAATCAAATATCTCGATATTGCTCTTGATACGCTCGGGATTAGAGGACTTCGGGAGCGTGATAAAGCCCTCCTGCACCTCAAAGCGGAGAATGATCTGCCCCGCGTCTTTGCCGTATTTCTCCGCGATTCCCGTAATTACGGAGTTATTCAGCAGCTCGGCGTTTCCGTGTCCGAGAGGATACCAGCACTCCAGTTTCACGTTATCCTTATCCATTATAGAGCGCAGCTCTTTCTGCTGCGAGAACGGATTGCACTCCACCTGATTGACGGAGGGCAGGGTAGAGAACTGCGGTACAAATTTTTTCCATATTTTCGGGGTCATATTTGAAACTCCGATAGAACGCAGCTTGCCTTCCGCTTTTGCCTCTTCCATCGCTTTCCACGCGCCCGGAACGTCGCCGTAAGGCTGATGTATCAGATAAAGGTCGATATAGTCCGAACCGAGCTTGCGGAGCGAGCGGTCAATGCCGAGCTTAGCGCGTTCATAGCCGTAATGCGAGAGCCAGAGCTTGCTTGTGATGAAAATTTCTTCTCTCGGAATACCGCTGTCGCGGACTGCCTTGCCGACTTCCTCCTCGTTGAAATAAGCCGTCGCAGTGTCGATATGGCGGTAGCCCGCGTCAAGTGCTTCGCGAACCGCTTTGTAGGTGCTGCCGTCCGCGGGTATCATAAATACTCCGAAGCCGACAGCGGGGATCTTTACGCCGTCATTTAAAGTTATCATTTCCATTGTAATATCCTCCTTTACTCTCTGCCTTTTACCGTGTTCAACATCTCTGCGATATGCCAGTCATAGTGGTCTATTATTTCGGTATGCCCGGTTTCGAGCGTGCCGATTTTTTTCATTTCCTCGTCGGAAAGCGTGAAGTCGAATATATTGAAGTTTTCCTCAATACGCTCCTTGCGGACGGATTTCGGGATTACGATAACCCCGCGCTGAACGTTCCACCGCAAAATGACCTGCGCGATAGTCTTGTTGTGAGCCTTTGCTATCCCTGCGAGTATCTCATTTGAAAAAATACCTCTGCCGCCCTCCGCGAACGGCGCCCATGCCTCGACCGCAACGCCGAAATGCTCCGCACATTCAAGGTCGGTATTTCTTTGGAAGAACGGATTGCACTCTATCTGATTTACCATAGGCTTTATCTCGGCGTTCATACAGAGGTCGGTCAGCCTTTCGGGGTAGAAGTTCGACACTCCGATAGCCTTGACTTTGCCCTCTTTGTAAAACTCCTCCAGAGCGCGCCACGAGCCGTAATAATCCGACAGCGACTGGTGCAGCAGCATAAGGTCGATATACTCCATACCGAGCCTTTTTAATCCCGCCTCGAACGCCTTTTTGGTTTTTTCATAGCCGAAATTAGAGACCCAGATTTTTGACGTTACAAAAACCTCGTCGCGTTTAAGACCGCTTTTCCGCACAGCCGAGCCGACTGCTTCCTCGTTCATATAGCTCTCCGCGGTGTCGATAAGACGATAGCCCGCGTTCAGCGAGTCGAGAACGCTTTGTTCGCACTGTTCGGGCTCGACCTGATAAACTCCAAAGCCGACCATCGGCATTTTAACGCCGTTTGATAATGTTCTGTATTCCATAATTACCTCCTGTATGTGTTAATTGTTTTTGAAAGAAGATCCTTGCAGAGATCCTCAATAATTTCCTTATGCGATATTTTTCCGTCCGACATACACCACAGCGCCACAGCGCCGTAATACGCCGAAATTATTTGTAACGCAAGCGAATCAATCGGTGTGTCCGATTGCAGTTCTCCGTTATCGACCGCGCCTTGCAGACATCGCTCGATAAAGCCCTTGTCGTAGCTTAATTTATCCATTCCGAGGGTATCGCCGTCAAGCGGAGAGGTCACGCTGCGATACCACTGCTGAGCGACCTGCAATGTATTTTCTTCGATAATGACGGCGGAATTGTTCAAAAAGCAAGCTATTCTTTCGGTAACGTCGGTTTTCTCGTTGGACGCTCGGTTCAGCGCACTGTCCAGCGCCTCGTAGGCAATGACGGAGATGATGTCCTCCCGCCGCTTGAAATAGGTGTAGAACGTTCCCTTTGCCACTCCCGCAGTCTGCGTGATGTCGTCTATCGACATTTCGTTATACGGCTTGCTCTCCGACAGCTTTTTTACCGCGTCGATAAGCTTTTTTCTTGTCTCGAGGGCCGCCTCCTGTCTCTTTCCCATGACACACCTCCGTTTGATTGCTGTATATAGTATAACACATTTGTTGAATTTAGTCAATGACTAAATTCAATTTTCGCACAAATTTCACATTTTAAAGAATTTCCTTATGTGTAAAACAGTAAAGACCGTCGACGATAAGATGTACAGCGAACCGACCGAGATCGCCGTTCCATTGGCTCATACGGATTTTTATCTTGACTATTTCAAGGCAAACAAGCCAATGATATTCGGGCTGAGGAGCGGAATGATGTTGTCGGTCAATAACAGGCAGCTAATCTCGGACAGAAACAATGTCTGCGCGGTCTTTTCAAAAAAGCAGTCGGAGGCTATCGAGACGTACAGGGCAAAAGGTTATACTCCGTATGCCGCGAGGATAAAGTTTATCGTTGCGTGGAAATGCAAGGATGACGGCGTTGATTATCCCGTGCCGCTTGTTGATTTGTTTTTTCGGAAATAATCAATGCTTTAGTTGCAAAAGTATTTTGAAAAAATTGATTCAGGTAAATTTGACAAATAGCAAAATTTCGGCTATAATATAAATACATCTGAAATCTGCCGAGAGGGAAAATATAGGTCGTGAATACGTTTCGCTCGATGATCTGAACACCCGCGATATGGCAAAGAATGACCCTGCGCTTTTCTTGCAGATTCACAAGCCGCCCGTGCTGATCGATGAGGTTCAGTATGCTCCCGAACTGTTCACCTATATTAAAATGCACATTGACAAGCACCATAATCCGGGAGATTTCTGGATGACGGGCTCGCAGATATTCAGGCTTATGCAGGGAGTTCGGGAATCACTGGCGGGCAGAGTTGCGCTGCTGCATATGTCGCCGATGTCGCAGAGGGAAATCGTCGGGGCTCCTTGTGTGCCGTTTTCAACCGATTTTGACAGACTTCTGTCCGAAAGCAAGAGCTTTGCCCCCGTAAGTACTCCGGAGATGTTTAAGCGAATATGGAACGGCTCTATGCCGGGAATTGTCAGCGGTCAGTATGCCGAACGAAACATTTACTATTCATCGTACATCTCGACTTATATTGAGCGTGATATTCGGGATATATCCGGCAGTGTTGACGCGCTGAAATTCAATCGGTTTATAACTGCGGTCGCGGCGCGGACTTCGCAATTGTTGAATTACAAAGCGCTTGCCGATGACGCGGATATTGATATGAACACGGCAAAGGCATGGGTGAATATTCTTGAAACGCTTGGGATTATTTTCCTGCTGCCCCCCTACTCGAACAATGTATTGAAACGCACGGTCAAGACCCCGAAGGTGTACTTCTATGATACCGGACTTGTTTGCTATCTGACAAAATGGTCGTCGCCGGAAGTCGCGGAATGCGGAGCTATGAGCGGTGCGCTGCTCGAAAACTTTGTGGTATCGGAGATAATGAAAAGCTATCAGAACGCGGGACTTGAGCCGTATATCTATTTTTACCGCGACCGCGACGCAAAGGAGATCGACGTTGTTATAGAGGGAGACGGCAAGCTGTGTCCGCCGGAAATCAAGAAAGCAGCCTCACCCGATAAGCGGATCATCAAGACCTTTGGAGTTCTCGGTAAGGCATCAACGGAGATCGGCACGGGCGCGGTGCTTTGCATGGCAGAGCAGCTTGGGGCGTTTGACAGGGATAATTTGATCGTGCCTGTTTGGATGATATAAACGCAGCACCGCACAATCTTTGTACGGTGCTGCCTGAATTTTTAATGCCGTAAAGCGCCCCTTGCGGCAACCGTTATTTTTCATAAAGCGTATAGAGTTTCGATAATACATCTTTTTTCATATGCTTGACCCTGCCAAGCTCATAATTCATAACACACCGCCGCTCAACGCCGACCGCTTGGGCGGCTTGTTCTATCGTTAATCCCGCGCGCAGACGCATAACTCTGAGCCGTTCTCCAATCGAAAGGGTATCAATATCCTCGGAGCAGAGCAGGGAATAGGACGGTTTCTTGGCGGAAATAATTCTCACAATACAGGCAGTTTGTATTACTAATTTAGTTTCCTCAGATGTATAATAGCTAACCAGATAAAAATGTACTTCCGCAAAATAAAGCACCAGCTCACCGAGGTCTACATAAACGACCCTATCGAGAGCGACGGCGAGGGCAACGCGCTTACTATCGCCGATATATTCAGCAGCGGCGTGAACGTCGAGAACGATGT
>JAAVID010000109.1 GCA_014799395.1 Oscillospiraceae bacterium | reverse complement strand
TTCAAATAAATCAAAATTTAACGTAAAGTCTTACAGCTAAAAAAACGGGATTCCTAAGGGGCTTGCCCCTTAGGCGGAATGCATAGGCAGAGCCTCTGCGCAGGTCCGGGCGGCAGCCCGGATAGCCGTGCGTAAGCACGGCAGTTTCGCACGAAGTGCGAAACTGAGGCGCGGAGCGCCGCACGCCGCGCCAGCGGCGACCAAAAGAGCGCCAAAAGGGTTTGGGGAAAAACAAGGACACCGGTGCCGCGTTTTTCCCCAAATCAAGAATTTTGCCAACAGGCAAAATTCTTGATCAATCACTTTTTTCTGCCGGGGGCAGAAAAAAGTAATCCCCGCTCCGAACAACCCTATACTAGAAAGTCGTTATCAAAGCATATGTTTTTGAAATCCCACGGTATTTCCGTCGACGTCATAAAAAGCGATGTAACCGGCATTCACGGGTAAAACGAGCGAAAAGGGCTTGCTGCTGTCAATATCGATCACCTGAATTGAGTTTCCGTCATCTATTTCCAGGCGCTCCACTTGCTGCTTGTTCATAGACATAAACGCGCGTTCTTTATATCCATCGACCGTGTACTCCACAATATCCGTATCTTTCACCGTGAGGTCTCCGCCGCCGCGGAAGAAATATCCGAAAGACAGTCCCGGACGATTTACATAGACGGAAAAAGTATGATCGTTCATATCGCGGGGATAGGAAATAAACGCGGCTATCGTATCCGAAACAGCTCCGTCAATATTCCAGTCCGAACTGATTTTTTGTCCCGAACGAATATCGGTTTCCAATTGCGACTTTTGAACGCCAATATCGTTGTTAAAATAGAGAAAACCGACAAACGCGATACCCGTCAAAAGAACACACAAAATAAAAATCATCATTTTTTTAACACTGATCTGCATGGTATTTTACCTCCGTAAATTTTTTAGCCTTGAAGATTTACTTCAGCTCTGTCAACAGTTTTTCCTGTTCGGCAAGCTCCTCGGCAGTCGGCGCGGTCTCTCCGTAACGCACTCGGTTATACACCCCCGAAAGCTCCCCAAGATCGCGCTCAAACACGCTCTCGCCCTTCTCCCGATGAACCGTCGTAGTATCGACCGGCAAGGGCGGACGCTCCGTTTTCCCGAGCCTCACCAGAAACAACGCATACCCTAACCGATACCTCCGCGCAGGGTCGCTCTCCCGCTTATACTGCTTGGCAAGCTCGTGCTCAACACGCCGCCTTGCCCTTGGAGCAAGCCTTTTCGCGTCGCTCACCAATATCTCGTCGTAAAACGGAATATCCGACGACTTCTCCCGAGCCCTGAAAAGCGGCTCAAACACCGACTTTATAAGCTCCCATATCTGCCGCCTCAGCTTGAATATCACAACAAGCAGCCCGATAATAAGCACCGCGAAAAGCAGCTCCGCAAGTGCGCTCGTAAACCCGGGCTCTATCTCGCTCACGTTCCCCGAGCCGTCGGGAGTCATATCCTCGGGTTCTATCCACACACAGCTGCTCAGCGCCTCCATAACGGACAAAAATCCCCGTATCAGAAGCGAAACAAGATACTTGATAAGCCCCGCAAGCGGCTTTGCGAACAGAAACAGCCCGATAGTCACCGCGCAGATGACCGTTATCAGCACCGCGTTATACCGCCGCAGCCCGTCGGGCAGCACCGATCTTCCGCCTCCGCGCTGATTGGTGCAGACGTCGATATTCGTCTGATTTGCGAGCAGCGCGGACAGCAGTATCATCACCGCGAAGCCTGCGCATAATTGAAGCATACCGTCCGCGGCAAGCTCCTCCTCGCGCGACGACCACAGCAGCACCGCCGTGAACAACCCCGCCGCGAAATACAGCGCGAACCACCCGCGCGAGAATTTGTCGGTGTAGCTCCTGCCCTCGCCGCCGTGCGCACCGAAAAACGCGGCTATCCCTCCCGGAAGCACATAAAACAGCGCCATAGACGGCAGGTCAAACGCCAAAACGCCGGCGATAAACAGCGCCGACGGCACCAGCACCGCCGCTCTCGAAATAAACATAATGACGGACTTTCGCTTTCCGCCGGGCGTCATTTCGTGAGCGAACCGTCCGCAGAGATGTCCCGCCGCGTAAAACACCGCGAATACGGCGTAGACCGCAAGATACGCCAACACGGCGTAACGCTTCAGCGCCAAACCGCAGAACGCCGCGGCAAACGGAAACAGCGCCAGAAACTGACCGAAAACCGCCGCCGCGGGAAGTATTTTCGGGCTTTTTTTGCCCATTATCTCACCTCCCGAATACCGCGCGGAATGTGTACGGTCTCGCAAACAGGGGGGAGAATGTTCTCGCTCAGCCCCGTTGTGAACACCTTGCAGCACTTGCCCCCGTTAGACAGCCCCTCCAGTATTTCGCAGGTGAGCTCGGTAACGCAGGGGGTTATCAGGATAATATCCGTGAATTCGTTGCAGTCAAGCGACATCATCATATCATCAAGGCGTTCGCCGCAGACGTTCTCAAGCTCCGCGAGCCGCCGCAGGACGTTCATAACGTGAGCGTAGCCGCTGTTCGGGGAGACGTACAGTCTCTCGGCGGCGTTTACAGCCAGCGCGCACTCCGCGTTCGCCTTGGCGCAGCAGTCGAGAGCGAACGCCGCCGCCTTTATCTGCGCCTCGAGTATCGAAAGGTTCATAGGCTGACCGTGAGCGTTGGCGCTCCTCTGCATATTGAGGATGATCAAAATACGCCTCTCGGTCGTGAACTCGTTTTTATACGCCATTAAATTGCCCGTCCGCGCGGTCTGGAGCCAGTGTATACGGTTCATCGGCTCGCGCCCCGTGTACTCTCTCGCACCGCTTATCATAAACGGGTCGGGCAGTACAAACCGCCGCACCTGCATATTGCCGATAAACAGGTCGCCCGAAAGCTCGCCCATATCCATTTCGGCGGGGACGGGGAGCACGCGCACGGTGTCGGTCACCTCAAGCACCATAGCCCGTTTTGAGAGCCCGAACAGGTCGCTTGCCGTGATTATAACGTTATCTATCGTCATTACGCCGCGCTTTTCGCACTTGACCTTCCACACGCGGCGGCATTTGCGGTAGCCGCGCAGAACGAAAATGCCCGAGATAAGTCCGCGCTGTTCATCGCGATCATTGCGGTCGCCGGTTAATGTCTGCCCCTTGAACGTCAGCCACGGCGAGCAGCTTATCTCGCTGCGCACCCATACCAGCGGCAGCCACTTGGCGTTCTCGATCTCCTCGACTATCTCGATAACGTCGTTTTCAAATGCCTCGGGAGTGCTTATCGAGAGCCTGTAGTACACCTTTTTCAGCCCCGTTTTCTCGTACAGGAGGTACTGTCCCACAATTATCACCGCAACGATAAGCGCCATTGCAATAAGCTCCATATTTTACTCCATCAACCGTTTTCCGTCGGCACGGGAACGCTTTCAAGTATCTGTCCGAGAACGTCCGCCCTTGCGCTGTCGTATCCCTTGTATATAAGGCGGTGCGGGATAACGTAGGGCGCGGCTTCGAGAACGTCCTGCGGCATTGCGTAATCGCGCCCGTCTGTCATCGCGAGCGCGCAGCTCATACGTTTGAGCGCCGCCGCTCCGCGCGTCGAGAGACCGAGCCTTACGCCCGCGTGTCTGCGCGTAGCCGCCGCTATGTCGGCTATGTAGCCGCAGACCGCCTCGCCCGCTTTGCACCCGTTTACGCCGTTCTGCGCCGCGAGTATATCCTCGCCCGTGCAGACTGCCGTGAGCTGTTCCTCCGCGCCGAACGAAGCCGCGCCGCTTATTACCTTTATTTCCTCGTCACGGTCGGGGTAGCCGAGCGCGAGACGTATCATAAAGCGGTCGAGCTGAGCCTCGGGGAGGGGGTATGTGCCTTGTATCTCGGTCGGGTTCTGGGTAGCGATAACGAAGAACGGGGCAGGGAGCTTTAAGGTCTCGCCGTCGATGGTGGTCCGGCGTTCCTCCATACATTCGAGCAGCGCCGACTGAGTTCTCGGGGTGGCGCGGTTGACCTCGTCGGCGAGGAGGATGTTTGTGAATACGGGACCGCGCCGCAGGACGAATTCCTGTTCCTTGGTGTTGTAGAAATTTATGCCGGTGATGTCGGAGGGGAGTAGGTCGGGCGTGAATTGGATACGTTTGAAGCCGCCGTCGACGGATCTGGCGAGGGAGCGGGCGAGGAGGGTCTTGCCGGTGCCGGGGACGTCCTCGAGGAGGACGTGACCGCCCGCGAAGAGCGCGGCGCAGACGAGATGGATCTGACCGTCCTTGCCGCGGACGGCGCGGGAAATATTGGCAGTAAGTTTTTCGGTAAGTTCTTGTATCATAATGGTCTCCTTAATTAGTGTATTAACTAAGTGCTAAAAAAAAACGGGATTCCTAAGGGGCTTGCCCCTTAGGCGGAGTGCAGAGGCAGAGCCTCTGCGCAGGTCCGGGCGGCAGCCCGGATAGCCGTGCGAAGCACGGCTGTTGCGCACGCAGTGCGCAACGCGGCGCGCAGCGCCGAGCCCCCGGAGCGCTAAAAGGGTTTGGGGAAAAACAAGGACACCAGTGCCGCGCTTTTCCCCAAATCGGTGAATTTGCCAACAGGCAAATTCGCCGATCAATCACTTTTTTCTGCCGGTGGCAGAAAAAAGTGATCCGCGCTTTGAACAGTGCAGCGCTGTCGCAGTTGCTGAGTAATTCATTCGGCTTGCATTTGTATAGCGTTGTTAGTTCGCGAGGATTACTTTTTTTGCCGCTTCGCGGCGTTACGGGCTCCGCCCGTACCCGGCAGAGGCTCTGCCTCTGCACTCCGCTTAAGGGGCAAGCCCCTTAAGAATCCCGTTTTTTTCACTCCGCGGCGTTGACGATAATATCCGCGTACTCGCCCCCACAAGCCTTGACAAGATCATCGGGTGCAAGCTCAAGCTGCAAGCCGAGCCTGCCGCCGCTTACTATAATACGCTCCAAGTTCCGCGCGCTCTCGTGAACCACCGTCCGATAAGGCTTCTTCATCCCGAGCGGCGAACACCCGCCCCGTATATACCCCGTCACCGCAAGTATATCCTTGACGTGAACGGGCGTGAGCGCCTTTTCGCCGACAGCTCTCGCACATTTCTTCAAGTCCAGCTCGCGGTCGACCGGCAGACAGAACACATAATATTTCCCGCTCTTCGCGATCGTTACGAGCGTTTTGAACGTCATCGCCGTGTCCTCGCCCAACAGCTGAGCTATCTGCACCCCGTCCACGAAATTCTCACATTCATAGGTGTGCGCGGTGTATGAAATATTCAGCTTGTCGAGTATTCGCATAGCGTTTGTTTTATTGTCCTTTGACATCTGTTTTCTCCCACACCAAACACCGCCCAAAGCCTCGTGTTTTCAAAAAGCCGCTTGGGGCGGTGAGTATTTATAGATTAAAGTCTGTTATATCTCGTCGTCAATATCGAGATCCCAGTCGTCGAGCAGCTCGGTCTTGCGGAGCAGGAAATACGCGACAGCAGCCGCCGCCATTGCCGCAAGCGCGATAATGCCCGAGATAATAACGATCTTCTTAGTCATAACAAAACCCCCATAAAATCACTGAAACCGTGCCGCCATATCGCCGATACCGTTGTCGTTGGTAGGCTCGCCGACAGCGCCGAACTTCCATTCTCCGTTGTAGCGGTAGACCTCGCCGAATATCATCGCGGTCTTGCCGTCGTAGTTCTCGGAGAGGTTGTACTTGCAAAGCTCCGAGCCCGTGTCCGCGTCGACTATTCTTATGAACGCGTTGCGGATCATGCCGAACTGCTGCTTGCGCTCCATCGCCTGGTAGATGGTTACAACGAAAACTATTTTGTTGTAGTCCGCGGGAACTTTGTTCAGCTCGACGATTATCTGCTCGTCGTCGCCGTCGCCCGCGCCCGTGAGGTTGTCGCCGCAGTGACGGACAGCGCCGCTCCTGTGCATAAGCTGACCGTAATACACAACGTCAACCGGACCCGCGAGCTTGCCCGTGCTCTCGGTGATAAGGATAGCGGAAGCGTCGCAGTCAATGTCCTCCTGCTTGTTGAACAGCGAGAACTTCTTCGGCGCTTCGTCCCAGCCCAGTCCGACAACAAGGCATTTCAGCCCCGCGTTGCCCTTTGTAAGGTCGACTTTTTGACCCTTCTGAAGATTTACAGACATATTTTTTCCTCCTCGGAGTAAAATACTCCTCAAAATTGATATTGCCACACAGATTTATTATACTACATATTTTTCCAAAATGCAAGGGAAAGTTGAAAATTTGTTGTTTTATTTTGCCCCTTGTTTTTTTTCGATGGTTATGCTATAATAATCGGTGCGATAAAGATTATTATAAAGAGGGGTCAAACAGTTAAGATGAAAGATCTGACCAAGGGCAGACCGATAAAGCTGATAGCGCTTTTCGCTCTGCCTATACTGCTCGGAAATATTTTTCAGCAGACGTACAGTCTCGCGGATATAATGATAATAGGACAGAACCTCGGCAACAATTCCATTGCCGCGGTGGGTACGACCGCGCCCGTCGTCTCGCTGATGTTCAACATCATAAACGGCTCGATAACGGGGTTTGCCATTATCGTCGCCAAGCATTTCGGGGCGGGCGACTATGACGAGATGCACAGGACTATCGCGCGTATGAGCGTGTTCGCGGGCGGCTTGACGGTGCTTATTATCGCGGCAATGACGGTGTTTATCGACCCTCTGCTCCACGCGCTCGACGTTACCGAGGGGATATTCGCCGAGGCGAGGAGCTACCTCATTATCGTGACGTTCGGTCTTGTCGTCACTCTGCTGTACAATTTCGAGGCGGGAATACTCCGCGCGGTCGGCGACAGCGTGATACCGCTCGTTATCCTCGTTATCTCCACGGTGCTCAATATCGGCTTTGACCTGCTTCTGGTATGCGTTTTCCATATGGGAGTAGTCGGCGCGGCGCTCGCTACCGTAATAGCACAGGCGGTCTCGGCGGGAGTCTGTCTTGTTTATCTGATAAAGCGCCGTCCGTTCCTGCTGGTCGGGAAAAAGGATTTTGTGTTCACGGCGCGGACGACCGCCGAACTGCTCAGCGCGGGCTTCGGAATGGCGCTTATGTATTCGATAATCGACATAGGCTCGATAATTCTCCAGAACGGCATAAACGGCTTCAAGGAGGATATGATAACCGCCCACACCGCCGCCCGCAAGATACTTATGCTTCTGATAATGCCGTTTTCTTCCGTGAGCGCTACGCTTATCACCTATTGCTCGCAGAACCTCGGCGCGGGGAAGTTCACCCGTATCCGAAAGGGGATCAAGGACTGTATGCTGATAATGATGGCGTGGGCGACTATCGCGGTCGTGCTGGTATTTCTCGGAGGACACGCGCTTGTCGGACTTATCGTCAACGACATGGACACGCCGACGGGCGCGGCGATCGCCGATACCGCCGTGCTGTATCTCAGGTGGTCGGTGGTGTTCTTTTATCCGCTGGCGCTTCTGCTCGGGCTGAGGTGCTCGCTCCAGGGATTGGGAAAGAGCGTTGTGCCGATAATTTGCAGTATTATAGAATGTCTGTGGAAAATAGTAACGGTCGTGGTTATGATACCGCTTTTCGGAGGAAAGAACGGCACGGTCGGCAGCTCGATAGAGCAGATAGGCGGCTATTTCGGCGTTGTCCTCTCCGAGCCGATGATATGGACGGCGTGCGGTATAGTTATCGGCATAATCACGCTTGTCACGCTGTATCATATGCCGAGAGAGGACTTAAAGAACAACGTAAAGGACGGTCTGTAAACTGTTTTTTCAAAGCCTTTCCGTTGACATTTTTATGATATGCTACAATATAAATAACCTATAAAAAGGAGCGTATTATGAGAAAAATTTTTATAAAATCGGCGGCGTTTGTTTTGTCGGCAGTGCTGTTGTGTACGGGCTGTTCGGCTTCCTATGAACTAAACGGCTCGCAAAATTCTTCGGAGAGTTCGGAGAGTTCGTCAACATCAAGTTCGGAGAGTTCATCGAGCAGTTCATCGAGCTCTTCGAGTTCATCAAGCACTTCGAGTTCGTCAAGCTCGTCAAGCAGCGGTTTCGAGAGTTCTTCGAGCTCCGAGAGCAGTTCGGAGAGTTTGCAGTCTCAAAGCAGTTCGGCTGCGCAGAGCAGTTCGGCTGCGCAAAGCAGTTCGGCTGCGCAAAGCAGTTCCACTCCTCAAAGCAGTTCGTCGGCTCAAACGTCTCAGCAGTCGGTCGAGTTCTCGTGGAGAGCGGACAGCACCTGGGAGGATAACGGAAGCAAATGCGGGATCTGCGAGCTTACGATAACAAATAATTCTTCAAGCAGTATAGGAGGGTGGACGGTGAGCTTTGACGTGCCGAGCGGTTTTTCAATTTCAAGTTCGTGGAACGGCAATATAAGCGTGAACGGTACAAGCGCGGCCGTCACAAACGCCGAATATAACGGCGATATTCCCGTCGGCGGGAGCGTGAGCTTCGGTTTCAATTACAGCAGTCCGACAGCGTTCACGCCGCCCTCGACCGTGGACTTTAACGGAGCGCAGTCAAGCGCGCCGAGCAATAACAACGGAAACAATAATCAGAACAATAACCAGAATAATAATCAGAATAACGACCAAAATCCCGCAGATCCCGCGCCCTCGGGAAATGTTGAGGAGCTTCTCAAACGCACCGACAAGGCAAAGCAGGGCGACGACTGGTTACATACCGACGGCAATAAAATACTCGACAAGAACGGCAAGCAGGTCTGGCTTACGGGCGTGAACTGGTTCGGCTACAACACCGGCACGAACACATTCGACGGCTTGTGGAACAGCAATCTGCGGAGCTCCGTAAAGGGGATCGCCGACCACGGGTTCAATCTGATACGCGTGCCTATCTCCGCGGAGCTTCTTAATCAGTGGTCGCGCGGGGAGTACCCGAAAGCCAATTACAACAACGCCTCAAATGCCGAGCTCAACGATATGAACAGTCTTCAGATATTCGATTATTTTCTGAAGCTCGCCGAGGAGAACGGCGTTAAGGTAATGCCCGACATTCACTGCGCCGAGACCAACGCTATGGGGCATAACGTCAATCTCTGGTACACCGATAAGGTGACTGTCGACGATTATTATCACGCGCTCGAATGGATAGCCGACCGCTATAAGGACAACGATACGATAATAGCGCTCGACATCAAGAACGAGCCGCACGGCAAGCCTAACGAGGGCAGCAGCGCGGCGATCTGGAACAACTCTACCGCCAAGAACAACTGGAAGTACACCGCCGAGACCGCCGCGAAAAAAGTCCTCGCGAAAAATCCAAATCTGCTGATAATGGTCGAGGGTACGGAGATCTATTCCAAGAAAAACGGCGATTATTCGTCGACAAATTCCGCGGACTATTATTTCAACTGGTGGGGAGGCAATCTGCGCGGCGTCAAGGATTATCCCATTGATCTCGGTCAGTATCAGAATAAGCTGGTATACTCGCCGCACGACTACGGTCCCACCGTTTACGAGCAGCCGTGGTTCCAAGGCGGCTACAATTATGACAGTCTTATCCGCGACTGCTGGCAGGAGAACTGGCTGTACATTCACCAAAACAACACCGCGCCGCTTCTTATCGGCGAGTGGGGAGGCTTTATGCGCGAGCCGAACCTCACCTGGATGACCTGTATGCGCCGCCTGATAAAGGAAAACCACCTTAATCACACGTTCTGGTGCTACAACGCCAATTCCGGCGACACGGGCGGACTCGTCCTCGACGACTTTTCGACCTGGGATACCGAGAAGTATAATTTCGTCAAGGAAGTGCTGTGGCAGGAGAACGGCAAGTTCGTCGGACTTGACCACGAGATACCGCTCGGCGAGAACGGAATTTCACTCGGCGAGGCTAAAGGATTATAATAAGTTATAATAAAATGTGCTCCCGATCATTGCGGTCGGGAGCGTCATTTTATAAAAAGTATTTTTTTACTCGTATTTCCCGGACTGGCGAGAAACACTCGCAGACGAGGAAAAGCCCTAACGGCTAGGCTTTATGCCTGCCGTTAGGGCTTTGACGAAGTAAGCGCCGCCGCAACGCGGCGGCGCGGTGCGAGGGTTTATCGACAGTCTGTGACCAAATCACTTTATTTGGTGTCTATATAAACAGAGGAACGAAAACGCGTTAGGGGAGAAGAACATTATGGACGACAAGGAAATAGTCGAGCTGCTGTATAACCGCGACGAGCGCGGCGTGAAAGCCGTTCGGGACAAGTTCTCGAAGCTCATAATGAACGTTTGCCGCGGCATACTGCGCTCCGACGAGGAAGCCGAGCAGTGCGCGAACGATACTCTGTTAAGGCTTTGGGAATCTATCCCGCCCGACCGCCCCGAAAACCTTACGGGCTATATCGCGAAAATGGCGCGGCGGCTCACGCTGAACCGCCTGCGCTACGATACCGCGCGTAAGCGGAATTCCGACTTGCTTACGGAGCTTGACGAGTGTATCCCGTCCGACTGCTCGGTCGAGCGGCAGGCGGAACTGTCCGAGCTTACCGCCGCGATAAACGAGTGGCTGAGCGCGCTTCCCGGCAAGCAGCAGCGATTATTCACATTGAGGTACTTCTATACCTACGGCGTAAAGGAGGCGGCAAAAGCGTGCGGTATGAGCAAGACCGCCGCGACCACCGCGCTTATGCGGCTGCGCGGGTCGCTGAAAAAATATCTTACCGAAAGGGGCGTTTACAATGACTAAACAAGAACAATTATTCGAAGCAATAGGCGGCATTGACGATGACATCGCGGCAAACGCACTCAGAACAACGGAGCGTTGCGGGCGCAAAATTCCCTTTAAACTCGTGCTGATAGCGGCAGCATTAGCGGCGGTTTCGCTTTTGGTCGGATTTACCGTGATTTTCAAAAATACCGTGGAGCAAAACGGCAAGAAGCTCATCGAGTTTAATATCAAGATCTACGATGATCTCGTACATCCGTCGTTTGAGGAGCTGACGGAAATGGGAGCGTATGATTTGTACGACGGAACACCCGGAGTACAGACCATATACAGGGGCTATTGGAACTACGGGTTCTATATAAAAGCCGACCCGCGCACGGTCATTGAAAAATACGGTCTTGATCTAACAGTAAACAATAATGATAATTTTACAACCGCCAATTCCGAGGAGTATTCCGAAGATCAAGGCTTTAATTGGTTTTACCAAATGCACGTTGGCTTCGGAGTAAATGAATATATTGAGAATATGGGACAAAACGAGGCTGTTCTGTCGTTTATGTTCGGGCTTGTCGACAAGCGGCTTGATTTGCCCGTCAGCTTTATAACATGGTGCTATACCGAAGAATTAAATGTTCCCGTAAGCTACAACATAGCCAATTGTGAAAAGTATGAAGTGATCGATATGAACAACGGTGAAAAGGCATTGCTGGGACAATACGATAATACAGACTTCACCAGAACGATCGCATATTTCACATATGACGGGATCGTTTATAATGTCAGTGCAATTACCGATATCGACGGAATGAAAGAGGTGCTTGCGGACCTCGGCGTGCTGTGACTATTGCTCCCCGGTTAAGGTGAACGTTTGGTATTACGTATCATATAAAACTGCGGTGTTAAGCGTTTTGCTTGACACCGCAGTTTTTTATTTCTTCTTGCCCTCCAATGACTTCACGAACTTGCCCAAGTCCTGTCCTTTGAGAACGCGTTCAAGAAGTTCGGGCAGCTTTTGCGGATTGCAGGCGAAGCAGGGAATACCGAACCCCGAGAGCTTCTGCGCCATTTGCTCGTCATAGTACGGCTTTCCCTTATCGGCGAGCGCGAGGAGACAGACGACCGTCACGCCCGAGGACTTCATTTCCTCCATTCGGCGGACGAACGCGGCGCGGTTTCCGCCCTCCATTAAGTCCGAAATCAGGAAAAAGAGGGTCTTTTTCGGGTTCTCGATGAACTGTTGACAGTACACGACCGACTTGTCGATATCCGTGCCGCCGCCGAGCTGAAAGCCGTACAGCAGGTCGACGGGGTCGGAGCTTTTTTCGGTGAGGTCGATAATGCTCGTGTCGAACGCGACGATACGCGTTTTGAGCGCGCTCATGCTCGCGAGTATGCAGCTCACCACCGACGAATAAATCACCGATTCGCCCATAGAACCGCTCTGGTCAATATCGAGAATGACCGTCCATTTATTCGCGGCGGTCTTTGACGCGCGGTCGAAGAAGTAGAAGTGCTCCGGGACGATCGTTTTCAGCTCGGGGGAGTAGTGCTTTAAATTGCGGCTGATCGTCATTTTGTAGTCGAGCGCAGCCGCGGACGGTATCGGCGAGTGCGCGCGTTTGTTGACCGCGGCGGTGACGGCGCGGCGTATGTCCTGTTCGAGCAGGCGGTTGATCTCCTCGACTATCCTGCGGATAAACGCGCGGACGCTGTCCTTTGAGCGCTTGGGTATCATCTCTTTGAGCGTTAAGATCGTTGAGGCGAGGTTAATGTCGGGTTCGGTGTTTTCGAGTAATTCGGGCTCGAAGATAAGCTGCTTCAAGCCGCAGCGGTTCACCGCGTCGTTCTGTATTACTTTGACCAGATCCTTGTCGAACAGCGTGCGCACGTCGCCGAGCCACCGCGATATTTGAGGATTGGACGGACCGTGCCCGGCACCCGTGCCGCCCTTTCCCGAGCCGCCCTGACCGTTTCCGCCCATTCCGAAGCCGCCGAGCTCGCTTTTGTTGTATATCGCTGCGAGCGCCTTGTCCATCAAGTCCTGCTCCTCGGAGAGCGCGGGCATATTCATTCCGGAAAGGCGGCTGTCGCTCTCTTGTCCTAAGATAAGCCGCCAGCGCTGTAATTGTTGTGTATCCATAGTTTGCTCCTAGCTTCTTTTCAGAAAATCAAGTATTACGGCGTTGACCTCGTTTGCCTGCTCTCCGACAAAGTGCGGACGGTGTCCGCCGCCTTTTACTTCATAGGTTTTCGCGTGCGGAACTTTTTCCAGCATTTCCGCACAAGTTCCGAACGGGTCGTGTTCTCCGCTTATAAAAAGCGCGGGACACTTTATCGCTTCCCATTCATTGTCGGTAAGGTTCGGGTGCGCTTTCCAATCGGCGACGGTCGTTTTAAGATATGTCTGCCAATCGCCGCGGTGAGCGTCGAAATGTCTGAGCTTCATATCCTCAATGAAATCGGTTTCGTTATTGCGTATGAGATTTTCGGGAAGAAAATCATCCGCTCCGTCGGGTCGGGGATAGGCTCCGCCGCCGATCGTTACAAGGCTCTTGACTTTGTCGGGATATTTTGCCGCCATATAACAGCCGACATACGCGCCGAGACTGTACCCTATCAAATGCGCTTGCTTTATTTCCAGAGCGTCAAGAAAATCCGACATATCGTCCGCTATCATTCGGCTGTTCCAGTCAAGGCTTTCACAAGTCGTCCGACCGTGACCGCGAAAATCCGGGAACAAACATCTGTAATTCCCCGAAAAGTGAAGTATCTGCCCCGAAAACGCGAGCAGTCCTCGGCTGAAGCCGCTGTGCAGAAACAACGCGGTCTCGCCTCTGCCGAATTCCTCATAAAATATATTTAAATCATTAAGTTTAACGTATGGCATTTTCATTCTCCTTTAATACGGTTGAGCGCGTTGTCAACAATTCACAGCCTTTTTATCGGAAAAAGCATATAGCTCTTGCCCGTCTGCGGACAGGTGAAATCATGCACCGCGCCCGCGAGCGCAAGCCCGTTTTCGTCAAGAAATTTTATCATATCGGGGAACGTGCTGTCGCCCCCGCACTCAACGCGCAGATATTCGTAAGCGGGGATCGTCCATTTGACCCAGCCCTCGGGAGCTTCCGCGCCGTCATCGCATTCAGCGCCTGCGAGATACAGCCCCTCGCTGAAATTCGTCCACGGCTTGAACGAGCGCGAGAATTCCGACATCGCGCCCCACACTCCGAGCGGAACGCCGTTTTCGTCCTTTTTCGCGAGATGAGCTATCTCCCCGAAATGGGAATTTGCGTCCTCCCACAGCCGCCCGATAAAACCATCGCCGTCGTTGGTAGAGCCTTCTTTCCCGATAACGACAAATGCTGCTTTTGTAATTTTTTCGATATTCATTGTTTCCTCCCGAACAGTTTATTTACTTGATTGCTTTTAAGGTATATGTTGCTCCCCAGTTACGAAGTATTTCCATCCTTGTGAAGCCTGCCGCTTTCAGTACCCGAATTTCATGTTCAACCGTAAGCGGCGTATCATAATGGTAAAAAACATCATCGGTTATCCCTTGCTCGGATTTAAGCTGCCGAAGATTTTCAAAGTATTCCTTTTCAATCTCATCACTTTCCGCAAAATAATCGGTAAGGATAAAATAACCGTCCGCTTTAAGAGATTTTTGAAGCTTCTTATAGAGTGGCAACTTCTGCTCCGGCGTAAAATGGTGAAGCGATTCCACCGAAACCGCGGCATTAAAAAACTCATTATTCAATGGTATCTCAAAATATGATCCGCAAATCAGATCAAGTTGCTTGTCTGGGAATTTGTTTTTAAGCGCCGAAAGCATTCCCCGGGATAAGTCGATCCCGGTTACCGATGCCGTAGGATTGAGAGCAAAGTATTGCTCCAATTCAAGTCCCGTTCCGCACCCCAGATCCAAAATTTTGCAATGCTCCGTGATTGGCAGCTCTGCCGCCGTGAACTTATAAAATTCTTCCGCGCCGTAAATATCGGTAAGCATGTGCTCATCGTAATCGGAAAGCCTGTTTTCAAAGAAAACGTTCATTTTTTCTAACATCATCTTTTTCACCATAATGTTCATATGTCGAAATCAAAATCGTCCAGCGCCGCTATCTGCTCCTGCGAAGCGGTATCAAGCTCGGCATTGACTATCTCGCTTACCTCCGCGCCGTTAAGCCCCCATATCTCGCCGAGATTTTCTGCGATACTGTCCTTTTCGCCCGCCGAAAAATCCGCGAACGCGCGGCGGAGGAACACCAGCGCACGCTTGAATTCCTCGCCGTCCAGCGACCGTATATACTCGTCAAGGCTCTCCCAGAGCGACAAACGCGCTATCAGCCCGTAGCGGTTTTTGAGGGTCAAGCCCTCGAACCACCCCGCGCCCAGATCGGCGGGAACGCCCTTTGACAGCCGCCGCGAGACCTCGATCTTCAGCTCGTCGTTCGTCATTTGATTGCGCTCGAGAAGCACCGCCGCTGCAAATCCCGAAAGCCGCGTGTTCAGGTCGTCGCGCCGCGCGACCTCTTTCAGCGCGTTCAGCCAGTTTTCCGTTTCGAGGAATTCCTGCGCCAGCTCAACGGAATTGAGTTGGTTCATCGCCCCGGAGAGCGACTGCGAGGCGTTGTCGTCGCAAACGCACGAGCTCGGGAGAATAAGGCACGCGCGGTAATATATCTGCTGTAAAATGGGGATAAGCGGCGAGCTGTCGGCTTTTCTGATGTCGCCGTAAGCGACGATAGCCGAGAGCCGGAACGCCGTTTTCGCGAGCTCCTCAAACGAAGCCGCGTCAACCGCCATTGCCTGAAGCGCACTCACCGCGTAGCCCGCCGCGGTCGGCATTCCGCATAAAAACGCGTTCTCGACCGCCTCCGCGACATCGGACATATTCGCCGCCCTTTCGACCGTTTCCTTTATCGCGAACGACGCGGCAAGCTCCACGGTATCGCCGCGCAAAGCCGATTCCACAAGCTGTATCTCCGATTCGGGAGTCCAGCATATCACCCACGCCTCGCTCCAGGTCGCGTTGTCCTGCTCGGATATTCTCGGCTCGGCAAACGTTATCCCCAGCACTCTTAATTTATGCAGAAAGAACGAGCGGTTTAAATCGAGAAACGCCGATTTTTCGCCCTTTGCGCGGAGATTTTCACGCAGATCGAGCCGCAAGTCCTGCGCGGTGACGGTGCGGTATTTTTCGAGCTTCAAGTCCTTTAACAGCCGATAAAAATCGTCCTGGATACTCGTCCGCGAAACGCCCTCCGGCAGCGCGCCGATCTTCGTGCCGATCTCGGTATCGGCGACCGCCACGCTTATCGCGGCGAAGCTCCCCTCGCCGAGACAGGTCTCCGCCGCGTCGCGGAGATCGCGCAGGGCAGGGGTGTTCCCGATCTTGCCGCCGCGAAGCTCCGCCAATGAATTCGCGAGCCGCACCGCCTCGATTATCTGCGCCGACGAAGCCGCGTTTCCGTTTTCGCGCTGTTTCTCGGCGATCTTGGAAAGATACGCGTTCGCCGTGAACGACGGGTCGACGCGCCGATAGCTCTCCCAGATAAGCTCGTAATAGGCGGGCGCGCGGTTTCCCGCGCCGTAGCCCGAGCGCGTCGACAGGCGGTAGTAGGAGTACGGCATAAGCGTGTGCAGACTGTCGGTGTGCGGAAGCTCCGGCATTTTTTCGGGGGTCTCCCACGCTTTCAGACCCTCGACGTGATAAGCGCCCGTGACCACGGCAATGTCCTCGATTCCGTTCTCGACAGCCGAGCGTATACAGCCGCGCATATAAGCCTCGCGGAGCTGCGTTTCTTCTAAATCTCGCCCCGTTTTTTCGGAGAACTCGCGGATATTCGCGCCGAACAGATTTGCGCCCTCGCGGTAGCTCTCATAGTCCGCGCAGTGTTCGAGAGTGCGCTCCCAGAACGTATCGTGAGAGCCTTCGCCGCTCAATTCATCAAGTTTATCGTAAACGGAAATTTTTATTTCCTCGCCCGTATTTTCGCCGATTTTTTCTTCATCGTTATCGTTCATTTCTTCTTCGATACGCTTTTCGTAAAGCGCCAGAAAAACGTCCGACGGCAAGTCCATAAATCTGAATTCGACCTTGTTTTCCCGACACCACAAAATTGCCCGATACTCGGGAGAATACTCCGCGAACGGGTACAGTATCGTCCTTACGGGCGCGTGGTTCGTGTACGCGAGTATCGCGAACGGCGGCTTTGTCTCCGCGCGGACAATATCGTCCGCGGTATCGGCAAAGTCGCTCGGCGCTTCGATAAGCACCAGCTGCGGGCGGACGCTGTCGAGAAATTTCTCCAGATAAAACGCGCCCGCGGGGGAGAGGTGACGGATACCGAAAAAATGTACGCTCATTCGTTCAGCTCCCGGCACGCCTTGTACAAGCCGCTCCAAGCCGAGCCGCGCTTTTTCATAATGTTTTCGAGGTATTCTTTCCACGCGAGTACGTCCTTATCGTCGTCCTTGACGACTGCGCCCTGCAAGCCCGCCGCTATGTCCTCGTCGGAGATCTCGCCGTTTCCGAAGCTCCCCGAAAGCGCCATACTGTTGCAGAGCAGGGAAATGGCCTCCGCGGACGACAGCACGCCCGTGGTCGCCTTTACCTTCTGCTTTTTATCCAACGTCTCGCCCTGACGGAGCTCGCGGAATATCGTGCATATTTTCTCAATGACCGCGTCCTTTGGCAATGCCGCGTTGAGCTCGAGATTTTCCGAGAGCTGCGCCACGCGCGTTTTGACGATGTCCATTTCCTCCTCGAGCGTTTCGGGCGCGGGGAGAACTACGATGTTAAAACGTCTTTTCAGCGCGGCGGACATCTCGTTTACGCCCTTGTCGCGGGTATTCGCGGTGGCGATTATCGAAAATCCTTTTTTCGCGGGAACTTCAATTGCCAATTCCGGCACGGAGATCCTCTTCTCCGAAAGCAGCGAGATAAGCGTGTCCTGGACCTCGGAAGCGCAGCGCGAGATCTCCTCGACCCTCGCGAGCGTTCCCGTCTCCATAGCCGTAAACACGGGGCTTTTCAGCATTGCCTGCTCGCTCGGACCGTTCGCGATAAGCATTGCGTAGTTCCACGAATAGCGTATCTGCTCCTCGGTAGTGCCCGCCGTGCCTTGAATGACCTGCCCCGAATTACCGTTGATAGCCGCCGCTAGGTGCTCCGAAAGCCGGCTTTTAGCCGTTCCGGGCTCGCCGATAAGCAATAACGCGCGGTCGGTAACAAGCGTCGAGATCGCGATCTCAACAAGTCGTTCGTGACCTATGTACTTCGGCGTTATCTTTGTTTTCCCGACCTTTCCGCCGCATATATAGGTCTTGACCGAGCGCGGCGACATTCTCCAGCCCTTAGGCACGGGGTCGCTTTCGGCTTTGATAAGCGCGTTCAGCTCTTCCTCGAAAAGCTGCTCCGCGGGAAGTCTTAAAATTTGCTGTTCCATAAATTACTCCTTAATCATGAGCGAACGAAGAGTTTGCCCATGCCTCAAATTCCTCGATATTAAACCAAGCGTACTTCTTTTTCTTCGCGATCTCAAGGATAGCGCGGGCTTCCTCCAGCTTGTACTTATCGTCTCCGGGAATGTCCTGCAATACTCTCTGCACCCACCCCGTATAGCTCTTGCCCTTGATATTCTTAAAATAATCGGCGGCGAGATTTTTCACATTTTTAAATCCGCATTTCTTGATATAACCGCACCAGAGCGAAATATCCGAAAATCCCGTGCCCGAAAAGCTCATTATATTATTGCAGAAATGCCGCCCTATTTTTTCTCGGTATTCCGCGTCGTTCGGGTCTATCCAGTCGCCGAGAATCCTGTCGAATTCCCAATGCGAGCACTTTATCAGCGCGTCGGTTATTTTGCCCTTTACCGATTGAGTTATCTCGCGCGGATAGTCGACTATCCACCCGTCGTTTATGGGGTCGTAGCACCTGTTTATCAGATAATACTTCCCGTCCTTAAAGAAGATCTTCCGCAGCGTCCTTGCTATTCCGTAATTTGTGAGGTGCTGAGCTGCGGTCTCGTGTCTCTTTTTTTCCGCAATTATTTCCTTTGCGAACCACTCGGAGCTGTCCTCGGGGCTTAAAAGCCGCGCCGCAGCCTCTGCTCCGACATAAATGCCCTTTGTTCCTCGCGCGGTGTTGAGCTCCCTCGCGAGCGCTTTCAACCCCTCGTCGTTCGTCACGAGTATCGTTTCCTCCAGCCGCATATCCATTCCCACCGCGATAGGGGTTTTGTCGTCGCACTTGAATTCACGATAAATTTTCTCAATATCCGCGCCCCATTTTCCCCACAGCGCGGAGTTCATATCCCAGAAGCTCGTCTTGGATTTTAATTTGAGCTTGCCGTCCGCCGCCTGCGACAGCGTGACCTTGTTCCCGTTCTCGTCGACAAGCGCCGCGTCGATAAGCCGCGCGGTGAGCTCGCTCGTCCACTTCGACGATACCTTTCCCAGCGCCGCTATTACCTCGGCGGGTTTTTTCTTCCCGTATTCGTTAAAGAATTCCTCGGACTTTTTATTGTCGAACGAAATAAGCGCCGCAAGCGCAGCCTCTTTTATCTTGCCCTTTTCGGTTTTCGTGAGCTCTATCAGCTTGCCGATATTCCTCTCATCGTGACGGAGCGCGTAAATAAGCGCTTTTCTTACGTCTTTCTCGGAATTCTCGAGCTGCTCGAGATAAAAATCGTTCTCCTCCGAGCCGCAAAGTTCCTCTATAATATTCAAGCGCCGAACCATCTCTTTTTTGCCCTTGGGGTCGAAATCCTTTTTCAGCAGGGGAATTATCTCTTTTCCCATACCCTTTAGAATACTCGCGGCGGTATCCGCAAGCTCCGCGTAGGACGCGCCCAGACCCTGTACCAGCGCGGGCTTAACGCGGTAATCGGAGAATATCTCGGGGGTCTCTTTGCGCGCGGTGAGTATCGTGTTTAATTGTCCGCCGCCCGAGGAGGTCAGCGCTTCCAGCACAGCCGAAAGCCGCGAATACGGCGCGTTCACGATGACCGTGCCGCCGTTGTCGGGCAGTTCCTCCAGCTCGCCCTTGACCTCGGCAGTGCCCAGTGTGGTGATGACCGAGTCAACAAGCGTTATCGTATCCAGCAAGCACTCGGGGGAATTCTCCGAAAGCAATTTCTCCGTCAGAGCGTTTATCTTGGCGAATACGGGAGAAGCCCCCGCAAGCGCCGAAAAGCTCTCCACCGCCTTTTTCAGCCTGAAATCCTCGGAGAGCAGATCGGTCCCCGCAATCATAGCCGCGCGCAGACGAGTTTTTAATTCAAAAACAGGTGAAATATCCATAAGCCCTCCTTAATAAAGCAGTCTGATGACCGAATTTTCGCCGTCCGGGATAACGCAGAGCGGCTGAGCGGAGATCCTGCGCTTCTCGGCATTGAACCAGAATCCGCACAGCATAACGCCGTTCCTTGCGGACGCGGGGAGAATTTCCAGCCGCGCTGCGGTGGGTTCGAGCTCGGGGAAGTCCTCAAGCAGTATCGTGCCGCCGTCTTTATCTTTGAGCGCTATACCGTCCCCGCATTTTCCTATTTTCGAGAACGCGACCAGCTTGTACAGAACGGGGCTAGCCATTGCGCTCTGCAATTTATTCTTTATCGGCTTTAACTCGGCGGCTATCGAGGTGACGGCAAGCGAGCGTATTTTATCGTAATCGCTTCCGTTAAGCTCGCGGATCGAAGCTACGTCCCACCGCACGCGCGGATTTATCCCGCCGGGGTATATCGCCATTGACGGTATCTCCGCAGCGCCGAACACGGAATCCTCCGCCTTGACGTATTTCAGCGACTTTACGGGGCGGAAATTCTTCGTCAGATAAATGTTTCCGTCGTCGAGGTCGCACCACGCGCCCGTGTCGACGAACTCCTTACGCGCCTCGTCAAACGTCACCCAGAACGACAACTGCGCCATACCCGCGTTCTTTTTGCACTTGCCGAGGGCTTCCAGCTCCGAGAGCTTCCAGTTGCCGCCGAGCTCCTCGTAGAGTATCGTGTCGTCGTTGGCAACGTCGTCGTTTTCGATTTTCGTGTTGATGTATTCGCGCGATTTTTTGATAAGCGAATACAGCTTCTCGATAGCGTCGATCGCGTTGTCGTAGTGAATTTCAAGGTTATCCTTTTGGAACTCCGTTATCTCGGTAATAAGCCGGTTGAACAGTCTCTGCGGTCCGTTAAGATAATAGTCGCCGAGCTGTTTGGATAGGCTGCGGTAGGTCGGCAGGGAAGCGCCGCCCATAGTTCCCAGCCCCGCCGAGACCAAGTCCTTGACCGCTTTTTCGGCTAAGTCCAAGCCCTCAAGCTGTTTTTGCAGCTTTTTCTTTTTCGCGGACTTCGCCGATTTTTCCGCGGAAGCCTTTTTCTTTTCCGCTTTTTCAAGCTCCTCGGGGGTCATATCCTCGGGCGCTTTTGCGGGAGCGGATTTCGCCGCTATCTTCCCGCGCTTTCTTTGAATATCCTCGGGAATTTCGCATATCTCGAATTTCTTGTCCGACATCATCTCGTACATCAGCCCGAGCGAGTGCTTGCACGGGAACTGTCTCGACGGACAGGAGCAGCGGAACACGGGGCGCTCGGGGTCGATATAATCCGCGGAGGTTATGTACGGGTTCTTGCCCGAACCTCTGCACTCGCCCATATACAGCGTATCGTCGGCGGAACGGTACAGCTTTTGAAAGTCTCCGTTCTTGGAAATCTTCTTTCCGTTAGCCGCCGCCGCGGGGTTCGGGGCAAGCGACAATATCAGCTGTTCGGTAATGTTTTTCATTGATAGGTCTCCTTAAATAAAAACACAAAATAAAGTAGTTGCTAAAATAAATTATACTACATATTTCAAAGAAAATCAATAGCGGCAATAATAAATTTTATTAAAAATGAAGATATTTTACAAGACTTTTTTCGCCGATTATGTTATAATAAATTTCGGGGGTGCGCCAGTTCGGTGCAGATAATACAGTCCGGTGAAAGTCCGAACCCGATAAAGCATAGCAAGCAGTCGGTACACAGCCTTGAAGCCGAAGCCGCGAGGTTAGGTTTAAGCGTA
>JAAVID010000108.1 GCA_014799395.1 Oscillospiraceae bacterium | reverse complement strand
TTGGCGGAGTGTGAGGCGGAGCCTCACACTGATTTTCTCTAACCCCTTACGCCTTTGTGACCTTTAAGAACACCTTTTTGCCCTTGCGGACGATGACCTCTTTCGCGAGGTCTATCCGAGCGTTGGGGTCGTCGATGACCACGTCGTCCACCGCGATACCCTTGCCCGAGATGAGATTTCTCGCCTCGCGCTTGGACGGCGCGAGCTTGGTATTTACAAGCAGATCGAGAATTCCGAGCTTGCCGTCGGGAGCTTCAACGGAAGCGGTCGGCATATTGTCGGTATTGCCCGCTCCCCCGAACAGCGATTTCGCGCCGTCGAGAGCCTTTTGCGCCTCCTCCTCGCCGTGAACCAGCTTAGTAAGCTCGAACGCGAGAACTTCCTTAGCCTTGTTGAGCTGCGCGCCCTCCCATTTCTCCATTTCGAGAATTTCCTCAATAGGCAGGAACGTGAGCATTTTCAGGCACTTGATAACGTCCGCGTCATCGACGTTTCTCCAGTACTGGAAGAAGTCGAACGGCGAGGTTTTTTCGTGGTCGAGCCAGACCGCGCCCTTTTCGGTCTTGCCCATTTTCTTGCCCTCGGAGTTGAGCAGAAGCGTTATCGTCATTGCGTGAGCGTCCTTGCCGAGCTTCTTGCGGATAAGCTCCGTGCCGCCGAGCATATTCGCCCACTGGTCGTCGCCGCCGAACTGCATATTACAGCCGTATTTTTGAAACAGCATATAGAAGTCGTAGCTCTGCATTATCATGTAGTTGAACTCGAGGAACGTCAATCCGCGCTCCATACGCTGCTTGTAGCACTCGAACGTCAGCATTTTATTGACCGAGAAGCAAGCGCCGACCTCGCGCAGAACGTCGATGTAGTTCAGGTCGAGAAGCCAGTCCGCGTTGTTTACCATTATCGCCTTGTCGTCGGAGAAGTCGATAAAGCGGCTCATCTGCTTTTTAAAGCACGCGATATTGTGGTCGATGTCCTCTTTGGTGAGCATTTTGCGCATATCGGATTTACCCGACGGGTCGCCGATCATTCCCGTGCCGCCGCCGAGCAGGGCAATGGGCTTGTTGCCCGCCATTTGCAGGCGCTTCATAAGGCAGAGCGCCATAAAGTGCCCGACGTGCAGACTGTCGGCGGTCGGGTCAAACCCGATGTAGAACGTAGCCTTGCCCGCGTTTATCATCTTGCGTATCTCGTCCTCGTTTGTAACTTGGGCGATAAGTCCTCTTGCAATAAGTTCGTCGTATAATTCCATTTTATAACCTCGTTTCCATTTGTATAGTTCGGGGAATGAGCCCCATTTTCTCATAAAACGCGACCGCGTCCGTATTGCACGCGGAGACCCCGAGCTGAACGCTCGTGCAGCCGTGCTCTTTGCCGAACGCTTTCACCGCTCCGAAAAGCTCCGTGCCGACTCCCGTGCGGCGTTTTTCTTCCGCGACCGCAAAGCAGTCGATATAGCACATTCGCCGCGGTATTTTTTCTTCGGTGTTCACGTCCATTATCTTTATGACCGCGTAGCCGTCTATTTCGCCGTTTTCGTGGACGAGGACAGTCTCGCTGTTCAGTATCTCGGCTATCCTGTCCGAGAACCATTCGCGCTTCGGCATTCTGAACGTTTCGGGCTTTATCTCAACGTGGTGACGGTGAAGCTGCATAAACAGCTCCGTCAGCCGCTCGCGGTCGTTAATATCCGCAATTCTTATCATAAAATCCTCCTTAATTTAAAGTGAGAATTTTACATAGCCGATGAGATGTTCACATCTCACGGATAACACCCTCTTTCAATAAAAAAGCCCTCTCCGAGCCGAAGCTCCGAGAGGGCGAATAATTCGCGGTACCACCTCAATTTGCGGAATTATCTCAACAATAGACCGCCTTTGAACAGCTGTAACGGGCTTACCCGTGCGCGCTAATAGGAGACCGTTCGCGCCGCCGCTCGGGGAGGTAATTCACAAAACGCGCCCGCTGTCTCGCACCTGCCGACAGTTCTCTGGTCGGGCGTTACCGTTCGGCTACTGCTTTCCCGTCAACGCTTTTAAATATTCACTTTTAGCATTATATCATATTTGAAAAAATTTGTCAAGAGCCGCCGAAAAATTCACGAAGCAATTTACCAAGCACGGCGGGAGCGTCAACATTGACCTCGTGACCCGAGCTTGGCACTATTTCGAGCTTTGAATTTGAAATGCGCTCGCTCATCTGCACAGCCGCCTTTTTGTTAGCCGTATCCTTTTCGCCGCATACAATGAGGGTCGGACAGGTTATCTTATTTAAATCGCCGCTGAAATCTAAGTTTTCCATTGACTTCGCAAGGCTCAAAAACTCGCTCTTGCCGAAGCCCGTTCCGTTGAACGCGCTCTGCGGCATAAACCGAAAAATCAAATTCTGAACCCGCAGCATAAATTTCGGCATAACAAACTGCGCTCCGATAAGCACGGCTTTGTTCACCGCGTCGGAATGTTCGGCGCAAAATTGCAGCGCCAGAATTCCGCCCAGCGAAAGCCCGCAGATATTTACGGGCTCTCCGATGTTCAGGCAATAGCCCTCGACCGATTTGTAAAGCTCGTTCCAACAGGGCGTTTTGTCTCGTATAAGTTCGGTGAGATCGGGACAAATTATTTCAAAACTATCGGTTCCGATCTCCGCAGCGGTCTTGTCCCAGCTTTGCGCAGTCTGACCCAAGCCGTGCAGCATTACACATTTCATAACTGATCCGCTATCTCAAGAATGAGCTTCTCCGACTTCTCCCAGCCCAGACACGGGTCGGTTATCGACTTGCCGTAGGTGCCCTCCTCGATCTTCTGGCTGCCGTCCTCGATATAGCTCTCGATCATCAGACCCTTTACAATGTCGCGTATCTCCTTGGAGTGGCGCATCGAGTGGAGTATCTCGTTGGAGATGCGCACCTGCTCGAGGTACTTCTTGCCGCTGTTGGAGTGGTTGGTGTCCACGATTATCGCGGGGTTCTCCAAGCCCTTTTCAAGGTACATATCGCAGCAGAGCTTCAGATCCTCGTAGTGATAGTTCGGGATAGTCTGGTCGTGCTTGTTCTGAGCGCCGCGCAGAATAGCGTGAGTATACGGATTTCCGTCCGAAACGACCTCCCAGCCGCGGTAAATAAACGTATGCTTGGACTGTGCCGCCTGAATGGAGTTGAACATTACCGACAGCGTACCCGAGGTCGGGTTCTTCATACCGACGGGGCACTCCATACCGCTCGCCACGAGACGGTGGTGCTGATCCTCGACCGAACGCGCGCCCACCGCGACATAGGACAGCAGGTCGCTGAGATAACGGTAATTCTCGGGGTACAGCATTTCGTCCGCGCAGGTGAGGTGCGTCTCGGCGATAGCGCGGGTGTGCAGCTTTCTTACCTGAACCAGACCCTCCAGCATATCCTCGCCCTTGGTGGGGTCGGGCTGGTGAATGAGCCCCTTGTAGCCCGTGCCGTTGGTGCGGGGCTTGCCCGTGTAGATACGCGGGATAATAAGTATCTTATCCTTTACCTGCTCCTGAACCTTTGCGAGGCGGTTAATGTAGTCCATTACGGAGTCCTCGTTATCCGCCGAGCACGGACCGATTATCAGCAAAAACTTGTCGCTCTTGCCCGTGAACACGTCCTCGATCTCCTTATCGCGCGCCGCCTTGACCGTCTTTATCTCTTCGGTCAGCGGATACATTTCCTTTATCTCCTTGGGGATAGGAAGTTTTCTGTTAAACGTCATTGACATGGTGTATAATCTCCTTTGCTTTATTCATACCTTTATATTTTATCACATTCGACAGGATTTTTCAAGGGGGTAAACAAAAATATTTTTAACGCTTTTAGGTGTTAAAGTGAAGCGCAAAAAGTAACGCGTAATGCTACGCGTTACTTGTGTTTTATTTTGCTGTTCCGAGATAGTCCGAATTAACAACCCCCGTTAGCTTACAGACTTGTTCCGCCGACCGGAAATCCGTGCTCCATACGCGGTATTTTCCTTTTTTCTTTGAGTTATAATGATATTTTAACACAAATCCTCCATTCTGTCAATACCCGTAACCAAAACCGCCCGACCGCATACAATGCAAAAAGGAGTTGATATTATGCTTATCGAGACCGACTACAACCGGCGGGCGGCGGTGGCGTACGCGCTTAACTGGGCGTTCGCGAGAAATCCGCGCTTTTACGATTTTGAGGACATCGGCGGCGACTGCACTAACTTCGTTTCGCAGTGTATGTACGCGGGCTGCGGCGTGATGAACTACTCGCGGGAAAACGGCTGGTACTACATAAATTCCGACAACCGCGCGCCCTCGTGGACGGGCGTGAACTTCCTGCGCGAGTTCCTGCTGACGAACAGGGGAACGGGCGTTTACGGCGAGGAAGCGCCGCTTTCGGAGCTTCGGCGCGGCGACATTATCCAGCTTATAAACAGCTCGGGGAGGTATTATCACACGGTGTTCATTTCGGCGGTGTTCGCTCCCGTAACGCCGAGGAACATCTTCGTGTGCGCGCATTCCGTCGACGCGCGCAACCGCAGGCTGTCCACCTACAATTACGCCGATACGTTCGGCATACGCATTATAGGAGCGCGTAAGGAGATAGTTGTCGATTAAATTATTTTCAGGAGGACTTATGTTTATTTATACTGTACAATCGGGCGATAATCTGAACCTGCTTTCCCGCCGTTTCGGGATACCCGCAAACCGCATTGCCGCAGACAACGCTCTGCGTTATCCGAACGATCTCGTTGTCGGGCAGAGCCTTGTCATTATGTCGGATACAATGCGCTATACGCTCCAAGAGGGGCAGACGCTTTACTCCGTGTCGCAGGAGTTCGGAGTGCCGCTGGAGGTGCTTATTGAAGCGAACCCCAACGTCAACCCGATCTCTCTGCGCGCGGGCGAGGTCATCAATATCCCGATGAAGAGCGATATAAGCCGCCGTCCCGCGGTAGTCAACGGCTACGCTTACCCGAACATCACCGAATACGCGCTCAACTGCGCTCTCCCGTTTATGACGTTTTTGAGCCCGTTCAGCTATTCGGTAACTCCACTGGGCGAGCTTATCGCCCCCGCCGCCGACGACCTTATCTACCGCGCCGTAAGGAGCGCCGTAATGCCGCTTATGGTGGTAACGAACATCTACGACGGGTCTTTCTCGACCGAAGTCCTCTCGCAGATACTCGCCGACAGCGAATCGCGCGAGCGGCTTATCTCCTCGATATTTTACGAGCTCGACGCAAAGGGCTACTACGGGCTCAATCTCGATATGGAGTATATTTCGCCGGACGACCGCGAGGTGTACAACGCGTTCCTCACGGAAATTTCGGGGAGACTGCACGAAGCGGGATATATCCTCGTCACCGCCGTAGCGCCGAAATACCGCGCCGACCAGCAGGGAATACTTTACGAGTCGCACGACTACCGCGTTCAGGGAGAAGCGGCGGATTATGTCGTTATTATGACTTATGAGTGGGGGTACACTTACAGCTCCCCGATGTCCGTACAGCCCATAGAAGAGGTTCGTAAAGTCCTCTCCTACGCGGTATCGGAGATACCGTCCGAGAAGATACTTATGGGTATGCCGAACTACGGCTACGACTGGACTTTGCCGTACACGCGCGGCACGGCGGCGCGGAGCATAGGCTTTATAGCGGCGACCGACCTCGCGGTGCGGAATAACGCCGAGATACATTTTGACGAGAAGTCGCAGACGCCGTACTTCAACTACACCGAAAACGGAACGCGCCATGTTGTATGGTTCGACGACCCGCGCAGTATCGACGCCAAATTGGGGCTTATCGAGGAGTTTGACCTTGCGGGCGCGTCGTGGTGGACGGTAAACCGCTGCTATGTTCCGAACTGGCTTATAGTGCAGAACCGGTTCGAGGTCGTGAAATTATAACAAAATCCCCTGCGGACGATAATTCCGCAGGGGTAATTTATTATTTATTAAAGGAAACCGTTTGGTCTTACAGAGCGCTTAAAGCGCGGTTATGCTTCGCTCTCAAACAATTTAGGATAATCGGTTCTGCCGTCGACGATATGGTATACATAAACCATATCGTCTATCGCTTTATAAAGGCAAATGTAATTCCCGCAGATAAGTCGCCTGTATCTCGTGCCGTTAAACGGATATTCCTTACATTCCGTCCCCAAAAGAGGGCTTGTTTCCAAAAGCTCCAGCGTATCGAGGATCTTATCGGTAATTCTTTGAGCCGAAATTTCACCCGCAAGCCGCAAGTGCTTTTCCGAGATAGCATTAAGCTCATCCCACGCTTCTGGTCTTATCTCCAGCGTAATTCGCATACTTCTCATCTAACCTCTTTCTTGCTTCTTCAAGTGTAATTCCGGGCTCTCCCGACAGCCTTTTCTTTTCGCGCTCATCGAGAACGGTCTTTAACCGCACAAGCTCCTCGCGGCGTTCAAACGCCTCGATACTCATAACCACCAAGTCGCCCTCGCCGTTTTTGGTGATGTAGATAGGCTCCTGCTTTTCGTGAGCGAGATTGGAGATCGACGGGTAATCGTTCCTTAAAGTCGTTGAAGATTTTATGATCATTGCAAAGTCCTCCTTGTAAATTTATTCCGCCTAAATTTATTCTGCTATTATTATATCATAATTCTCGCAGAATTGCAATAGAAAAAATAATTTTTCTTTTTCTCTTGACAAAAAATGATATATATGTTATAATTTCATTAAGATATCAATCTGATATCAAAAGAGAATATGAAAGGGTGTGTTTTTATGGAGAAGAACGCTGAAAAAATTTATACTTATGAGGAAAAGGAGCTTCACCCCGCGAACGGCTGGGCGGTGCTGTTTACTACTATTTTACTTATGCTCGGGGCTATCGCGCTGATAATTTGGGGCGCGACCGAATCCACGGACGAGGCTCCCGCGGCGGCGCTGATAATCGGTATCGTATGGCTGTGTATCGGGTGGTTCCCGCTTATCGGACTGAAGGTCATGCGCCCGAACGAGGCGCTTGTGCTGACCTTGTTCGGCAAATACGTCGGTACGCTGAAAAAGGAGGGCTTCTTCTTCGTGAACCCGTTCAGCACGCCCGTCGGCGGCGGAAAGCTCTCGCTGAAAACCATGACCCACAATAACGAAAAGCAGAAGATAAACGACCTCTCGGGCAACCCGATAGAAGTGGGCATCGTAGTCACATGGCGCGTTGTGAATACGGCTAAGGCGGTGTTCAACGTGCAGAATTACGGCGCGTTTCTGTCGATACAGGCTGACACTACGCTCCGCGACGTTGCGAGATGTTACCCCTACGACAGCACGGACAGCGACGAGAAAACCCTGCGCGGCTCGTCCACCGAGGTCTCGGAGCGGCTTAAAGAGCTGCTCCAGGAGCGTGTTGAGATAGCGGGTCTGGAGATAATCGAGGCGCGTATCGCTCACCTTGCCTACGCGCAGGAGATAGCCGCGGCAATGCTCCAGAGACAGCAGGCGACCGCGATAATCGAGGCTCGCCAGAAGATAGTCGACGGCGCTGTGGGAATGGTGGAAATGGCGCTGAAAAAGCTCAACGAAAGCAATATCTGCGAGCTCGACGAGGAGCGCAAGGCGCAGATGGTCTCCAATCTGCTGGTCGTCCTCTGCGGAAACAAGGACGCTCAGCCTATCGTGAACAGCGGTTCTATCTATTAAGGAGTGTGATTCTATGTTCTCAGCGGAAGTTATTGCGGCTCTGGCGGTCGGCGCGGCGCTTGCGTTGGTTATCCCGATAGCGGCGGCGGTAGTATTCAAATTGAAGAACCGCGAAACGTGGCTGCCGAGCCTTTTTATCGGAGCGGGAACGTTTATCGTGTTCGCATTGGTATTGGAACAGCTGCTGCACGCGGTGATGATTCCGATCATAAAGGACAACGCAATTTTGTACAGTGTTTACGGAGCGTTGGCGGCGGGAATATTCGAGGAAACGGGCAGACTTGTCGCGTATAAGACGCTGATGAGAAAGCATTACACCACGAAAAACGCGGTGCTTATGGGATTGGGACACGGCGGCATTGAGGCAATCATCGCGCTTGGACTTACGCTGACGATGCTCCTTGTATTGGCGGTTATGTCGAACTCAATGGGTATTGACAAGACGTTGGAGATCATCGCTAACGGGAATAGCGAAATAGCGCAAACACCGCTTGAAGCTCAGTTAGAGTCGATACGGGATTACAATTTCGCAAGCATGGCGACAGGAGTTTACGAGCGCATAATCGCGTTGACTTTCCATACCTGTATGTCGGTGGTCGTGTACAAGAGCGTCTCGCAAAAGGGAAAAATATGGCTGTATCCTACGGCGATCGTGCTTCACGCGCTTCTGGATTTTCCTGCGGCGATGTATCAGACGGGTATAATTACAAGTATTCCCGTGGTCTACGCGATAATGACTGTATTTGCCGCGGCGGTGGTTTTCGGGACGGTCATACTGGCGAAAAAGCTGCCCGACAAGGCGGTTCAATAAGAGGTGAGATTTTGAGCGGCGAGGAAAAGAAGAGCGAAAAGAATACCAAAAAGCAGATACCGCTTCGGCTTTCGTCGTCGCTGTACGCGGAGCTTATGCAGTGGGCGGAGGACGACTTCCGCTCGGTCAACGGGCAGATAGAGTATCTGCTCACGGAGTGCGTGAAGTATCGCAAGAAGCACGGCAAGGACGATAAGGACGGTGACGGCAATGGGTGAAAACGTAATTATAGCCGTTTGCAATATGCTGCTGCCGCTGACTATGCTCGGGCTCGGGCTGATGATTTGGCTGACGAAGCCGGGCTACGGCGATATGTTCGGGTATCGGACAACGTGGTCTCTTAAGAGCAAGGAGACTTGGGAGCGCGCGCAGTTTCTGTTCGGGAAGATCTGCACGATCGCTTACGCGGTTATATCGTTTATTTCGCTGATTGCGGGGCTTGTTCCGATAATCTGGAGGTTGGATATTTCGGGAATAATCGCGTGTGTTTTGAATTTGGTGCAGTTTCTTTCGGTGTTTGTAATTATCGGCGTGACGGACGGAATTGTGGCGCGGGAGTTTAACAAGGACGGCAGCCGAAAGGTCGGTGAACCGGAATGAAAGATTTTCTGTTTTTCACGGGCGGAATTGCGGTGCCGTTGGCAGCTCTCGTCATCGGGATAATACTGCGGTTTAAGCCGCCCGAGCGAAACGCGTATTTCGGCTTTCGCAGCAAGCTGTCGATGAGCAGTGACGAATTGTGGTTTGCCGCGCAGAGATTCTGCGGACGGCTGCTGACGGCGGTTTTCGCGCCGCTGACAGTCATTGCGGGAGCGGTGAGTGCGTTGGTAATCGGCTTGGACAGCAATTGCAAATTTATCGCGATACTTGTGATGACGGTCGTTGAGATCATCGCGCTCGCGGCGGTGAACATCGTGGCGGAGCGTTGGCTGAAAAAAGAGGGTGAACGCAATGGCGAATAACACGTTCAACAATGTGCTGTTTCTTATTGGCGAGCTTCCCACGCCGCTGATAATTATGGCGTTCGCGATAGCAATGAGGAATAACCCTCCGAGGTTCGGCGATAACACGGGCTACAACACCAAGCGCTCCCGAAAAAGCGCGGAGGCTTGGGATTTCGCCCAGAACGCCTACGGACGTTACGCGACAAAAGCGTTTGCGGTAATGTCGGCGGTGGCGTTAGCCGTGGGCTTAATTGCGATATTTCTGAATATCGGCGAGGACGCGGGGTTTGCGGTTTTTATGGCGGTAACAACCGTGCAGGTCGCGGTGCTTGCCGCGGTGATATTCGTTATCGAACGGCAGCCGGAGCGGAACTTTAATTAAGGAGGGTCAAAATGAAATGGGGATATTTCATTGTGCCCGCGTGTTTTATCGTGACGGGCGTAATTATGCTTCTGATACCGAACAGCACGGTTTTCGCGTTTAAAACGCTGACGGCTTCCAAAAACGAGGAAACGCAGAAATTCTGCAACGTGCTTTCCGCGAGGATAATGATAGTGCTCGGAATTATTTCGGCGGTCGCGCTAATTCTTACGTGGAACGTGAAAACGGGGCTGTTCGGATATAGTATGGACGATACCGTTATGGCGATAACAATGGCGGCGTTGGTGCTCTCTTTGCCGATAGTGAATATCTGCTGTCGGAAAAAATTTTCGGAATTATTCACCAAAAACGATAAAAAGTAATTCCAAAATTCTCCGAGAATACGAAAAAGAATTTGACCCATAATATTATTGCAACGTCGAAATTCGGCGTTAAAACGCGAAAGGAAGTAATTATTATGGGAACCGAATACGCAAACAAGCACATCGGCTGTTCTATCCACAACTGCGAGCATCACTGCTGCTGCGAGGATTTCTGCTCTCTCGACAAGATCGAGGTAGGCACTCACGAGGCAAACCCCACCGTTGTACAGTGCACGGACTGCCTCAGCTTTAAGGCTAAGCCCGGAGTTTCCAAGGGCTGATATTAAAGATAAAGGCGGGAGTTTTCCCGCCTTTTGTTATGCTTTTGCGGCAATTTTCGGCTTTTGCTTTTCGGTAACTTTACCGCGGTATTTTCTCACCTGCGCGAAAACCTTTTTACGCAGACACAGCACGGCTATTAAATTCGGTATCGCCATTAAGCCGTTGAGCATATCGGAGATCCCCCACGCGACGCTCATATTCACGGTCGCGCCGATCACCGAAAACGCGATAAACACGGCGCAGAACGGCTTTTTCGCCTTGTCGCCGAACAAAAACGATACCGCCTCGCCGCCGAAATAGCACCACCCGATGACCGTCGAAAACGCGAACATCACGACTAAAACCGACAGCACCGCCCCCGCGAATTTTCCGAATTTCACCGAGAACGCATACGCCGCCAAGCCCACGCCGTTCAACGGCTCGGCTTTCGCGGCGGTGATGTGTCCGCTTTCGTCCGCTATTCCCGTCACGGCGATTATGTTTGAGTGGGTTGTTTCGCCATTTGTTTTCACTTCGAGGAACTCCCCCTGAACGGTGTGCAGACGTATATTTTCGGGGAGCTCGATGCCGTCCGTTATAAGGCTTTCACTGTCCGTTAAGCGGCAGTACTGCGTTTTTTCGTTAATGTCGATTTGGGTGAATTTTTCGGAATGACAACTGCACGTCAGCAGCACAAGCGCGGTGAGCGAGCACATAATTATCGTGTCGAAAAAAATCTCGAAAACGCTCCACATTCCGCATATTACGGGGCTTTTCACGCCGCTTGAGATATGCGCGAAAACGGACGTTCCGAGCCCAGCCTCGTTCGAGAATACGCCGCGCTTAAATCCCATAGACACAGCCGTCTTGACCGCCGCGCCCGCTATCCCGCCGCCGATCTGCGTTAAACCGAACGCCGACTTCACAACATTCGCGAACACGGACGGCAGTTCGCTTCCGTTCGCGATCATTATGTACAGACAGCCGATGATGTAGAACGCGCTCATAAACGGCACGAGCCGCGCAGTAAACGCCGAGATACGCTTCACGCCGCCGAACACGATGACCGCCGCGACAACGGCGAGCACGATACCGGTAACGAGCGGCGGCACTCCGAAGCTCGTGTTCAGCGCCTCGGAGGCGGAGTTCATCTGCGCGGCGTTGCCCATTCCGAACCCCGCGAGAACGCACAGCGCCGCGAAGATCACCGAGAGCGGACGGGCGAGGGGGCGCGTTTTCGGGCTTTCGGAGAGCCCGTCGCGGATATAGTACATAGCGCCGCCCTTGAATTCGCCGTTTACTTTGCGGCGGTAGAGCGTTCCGAGGACGTTTTCGGCGAAACCCGTCATCATACCGAACAGCGCCGAGAGCCACATCCAGAATACCGCGCCCGCTCCGCCGACGGCGAGGGCGGTAGACACGCCCGCGATATTGCCCGTGCCCAGCGTAGCCGCGAGTGCCTGGCACATAGCCGCGAAAGGGGAGACGCTGTCCTTGTCGCGGTCGTCGGACTTCGCGAATACGGTCGATTTCAGAATTTCGGGGAACTTACGCACTTGAAAGAACCCCGTCCGCACCGTAAACAGTACGCCGGTAAACAGCATAAGGCAGAGCATGGGCGCGCCCCAGACTATTCGGTCGTTGATGAAAGAGATCGTGTTCATTGTACCTCCGTTGTTGTTAATTTTAAATTTGCTTAGTGGCGTTTAATTTATTAGTTTTTCTTTGTTGACCGCGGTGGTTTCGTTTTTTTAATTTCTATGTCGTCTCACGGGTGCAAGAGGACACCCTTCGGAAGAGAGGGCGCTGGACACCGTGACAAATAGCGGAC
>JAAVID010000107.1 GCA_014799395.1 Oscillospiraceae bacterium | reverse complement strand
GTAAGCCGCCGAAATCGTAGGTTTTCACGGACACTATTCGGAACGTCTCGGCTCTTGTCGTTAGCTCCGCGAAGCTGTCCGCTTCTCCTTGATTTCCGACGGCGATTATATCTCCCGCCGATAAAGTCCAGTGCGCTGTTATATCCTCGCATTTCTCAAATTCGAGAGGCGTTAAAAAGCCGTTTTTATGCGGTTTAAACGGGATAATAACCAATAAATTATCCGTGTTTTTATCGCCCTCGGCAGCCTTATCCGCGCCGCGCGTTTTTTCAACGTGAACGCCCGTCAGCAGGTGAGGGAGGAGCGTTTTCTTGAAATCGACCTCGACCGAATTATATACGGTAACTGTTCCCGTGAATTTCATTCTTTTCCAACTCCCCTATACAGCCAGTCCGCGGGCAGCCACACACGGCACGCCGCCCGCGCGTAGCTGAGCTCGGACGTATTCTCGGAATTCGCGTAGGTAACGCTCCAGCTTCCCGCGCTCTCCGACTGCTTGACCAGTCCGCCGCTCTCGGAGATCGCCGACAGCGTATCGCAAAGCTCGCAGCAACAGCGTTTCACGCGGTCGTCATCGGCGTGCTCGGAGGCTCTGCCGAACGTTATCCTGTCGATATACGCGGACGATTTCGCGGCGAGATTTTTGAACGTCTGCTTATCCAGAGCGCCGCCGTATGTGTCGCGGTAATAGGTGTAGTTAGCGAAGATCATCATTCCGCAACACTCGCCCTCATAGCCGGGAGCTTATTATCCGGTACCCAGAGATCGTGGAACTTGCGGTACTCGATAGTCCACGCGTCCGCGCCCTGAGTTGTCGCGGGGTCGAATATCTTCACGCCGTCGGTCTTGGATACTGCGATAGGCGCGGTGCGCGGGCAGATGAGCCAGTTGATGAGCTTCGCCGATTCGGTCTTTGTGAAGCCGAAGCCGTCCTTGCCGTCATTGAACGTGTACTCGCTGTACATTCTGTCGCTCGGAACGCGGATTATAGGATTGCCGTTGAAAGTCTTGACCTCAAGGTCGATATTGCCCTGTCTGAACGTACCGACGTTGATCTGACGCTGGAGCTTGTCGCTGCTGTCGAGAATATCCGCAATGGTATACGGCATAACGATCACCAGATCGGCAATTCCGCACTTGTCACGGATCGCGGTGATGTCGTTATTAAGTCTGCTCAAGATAGTATTTGACGCGGGAGTATAGCCTTTCGCAAAGCCCGCGTCATTTATCAGCTTGTACAGCTTGCTGTAACGGTAAGCGTCAATCTCCGGGATAACGTTCTCGCTCTGGAACGTACTCATAGCAGCGGACGCGTTCGCGATAAAGCCGCTCTCATCTACCTCGATACGGTCAAGCAGGAACTGAATACCTCTGTCCATAGTCATGGTCTTGGTCTGATATTCGAGCGATACCTTGCCGCGCGGATAGCCGTTGTTGCGGTCGTAGTCGCCCAGACCGTCGGTCGACAGAGTGGGTATCTTGACATCGCGACCGCCGCTGTACTTCACCTGTCCCGCGTTTGCTTCCATCCAGCCCGAGGTCGCGCCCTCGATAAGCTGCTGATCGCAAGCCTGCTGAAAAAGTGCTACTGTTTCAATATTATTCGCCATAATTTTTACCTCCGTAATCAGTTGTTTTTCAACCCGAACCCGCTGAAAATCTGCGATTCGAGATTATTCGCGTCCGCCGAAACATTTCCCTGCGTGCTGCCCATAAACAGCCCCGGAGCTTCTTTCGCGAACGCGTCCGGCTCGTTCTTTTTCAGCTCCTCGAGATACTCCTCGCCGCCGATGAACGCGCCGTTCTCGAACTTGAAGCCCTTGCTCTTGAACTCCGCGAGCACGGAATTTTTCACGCGCTCCGAGGCGAAATTGTACCCGGACAGCAGCTTCTCCGCGGCGAAGTCGGTCTCCTGCGCGGCGAGCTTATCCGTCGCCTCCGTGTACTTCGCGGTCATCTCGTCGAGCTGTTTTGCGAGCTCCTCGGACTTGTTGTCCGCCTTGAGCTTCTCCAGATCGCTGTCGCGTTCGGCGAGCTGCTTTGTAAGCTCCTCGACCTTTGCGGCGTTCTTGGCAGCGTCGGCGGCGGGAACGAATTCCTTTTCCGCGACCTCTTTCAGCTGTGCGGTCTGGTCTCCCGTAAGCTCGATGCCGAGCCGTTTCAACAGTTCCAATATCTTATCCATTGCAATTCCTCCTAAATTTTAATATAATAAATGCGCCCTTTTGCAAGAGCGCGGTTTATTCATTATATATCGGCTAAACACTATCCGCTGTCTGGTCGGCAGCGGATTTTGCTTTTATTCCATATGGAGTACGCCAATGATCATAGGTTTTTTCATCAACGTGGATATTACCATCTTTGTCACGGAATTCAGCATGGATTTTCCACTCGCCATCGTTGAACGTAATCTGTATGTTTGTGCAGTGGCTCGCGTCAACCGCGCCGATATAATGTTTGCCGCTTAAAAATCCGAAATGTATTTCGGGTATGTGCTCCGGCAGTCTGTTCTCCGGTCGTCCGATTTGCTGTGACATTTTATCACTTCCTTTCGCGGTTTATCTGTGATGTTTTCTCCTCCGCTGACAAGCGACTACAAACGATTTTATATCGTCGCCTCGCCGCACAAACATATCGTCACGGAACGGAGCACTGTAAGAGATTATGAACGTGATCGCCGCGGCGACACACTGCGTTCTGAAATATTTGTTGTGTTTCAAAATGCGCCCTCCTTTCATTTTGGGGCAGAAAAAAGCGCCTTGCCGTGCGGCAAAACGCTTTTTATTTACCAGTCAATTCCATAAAGTTCAATGCCTTTTTCAAGACATTCTTTTACGCGGTCACAGTATTCTTCATATGTCATTCCCTTATACCCAATTGATTTTTTTAGGTCATCTATATTTGAAATGATATGCTGTCCGCTGTTAAAATAAAATCTATTGTCGAAACGAATAATGCGCTCTTTATCTTCTGTCGTAGCCTTATCAAATTCTGTGAATTTATAGGTCTTATCGCCGTCGGTTTCACAAAAACGTCCGATAAATTGCCACGTTTCCGAGGTAAACAACATTAGTATCATTCCTTTCGCAGTAGTATTTCAACAACTTTTCTAGCTGTTTCGCGCGGATCCCCGTTCATATATTCGGCAACTGCCTCGGCGATAAATTCATCATCACTATACAGCGCATAGTATGACAAATATTTTCCCGCTTTTTGCATATTTTCAACACTTTCGTCCTGTGTCCAGAATGTCAATTCCGTATTGGATTCTATCTGATTTCTAAGCGCTGAAATTTTCTTGAGCTTTTCGGGAGAATTATCTGTAAGCCAATGCCCGACAGCGTGTCCGAGCTCGTGTCTGATACTGTGTTCTGGAGCAGAAGTGCTCCATGCACCAATATCAAAATTTTCTTTAGCGTCCTTTTCCAATCGGGACAAAGCCTTTTTGCTTGAGACATCGCGCATGATTACAACACGAAAATTTTTCTGATATGCTGCTGCCCAATCCTTTTCTTCTTTTGAGGCATCATGCATAATTCCGTCCAGATAACCGCCCTTATGTATATCGCCGAAAACATCATACATTCTTGTGATCTCACGGTTTACCATATTGGCGGCATCAAGATTAAATTTATCATATTGCCGATAATCAAAACCGAGAACATTTTTGGCATATTCCTTGACCTCGTCAATGCTCTGTGCCGCATAAAAGCTGTCAATAAGCCGTTTGCGTTCCTCTTTGATTATACCACCATTTTCAACATCTGTCAAGGTCACTTGCGCATTTTTAAGCGCTTTCTGCTTCCTCGTAACCGCTCCTGTCTTAGCGGCGAGCTGACGGTTATACCCGCTGACGAACGTCCGCTCATACTCGGTATAAGTCCCCGCGGCTTTGCAGAAATCCTCGTAGTAGTCCTTTTGACGACGGAGCTTAATGCTCGCGGCGGTGAACGCGTCCTTGTCGCCGGCAGCGTCCGCGACGATACAGCGGTCTTTCTGCTTCCGCATAGCGCGCTCCATTTTGCGCATTTGCTGTTGTGCCTCGTAAGCGGTGTATTGTCTGCCCTCGTAGGTAAACGGCGGAGGGTCGAGCGCCGCCAGCTCCCCGGGAGTGTACGAGGGCTTGGTAACGCCGAGAATTATCGGGTAAGCCGAGTGACGGCAGTTATAGTCGGTAATAAGCGGCAGAACGATAGTCTCATACTGCGAATTCGGATATTGCCGCCCCTGATATATCGCGTGCGACGGGCGAGCGCCCATATGCGCGGAGATCTCCCAGCCGTCCGCACCGAATTCGGCGGCGTTCTGCTCGGAGATTTTCTGCGTGAGCTGAGAAACGCTCGTCATCAGAGCTCGCCGAACCGCGACTTCAATGCGGTCGGAATGTCCGCTCGCATAATAAACAGTTCTCAGACCGCTGTCCGCGAGCGCGAAGCACGCTTGCCGAATCGCCGTGTTGTAATCGCAAACGCCCGTCATAACTTTCATCTGCGCCATATCCATTTGCTTGCGGAGGAAATCGGTCGCGCTGCCGTAGACCATTCGCCCGTCTGCGGTGCGCTGAGCAAAGCCGAGCGTTCCCGTGAGATTGGTGCATAGTCCGCGGGTCTGCTCGATCTGCGCGTTTATGAGCTTTTGGAGCTGTTCGGTATTTCCGCCGCTAACACCCAACATTTTGCGGTCGAATTCGTCCGAGCGCTCGGCGGCTTCGCGGATAAGCTCCGCGATCTTCTCCTCGGCAGCGCCGTTTATACGCGCGATCTCTTTTTGAATAGCCTCCGCCGACATTCCCAGCGCACGGGCGCGGTACATTTGGTACTCCGCCGTGTCGGTGATCTTCGCCGCTTTGGAGATACGCAGCGCGATATCCTGCAACAGAAAATCCGACAGCTCCGAATAAATATCCGTGAGCGGCTTGGGTAAGCTCTGTAACTGCTTCGGAGTAAGCATTACTCATCACCGCCGAAAATCGTTGTCATCTCGGGTAACATCTCCCGAGCCTTGTCAAGCGGCACGCCGAAGTACCAAGCGTTGAACTCCTCGGGCTTGAGCATTCCCGCCTGAACCATCTGGAAACGCCGCGAGAATTCCGTTCCCGTATCCTCGAAAACGCTATCGCCGAACTCAATCGCGGGCTCACCGTCAACGACATCAAGCCCGTAGAACCGCGCCAGATTTGCGGCGATCTCCGCGACAGCCTCCAGCACAGGGCGTAATTGCCGTTGGAGCTGCGCTACGGTGTTGTAGGTCGTCCTGTCCTCGCTCAAAACCTGCGTCGCGGTCACGAGACCCTTTGCGCTGTCGAACGTGAACGTACCGCACGATACGCCGATCTGCACCTCGTATAGCCGAAGCTCGGTGTTTATCGCGGATTTATGCGCCTCCTCGCGGATCTGCGGCGCGTAGGTCATTATCTGTTTGTCGAGCGAGTCCTCGCCGTTTGGGTCTACAATAACAAAATAATCGTCGGGAATTCCGTCTTTTCCGTGCATTACCGTATCATCGGCAAACACCTTCGCGCTCATCTTTTTGAACTCCGCGCGGTACTCGGAATGCGCTTCGTCTATCGCGTGAAGCGTGCCGACCGAATTCGCAAACAGCGAAATGGGAAGCTCGCTGTCGAGGTCTATATTATTCGCGTAGGGAGTGCGGAACGTTGCGATCATCGGAATATCCGACGGTATCGAGCCCTCGGGCAAAAGCATTTCCCAGCGCGGTATTGACGACAATTCTACGAGCTGTTTTGTGCCGTACAGATACGCCGAATTATGTACATAGTGCGCCTCGCCGTCAAAGCGGTGGTGTTCGCGGCGCTCGTATATTTTGCCGTTATAGCGTATACGCTCAAAGAATACTCCCTCGGTGACGTGTCCGTTTTCATCAAACGCTATGGGCAGAAAATCCCGTGAAGTACCCACGTCAAAGAACATCTCGCCAGAACGCGTTATGTACGGCTTTATGACGGTGTAACCGCCTACAAGCGCAAGCTGCACTATCCTGTCCAGATTGGGAAGCAGATTTTTCTGCGCGAACGCGTTCAGCCGCTCATCGGCGAGCTCGTACTTGATCTCGCCCGTCACCAGCTGCGCGAGATATGCGGTGGAAATATAAGCGGTCGGCAGCGGGCGAAAATTTTTATGCGTAGGCTTTATCGGTATTTCGCCTTGAAAAATATTCCACCACTCGCGCGTTTTCTCGCGCATTAAAGGACTTTGCGCGGTTTCTATTTTAGATAAATCCGCAATGCCGTCCATATTCTCACCGCCCTTTTTAAAACCGTTTACAAGGTTTTTTAATGATTTTAAAACGTTCATTTTTCGCTCCTTATAAGCTGCGGGATATATCGCTCGAACGTATATTCAAACGCGTCCAGAGTATCAATATCCGACGTGCCGTCATCGAGACGTTCCTCTTTTCCGATGACCTTATCGTTCCAGACCGCGCCCTTGAATGCGTTTATAAGCGTGCCGCAGTCCTCGGCGATCAGCTTGAACCGACCGCCGCCCATAAGCATAGTGGTGGCGCGTATGCGGTCGTTGATCTCGCGCTTTCGCGAATTCTTGACGACAATCCCGAGCGGACGGAGCGCCACGCGCAAACCCGCGATAAGCGTCTGCTCGGCGCTGTCGGCGTACATCGCGGATATTTTTCCGTAACGTTTCAGAATATCCTCGCAGAAATCGTAAACGCGCTTATACAGCGCTTGCGGGGTCATATCCGCCGCGGGTATACGCTCGGTTTTCAGCGCGTATAAATCTCGCATATCGTGAGTTATCCCCGAAGCGCAAAGAGCGTGCTGCGAGCCGTTTCCGCCGAAGTCCAGACCGATATTGATATAATCGAAATGCGGAAGCTCGGCGGCGTTATATGCCGACGGGCTGTCCGAGAAAATCTTGTATATAGCGCCGTTCGCGACTACCCAGTCGCCGCGGATAAAACGGTCGTAATAAACGCCCGTGTATTCCTTTTTCAAGCTCTCGACGTATTCAGCCGGGAGCGTGGTGTTATCGTCGATATGAAAAAACATTCGGAACAGATCAAGCTTTTCATTTTTCAGATAATCGGTAAGCAGCCAGTGCGTCGGAACGTCCGGGTTTGTAGTCGCGATCAGCTTAGCTCCGGGTGTGGACATACGCGACAGCAACATTATAAAGAAATCCTTCGGGAACAGCGTAAGCTCATCGCAGTAAGCGCCGCCGAGCGTTGAACCGCGGATCTTATTTTCGGAGCGGCTGTCGTTTGCACCCTCCAGCATAATTTTCCGTCCGAATAAAATGCCCTCTTTTGTGTTAAGCGAAAATTTAAAATTATTTTCGCCGACAAGTTCCTGCAACGGCGATAAGCAGTTGCGTTTCAGAGTTTGCAGAGATTTCGCGCACATCATATATGGGTATTCTTTCGGGCGCGTCGCGACCCAGAACGCCCATAATATCAGCGAGATCCACGTCTTTCCCGAACGAACCGAGCCCTCGAGAATATTCAGTCGTTTCAGCTTATCCTGCTTGAACGCGCGGATCAATTCGTTTTGCTTTGCCGTGAACTCGTTCTTATCCATTTTTTAACGCCTCCAGAATTTCCGCGATCTTGCCCTCACCGTCGCCCGAAACGCCGCCCGTTCTTGAATACTCCCCGGGCTTCTTGTTTATAAGGTAGAATTCCATTGCGGCATTAGACGGCGGAATATGCTTTTCAACGGTCTCCACTGTCCTAACGCCGTTTACAAACTTGACCTTTTTCTCGGTCACGGTGTAGCCCGTCGCCGCTCGGATAAGCGCCTGTTCGACCTCGGCGGTGAGCAGTTCCGAATTTTCCGCGAACAGCTCGGCGATACCGTCACACCTAGATTTGACCTCCGCGATCCTTTTCGCGCGCTTTGCCGGATTGTTGGTAGACAAAAACGCCTCGACAAGCTGCTGTAACGCGGACGCCGAGGACGAATTTTTCAGTTTTTCATGTTCCGCGATAGCCGCTCCGAGAGTGGCTATGCTCTTCTTTTTTCTGCTCGTAATACTCACCTCAATTCGGATATGCCTTTTTAAGCGTTATACGCCCTTTTTAGAGCGACGTTTTATAGATATAGGGGAAACTACCCTCTCGAAATCTGACCGCCCTTAAAACGCAAATTTGACGCGTATTTTTTGAGGGTATAATTTCGCCCTGTTTCCCAAAATGTAATGGGTATAGCTTCGCCCTTTGCGCCAATGATTTCAAGGGCGTTCGCGTTGGTATTTTTGGCATTGCCGGAGCGTATCACGGCAATACGGGCGGTTCGTCGAATTCTACGGAGAACACAATTCGGTGCTTTTCTCCGTATATAGTAACGTCCGCCGCGGCGCGTTTCCCGCGCCGATTGAATTTTACTATCTCGTGCTCGATATTTGTAAGAAATCCGCTCGTGATATGCAGCGTTCCGTCGGAAATATATCCGCGGGAAATATCTATGCAGTCGCCATCGTTGCAAAGTCGGCTGATATATTCGCTTTCATCACTCGGCAGAGCGCACAGGCTTACAAACCGTATCGCTCCCGTACTTTTCATAATGATGTGCCAGAGCTTAGCCGTAAGCTCGGGAACGTCTACGAAAATATATCCCGTAAATATTATCCGCTCGACATACTGCCAATTCCCTCGGCGGCGTTCCGCTTTTAGCTGCCGCGGACAATACGCGGTAATGTTTTTACATCGCAGCTCCTCAACGATATGCAGCTCTTTGCCGTGCTGAACGTACAGAACATACATTATTCCACGTCCCTCCGTTCGGAGATAAACTGCACGAGCTGACTGTACAATTCGGGTCTTTCCTTTGCCATAGCGTCGAATATTTCCTCTTTAAAGCTTTCGAACGCCACGTCTTTAAGGTTCTTGACCTTGATGTCTCGTTCGTTTTTATACGCCACCGCGCGGATCAGCGCCGTGCATTTGTCTATCAGCTTGGCGGGGTCGACTGTTTTAAGCTCCTCGTCGCTAAGCTCGCGGACTGCCGTCAGCACTTTATGCGTTATAAGCCGCGTGATCCCCTCGGTAGTGTCGAGCTGAGGATATTTCGCCATCTCTTCGGTGAGCGTGCGCATATTCTCGCTCGCGAGCCGTAAGTCCTGCACGGTCGCGTTAAGCCCTTGAGCGTATCTGCATACCGCCGATTCGGATAAGGTCATATTCGCAGTATCCCGGACAAAGTCGCAGACCTCGCGGTAAGTGAAGTTGCCGAGTATCATTTCCTCGACCGCCGATTTAATATCCGACGGCAGCGCGTCGATCTTGCTGTGTTTGCGGTTCTTCATACGGTCACCGCCTTATGCAGGGGTCGTCAATTTTGCCGTTGAGGAACTGTATGCCTTTAGCGGTGAGCTTCGCTCCCAGTCGAGAAAATTCCGCGTCGGCGAGATCCGTCACGGTTGTTTGTGTGCCGCGGATACGAAGTTTTATATACCCGGATTCCGTGAGATAATTAACGCAGTCCGTAACGTCGGCAAGCTCGATAGTGTTTTCCAGCGCGTCCGCAACGCTTTCCAGCGGCGTATAATCCTCGCGCATTACATTTATCGTCTGCAGCACGGTACGATTATTTCTGCGAAAAGCCGAGCGGCGCAATTCCTCCGCGTTTGTTCTGTTTTCCAACGTTTGCTCACTCCTTTTTCAGATCGTCGATCTTATTTTCAAGCCTTGTCATCATGCGTACAAAATCTCCGTTGCGTACCGTGTTTTCTTTTAAAAAATCTATGTTGGTTTCAATTTTATCGATTTGCTTTTTTAACTCGTCCAACTCGGACTTGCTCGCATATTTGTCGTCGGCATGCTCGATTTTTTCTTTTAATTCGTTAAGCTCCGCGCGGCTTGCGCGGCTGTTCAGCTTGTCGAAAAAATATTTCAGAAAAAATACAATAACGCCCATTCCCGCAGAAATAACGATATTAAATACCGCGTCAAAATCCATATGATCACCACCGAAAAATATTTGTTATAACCGAATTGTACCATAAAAAATTAAAAATGTACAACGTGATTTTATGCGTGAAATTGTGCGCGGTTTTACGGCACAAAAAAAGAGCCGCGCAATGCGGCTCAAGGTTTTATTTAGACGCGAGCTTTCGCACGTCCGATACCGTGATCTCCAGATCGTGCGCGATCTGCTCGTTGCTGTCGCCGTCTTGTTTGCGGCGGCGGATATAATCGGCAAGCTCCGATGTGGGGATAAGCGATCGCGCTTTTGGTATCCATATCCGGTCTCCGCCGTAAACGTCCATCAGAGCGCGGTAATTATCCATTCCTATAACATCAACAACCGCTTGCTGTTCCTCGTTAAGGTGCGACAGCAGGACTAAATCAGACATCGGCATTTTCATCACCCCGTTTCTTTTTGCGTTCTTCCGAGCGGATTATACGCTTCAGCATTTCAATGATACGCGAGCCCTCATCGCGCGACACCTTATAGAAAATATCTCCGTCGGCGCGGATATTTCTCCCGGTGACCTTGCAGATCAGACCGCGCAGACGTTCTCGAACCTCGACCTCGGACGGCGAGAGCTGCGCCAGCTTATACGCCAGCCGAAAGCACAGGCTTTGCTGTTCGCCCGTTATATGCTCGATCTCCGTGGGTTTCTCGGGGCAAACGTGCTCTTTATAGTCGATCAGCCGCGCAATTATGAAATCCGCTTGCTTTTCCGTAAGCTCCGAGATGTGATCCTTTTGCGACCACTGCTTTATCCAGAGGTGCAGATTATCTTCCGAGCCGAGTTCGCGGTCGAGCAGTCCGCATTGATCTCCCAGCGCGTATATCCTTTGTATTTGCTTTCCCGTTGCCATTTATGTCACCGATATTTTTGTCGAGCTGTCCACGGAAACGCCGAGGTTTATGCTGTGGATTATAGCGTCCTTGTCCGCCCCGGACATTTCTGCGACGCGGCAGAGCGTTTGCCAGACGACCGCTTCCGCGAACATATACGCGTAGTCTCCCGCGTCGGCTTCGGACAATCCGCCGAGCTTCATCAGATTGTCCCGGTCGGTCTCGAACTTCGCTCCCTTGAGCTTTTTCGCGAGCGCCGCCTTTGCTTTTTCATCGCAGGGTATCTGCGCGATAACGTCTTTGGGCAAGGATTTTATAAATCCCTCGGTAAAAATACCGATAATCATACGCTCAATATCTTTGTTTTTCGGTTTGACCTCGGTAGTAACATTTTCCTCGAAAACGTCATTATAAACGTTTTCTCCGAGCGCCTGTTTGAGGTAATTCGGAGCGGTTATCTCAAGAGACTGCGCTTCGGTATACGTTACCGCCGCTTGGCTTTTCTCGTCGGCATATGTATGGGATTTGTATTTGGTGTCAGCAACGTCCTTGTTACCGCGTTCAAGGAAAAAAGCCTCCAATTCCTTTTTTCGCTCGTTGAGCTTGGCGATCTGCACCTTGACCGCGCTCAGCTCCTTGACTTTTTTGATGATTTCGGGGTTCTCCGACATTACCCGCACACCTCCTTGTACAGCCGCGCCGCGCAAACGGGGCAAACGAAAACGTCGCCGAACCGCTTGATGTTATCCGCGCCGCCGCAAAAGCGGCAGGTGTCGACGTGCTTGGATATGATCAGCTTACCGTCCGCCGCCGTCAGATCGACTGTCGTTCCCGCGTCAAAGTCCAAGTGCGCCGCAATATCTTTCGGGATAGTCACGCCGCGAGACTTTGATAATTTTTTAAATTTAGTCATAAAAATCCTCCTCTAATGTTTTTCAATTTTCGCTTGCTCTGCGTTTATACGGGCTTGCAACCGTTATCCGTTGGATAGCCGCATTAAGCGCGTGACCGATATGCGGTCACGCTTATATTATATTTCGCACCGCGCAAGTCCGAGAATAACCATTCCGTCCTTGCAATACTCGGTATCGTCCAGAATGTAGGTGATCTTATACAGCAAGCTGTCTCCCGTATAAAATCCACCGTCTGTCTGCCGTAGTCCGTCGTTCATACTGTACGGGTCGACCTGCGAATTCGGAACAAACTCATTGATCGCGAGATGATCTCCGACCTCATAAAGGTGGTCTTTTTTGCGCACCTCAAACGTTTTCGTACCGTCTTTCAGCGACTTGAAGTAGTCCGGGTGGCATTTAACAGAATGTATCATATATCCTCCGTCTTTTTCGTTTACGCGCCTATTCCACGCGGCAGTGGCGGCTTTATATGTGGTGTATGGAACATTGGTTAAAACCGATGTGGTACAAATTCCGCATTTCGTACAGTAAACCATACCACCTTCACCATGATTTACCATAGTATACATTGGCTCACCGCCGCAAAACGGACACGGCTTGAGTTTAATCTCTTCCATTATTGTCAGATCCTTTCAGTGCGTATTTTCAGCATGTCGTTTACTTCTTCGGGTGAAAGCCCCGTGTTCTCATAAGCGGCGAGCTTATCAAATGCCGCTTGAATTCCACACTTTAAACAGGCACCCGCTTCCGTAATGTTGCAATAGTCATTGCAGCTTATTTCCCTTGGGGCTGCTACATACGGAGAGTAGTTTTCATTGTTCATGCATTTCAGCCCATAATGCTCTCCGATAAGGCATTTTGATTTATTTGTCAACCTATCCATATCAATTCACCCCCAATAATTTCGTCATTTCCTCAAACCCGCGCCGAGCTTCCCGTTTCCGTCTACTCACCCCGCGGAACTCCACGGGATAGCACCGCTCCAGAACACGGTCGTAAATTCTCGCGCAACGTATATCGTCGGAATGCTTGAACGTCTCCAGCGGCAGATTTGACGTGTAAATAACGGGCTT
>JAAVID010000106.1 GCA_014799395.1 Oscillospiraceae bacterium | reverse complement strand
GTGCGTTGCTATCGGAGCGTCCATTCAGGGCGGCGTATTGAATAAGGAAGTACAGGGCATAGTACTGCTCGACGTTACTCCGCTGTCGCTCGGTATCGAGACCGCGGGCGGCGTTTGCACGAGAATGATCGAGCGCAACACCACTATCCCGACCAAGGAGAGCAGAGTGTTCACGACCTACGCGGACAATCAGCCGTCCGTTGACGTAAACGTACTCCAGGGCGAGCGCGAGTTCGCGAAGGACAACAAGTCCATAGGCAACTTCCGTCTGGAGGGTATCGCTCCCGCTCCCCGCGGGATCCCGCAGATCGAGGTTACGTTCGATATTGACGCAAACGGTATCGTAAACGTATCCGCAAAGGACCTCGGCACGGGCAAGGAGCAGCACATCTCCATTACGGCTTCCACGAATATGAGCAAGGACGATATTGACAAGGCGGTCAAGGAAGCGGAGGCGTTCGCGGCGGAGGACAAGAAGCGCAAGGAGGACGTAGACACGCGCAATGAAGCGGATTCTATGGTTTACCAGATGAAGAAGTCTATGACCGATTTCGGAGACAAGGTAACCGCAGAGGACAAGGAAAAGGTAGAGCCGAAGATCGCGGCTCTCGAGGAGGCGCTCAAGGGCACGGACATCGAGGCTATCAAGAAAGCCAAGGAGGAGCTCCAGAACGCGTTCTACGAGGTAGCCGGTAAGGTTTACCAGGCAAACGGCGGCGATCCCAATGCGGCAGGCGCTGCGGGCGCAGCCGGAGCGGCTCCCGAGGATAACGGCGGCAATGACGACGGCGCGGTAGACGTTGAATTCACCGAGAAGTAATTATTTAAGGCTTGTACACCGCGTAAATCCGCGGTGTATTTGCCGATTTTGAAAGGTTTTTTTATGAACGAAAAACAGAAAGACATCGCGCAAAAGGCATTGTGCGAATGGCTCTCCGAAAGAGACGAAATGGACGGCAAGCCGCCTAAGAAGATCGATTTTGCGTTTGCGTTAAAGGACGACCAGAACGGCGATCTGATCTTCTTTGTGTTTAAGTTCAAGAAGAGCGCGCTCGGGAAGTACCTTATCGGTATCGCGGGTGGTTTCCCCGATGAGGAAAGCACCGACTGCACCGCGGTTTTCAGCGGTTTTGACGAGTTCCCGTCCGACAAGGACGAGGCGGTCGAGCTGGCATTCAAGATGATCGATTTTATTCTTCAATTCAACGCGAGGGAACGGATACAGGCGGTTTTCGAGAAAAATCTGAAGTACATCTCGCAGTCCGAGGTCGACGTTGAAAAAATCGCGCGGCAGTTCGTCAAGACCGAAACGCGCTTTTTCCTCACGGTCGGCACGGTGGACGTGCCGAGCGGAAAGGTCGTTGTTGCGGACCCGCTGTGCTATATGTACGGCGATCACGTTATAGCGCCCGTACTTAAACGCGGAATACCGAAAGGCAGCTATCCCGCCGAGGTGTCGATATGCCGCCATAATTATATAGGTATACGAATGTGTACGGCTCGGCTCAAAATAAAGGACACAAGGGCTGTTCGCTACGAGCTTGCGGAGTCCGAGGAGGAGACGGCGGCGTTTAAAGCGAGCGACGGCGTTATGCACGGCTTCCCCGTAGACGCGGGAATGATGTGCTTTATCGACGCGAACGGAGCGAAAAATTACGCGGAGTTCCTCGAAAAGTGGCATAAGGAAAACGCGGGGAAAAATCATTATGATGATTACTTTGCGGCGTTTTTCGCCGAGAGCTTTGAAAAACTGCCCGCGTATCAGCGCGAGGGCGGCGACTTCATAGAGTGGACGAACCCCGACAGCGGCGGGCGTATGGTGCAGATAAGCTCGGGTTTCGGCGACGGCTTTTATCGGAGCTTCTGGGGCTTTGACGAGAGCGGCGAGGTCTGCGAGCTTATCGTTCCGATGGTCGATCCCGATCTGTACGATTGATCAACATAACATAGAATAAGAGGATAAAGTATGGCAGAGAAAAGAGACTATTACGAGGTGCTGGGGCTTCAGAAGGGCGCTACCGACGCGGAGATAAAAAAGGCGTACCGCAAGCTGGCTAAGCAGTATCACCCCGACCTTAACCCCGACGATCCCGAAGCCGAGGCGAAGTTCAAGGAGGTCAACGAGGCAAATCAGGTGCTCAGCGACCCCGAAAAGCGCGCCAAGTACGACCAGTTCGGTCACGCGGGCGTTGACCCGAGCTACGGCGGCGGAGCTAATTTCACGGGCGGATTTGAGGGCGTGGACTTGGGCGACATCTTCGCGGACATTTTCGGCGGCGGTATGGGCGGCTTCGGCGGCGGACGCGCGTCTAATCCGAACGCTCCGCGGCGCGGCGCGGACATCGCGGTGCAGCTCGAGATCGGGTTTATGGAGGCGTGCAAGGGTGTTTCGCACGATATAACGATAAACCGCACGGAGGACTGTCCCGACTGCAACGGTACGGGCGCAAAGGCGGGCACGAGCACAAAGACCTGTCCCGATTGTAAGGGCAGGGGATTTGTTACGGTTCAGCAGCGCAGTATGTTCGGTATGATGCAGTCGCAGAGAGCCTGCTCGAAGTGCGGCGGCAAGGGCAAGATAGTGGAAAGCCCGTGCGCGAAGTGCGGCGGTTCGGGAAAGACGGCGATGAAGAAAACCGTTTCCGTCAAGGTGCCGGCGGGTATCGACGACGGAATGACCCTCAACGTCCGCGGACAGGGAAGCGTGGGTTCAAACGGCGGCTCGCGCGGCGACCTCAAGGTGCGCATTTCGGTTCGTAAAGACCCCGTTTTCGAGCGCGAGGACTACAATATCTGGATAGATTTCCCGATAACCTATTCGCAGGCGGCGCTCGGCGCGGAGATAGAGGTGCCGACTATCGACGGCAAGGTGAGCTATAACGTTCCCGCGGGAACTCAGCCGGGAACGGTGTTCAGACTTCGCGGAAAGGGCGTTCAGAAGCTCCAGCGCTCCGAGGGCGACAGGGGAGATCAAATGGTCAGAATAAACGTAGAAGTTCCCAAGAACCTCAGCAAGAAGCAGAAAGAAGCTCTGCAAGCCTTTGAGGAAACGCTTGACGAGAAGAATTACGAGAAGCGCAAGACGTTCTTGAACAAGATCAAGGATATGTTTAATAAGTAACGTTTTCGGGAGAGTTCAATATGAAAACTATTTCAAATCAGACCTTCGACGAGGAAAGAGCGCTGTACGGCGAGCGCGGCATTATCGTTCGGGATTGCAGATTTGACGGTCCCGCGGACGGCGAGAGCGCGTTCAAGGAGTGCAGGGACGTTACGGCGGAGAATTGCTTTCTTAATTTGCGTTATCCGTTCTGGCACGATGACAATCTGAAGATCTCGCATTCGGAAATGACCGAGCTTTGCAGGGCGGCGCTGTGGTATTCGCGCGGTATCGAGATAACGGATACCCGGCTGCACGGCATAAAGGCGCTCCGCGAGTGTGAAAATGTTGTAATGCGCGATTGCGACATAATCTCCCCCGAGTTCGGCTGGTCGGTGAACGGTATTGAAATGACCGACTGCACCGCCGAGAGCGAGTATTTTATGATGCGCTCGTCCGATCTGCGGTTTAAAAACGTGAATTTCAAGGGAAAATATTCGTTCCAGTATATCGAAAATTCCACGTTCGAGAACTGCGTTTTCGATACGAAAGACGCGTTCTGGCACGCGAAAAACGTTGTTGTGAGGAATTCGGTCGTCAAGGGAGAATACCTCGCGTGGTACTGCGAGAACGTCACCTTTGAGAACTGCAAGATCTCGGGCACTCAGCCGCTTTGCTACTGCAAGGGCTTAAAGCTCGTAAACTGCGAGATGACCGATACCAACCTCAGCTTTGAAAAATCCGAGGTCGAGGCGTGCGTAACAACGCCGATAGTGAGCGTTAAAAATCCTCTTTCGGGGCGTATCTGCGCGCCGAGCGTTGGCGAGATCATCCGCGACGACGAAAACTCGCGCGGCGAGGTGATCGTCTGCGGCTGCTGCGCATAACCGTGTGAAAGAGCGAATGTGCCAACTTGCAGAATTCGGAGAAAAATTCTCGGATAAGCTCTCAAAAAGAATTTTTTTGAGATGCGGAATTGCAATTTATTGTGCAGAATGCCGAAAAATCTCCGAATAAAAAATGATTTTTTGTGCAGGAAGGCAGTAGACAAATAAGGAAAAATCGGTTATAATAATAACTGTAAGAAACAACGGCGTTTCGTGTACGGGTGAACTGTGCTCAGAACGCCGTTTTTTATTTAAATTTATGTGGAGGAAAGGGACAATGGAAGAGAAATTTAATGTTGTAGACCAGTTCGGCATTGACGTGTTCAACGAGGAGACGATGAAGCAGCGCCTGCCGAAGAACGTTTTCAAGGCGCTGAAAAAGACTATCGCGGAGGGCAAGGAGCTTGACAGTTCGATCTCCGACGTAGTTGCGGCGGCAATGAAGGACTGGGCGATAGAAAAGGGCGCGACCCACTATACGCACTGGTTCCAGCCGATGACGGGCATCACCGCCGAAAAGCACGACAGCTTTATCTCGCCGATGGGCGACGGCACGGTTATCATGGAGTTCTCGGGCAAGGAGCTTATCAAGGGCGAGCCCGACGCGTCGAGCTTCCCGTCGGGCGGTATTCGCGCAACGTTCGAGGCGCGCGGATATACGGCATGGGACCCGACCTCGTACGCGTTTGTAAAGGAAGGCTCGCTGTACATTCCTACCGCGTTCTATTCGTATTCGGGCGAGGCGCTTGACAAAAAGACCCCTCTTCTGCGCTCTATGGACGTTGTTTCCGACGCCGCTGTCCGTATTCTCCGCCTGTTCGGCAACGAGACGACCAAGCGCGTTGTTGCGACCGTCGGAGCGGAGCAGGAGTACTTCCTCGTAAACAAGGCTACTTACGATAAGAGAAAAGACCTTATTTTCACGGGCAGAACGCTGTTCGGCGCTCCCGCTCCCAAGGGTCAGGAGCTCGACGACCACTATTTCGGTTCTATCAAGGAGCGCGTTGCCGATTATATGAAAGACCTCGACGAGCATTTGTGGAAGCTCGGCATTACATCCAAGACCAAGCATAACGAGGTCGCGCCGTCTCAGCACGAGAACGCGCCGATATTCGCGCCCGCAAACCTCGCGACCGACCAGAACCAGCTCACTATGGAGCTTATGAAGAAGATAGCTCTCGAGCACGACCTTGTATGTCTGCTCCACGAGAAGCCCTTTGCGGGTATAAACGGCTCGGGCAAGCACGATAACTGGAGCCTGTCCACCGACGACGGTCAGAACCTGCTCAATCCCGGACGTTCGCCTATGCAGAACGCGCAGTTCCTCACGTTCCTCGCGGCGATAATCAAGGCTGTCGACGAGTATTCCGACCTGCTGAGAATGTCCGTGGCAAGTCCGGGCAACGACCACCGTCTCGGCGCGAACGAAGCGCCTCCCGCTATCATCTCGATATTCCTCGGCGAGGAGCTCCAGGCAGTCGTTGACGCGCTTGTCGAGGGCAAGGAGTACACCGGCGCGGGCAAGCAGATGTTCAACGTCGGCGTGTCGTCGCTTCCCGAGTTCCCCAAGGACAGTACCGACAGAAACAGAACCTCTCCGTTCGCGTTTACGGGCAACAAGTTTGAGTTCAGAATGGTAGGTTCTAACCTTAACGTTGCGGGTCCTAACACGATCTTGAATACTATCGTCGCTAATTCGCTTACCGAGTTCGCGGACGAACTGGAGGGCGTTGCTCCCGAAAAGTTCAACGAAGCGCTCCACGACCTGCTTGTTAAGACCATCAAGGAGCACAAGCGCGTTATCTTCAACGGTAACGGCTACGGCGACGAATGGCCCGTAGAAGCCGAGAAGCGCGGTCTGCCGAACCTCAAGTCCACGGTAGACGCTATCCCGTGCATTACCGCGCAGAAGAATATCGACCTGTTCAAGAAGTTCGGCGTATACAGCGAGGTAGAGCTTCACGCAAGACAGGAGATCCTTCTCGAGAATTACTCAAAGGTCATCAACATAGAAGCGCTCACCGCCGCTGATATGGCTAAGACGGAGATATTGCCCGCGGTAATGAAGTTCGCGAAGGATATTTGCGATATCGCGGCAAGCAAGAAGGCGCTCGGCGTAGAGCCGACCGTCGAGACCGAAATGGCGAAGAAGGTCAACGAGCTTACGATCGCGCTCAACGACAAGGCTCACGCGCTGTCCGACGCTGTCGTAAAGGCGCAGTCCATCGAGGACGCGGAGAAAAAGGCGCGTTACTATCACGACGAGGTATTCGCGGATATGCAGAGCCTGCGCGCCGTCGCGGATGAACTGGAGACCATCGTCGGCGAGGAGTACTGGCCGTACCCGACCTACGACGAGCTGCTGTTCAACGTATAATGCGGTCAAGGTTCGGCGGGTTTGCCGTCGGCTTTCGACCGAAAATATCCCGCTCCCTTTTCTTTGGGGCTGTCGATTCGGCAGCCCCTTTTTCATAATAAATCATTGACATTTGCAGTAAAGTGTGTTACAATTAAAATATAACAATTATATTGTAAAATCCGTGTTTTATAAGGAGTTGGTTATATGAGCACGAGAGAACGCGCGCAGATGATATTCGATCAGCTGACCGACGAGGAGCTTGCGGGATTTGTGGCGCTTTTTGAGCACCGTATAACGGTTGAGCCGCCCGCGTCCGTGTTTCCGAAAAACCGTGCCGAGCTTAACGCAATGCTCGAGGAGGCGGAAGAAGATATCCGCGCGGGAAGAGTGTTCACGGAAGAAGAGGTCAACAAGCATATGCGGGAGAAATTCGGCATATGAAAATAATTTACACTCAAAAAGCGTTAATCGACCTTGATGCTGTTTTCGATTATATTGCGGACGTTATCGGTATGAGGGCAACAGCGACGGAGGTCGTTACTCAGATCAGGGAAAGTATTTCCGAATTGAAGGTCTTTCCGAAACGGCATAAGGTATGGCAGTCCGAGCCGTGGAAAAGCCGCGGTTTAAGATTTTTTAATGTCGGTAATTACACGATTTTTTATCTTATCAATGACGCTGCCGAAACGATCTGCATTGAGAGAATAATTTATTCGCGGCGTGATATTGATAGGCTGCTGTAACTTAATAATGGTCGCCCCGAGATTTCGGGGCGGTCTGCTTTTTTTCACAAATATACTTGCAAAATTCGCGATAAAATGCTATAATAACAAACAGGAGTATTTTTGGGGAGCGTACAAATGAACAAGATAAAAATATTTTTCAGACGGCTTTTCGGCGGGAGCTTCAAACGAATGTTCAAGCAGATAGAGCTTATCCATAAGGAAACGGGCGCTAACCGTTTTTTGATGTTTTTCGATATGATATGGTGCATTTTCCGTTACGGCGTGGGGTATCAGGATTATCACGTTTTCGGGTTCGCGCTGATACACGGCAAAAAGCGTCGCACCTTTATGACTATGAACGATAATTCCGCGATCTCGCACCGCCTTAATTCGCGCGAGTTTTTTCACTTTTTCGACGATAAGGCGGAGTTCAACGGGCAATTCCGCGAGTATATCGGGCGGGATTTTATCGACCTGCGCAATGTCGGAGCGGAGGAATTGAAAAAATTCTGCGAGGGCAAGAAAACCGTATTCGCAAAGCACACCAACGACTTCGGCGGAAGCGGTATCTCGCGCGAGGAGATAACCGCGGATACCGATTTCGCGGCGCTGTACGGGCGGCTTTGCGAAAACAAGCAGTATCTTATCGAGGACGAGCTGGTGCAGCACGAGAAGATGAATCTGCTGTCGCCGTCGTCGGTGAACACAATCCGTATCGTAACGCTGTACCGCAACGATACCGCGCACTTTATGTACGCGCTTGTGCGCATGAGCAACGGCGAGAACTGCGTTGACAATATATGCAGCGGCGGAATGTACATCTCTATATGCGACGACGGAATTATCCGCAAACCCGCGTTCTGCGACGCGACGGGCGAGTATTACGCCGCGCATCCGTTCACGAAAACGGTGTTCGAGGGCTTTGAGATACCGCTCTTTGACGAGGCGGTGGAGCTTTGCAAACGCGCGGCGGCGGTATATCCGCAGGTCGGTTATATCGGGTGGGACGTCGCGATAACTCCGGACAAGCCCGTGCTGGTCGAGGGGAACACGCTCCCGAGCTACGATATGTGCCAGAATTACGGACACATCGACAACAAGGTCGGCGTGCTCCCGAAATTCAAGAACGTTCTCGGCGACGACTTTTTCAAAAACGGAAGATGATCCTTTTTTCGACAAATTATTGTGAAATATCCGCTACACAATATTTTCACATAATTATCGGAAAAAATTTCTTTTTTTTACAAGTCGATGTCGTATAATAAAAGATGATCTCCAATCGTAATATATCACACATCATACCTGTTTCTTTTTCGAGAATGTGACTTTTCCGAAAATTTTCCGTCAATGTAAGCAAGGGGATATTAAAAAAATGAAACGGGGAAAAGATATGACGAACAAAACAAGCGTGTTTTTTAGGCGGCTGACGGGCGGCAGCATTAAAAAAATGTTTATGCATATCGGTCTTATCCACAAGGAGACCGGAAAAAACCGCGTCTGGCTGTTTTTTGATATGACATGGTGCATATTCCGCTTTAAAATGGGGTATTCGGATTATCACTGCTTCGGCTTCGCGAACGTCCGCGGAAAACAGCGGCTGACTTTTCTGACTATGAACGACAATATCATTTTGTCGAGCAGACTGAATTCCCGCGAGGTTTTTGATATTTTTTATGACAAGGGCAAGTTCAACAAGGCGTTTTCGGAGTTTGCGGGGCGCGAATGGCTTGACCTCCGGGACGCTTCAAGGGAGGATTTCAAGAGCTTCTGCGGCGGAAAGAGCTGTATTTTTGCAAAGCCCGTGGACGGGTGCGGCGGAACGAACGTTGAGAAGATAGCGCTCGAGAGCGCCGATCTTGACGGACTGTATGAGCGGCTTATGAAGAACGGTCAGCTTATGGTCGAGGAGGAGATAATCCAGCACGATAAAATGAGCTCGCTTGCGGGCTCGTCGGTAAACACGCTGAGGATAGTTACGCTTTACCAAAACGGCGAGCTTCACCTTATGTACGCGATGCTGAGAATGTCTGACGGAAAGAAATGCGTCGACAATATTTGCAGCGGAGGAATGTACTGCCCCATCGATGAGGACGGTGTTATCCGCAAGCCCGCCTACTGCTCGGAGACGGGGGAGTTTTACGAGCCTCACCCGTTTACCGGTACCTCGTTTATCGGCTTTGAAATACCGTATTATAACGAGGCTGTCGGGCTTGTTGAAAGGGCTTCGGAAAAGTTCCCGAACATGGGATATCTCGGCTGGGACGTTGCGGTAACGCCCGAAGGTCCGATCCTTCTGGAAGCGAACAATATGCCGGGCTTTGATATTGCGCAGAATTACGGACATCTTGATGAGAAGATCGGGATAAAGCCAAGGTTTGAAGAGGTGCTTGGGAAGGATTTTTTTAAGGGATAAACACCTTGAAAGGATGTCAATTATGAGCGAACAAAGAAAACAGATAAATTACACCGTTGCTTGTGTGAGCGAGTTTGCAAGAAAGCACGGTATGGGAATGAAAGAAGCATTCGGTTTTCTGTTTGAACATAAAGCAATAGATTTTTTAAAAGAAAACTACGACATTGAGCATACTCTGTCACTGGATGACGCGCTTGATGATATGCTGATGATCTGCGAACAAAACGGAGGAACCCTCACATGACGCTATACCACGGAACAAATATTGATATTCAATCGATTGATCTTGCGCTGTGCCGTCCGTACAAGGATTTCGGCAGAGGATTTTATACTACCGAGTTCCCCGAACAAGCGCAGAAAATGGCAAAGCGTGTCGCGAGGATATACGGTGGCAAGCCCGTTGTTAACATTTACAAAATCGATGATGATTTTATGCAGTCCGACGGTTTAAACGTCAAGGATTTCGGCGGCATTCCCTCGGAAAGCTGGGCGTTGTTTGTAATGAATAACAGGAATAAATTCTTTACGGATTTCGGGAGCGGCGACTGCAATTTCGACTGTAAGTACGATATAGTTTGCGGTCCGGTTGCCGATGATGATATGACTATGCTTTTTCGGCAATATCAGAATGAGCTGATCTCCTTTGACGCATTGATAAAAGGAATGACATTTAAAGAAGTCACAAGCCAATATTCATTTCACACCGAAAGAGCGATACGGCTTTTGAAGAAAGAAGGCGTTTTAAAATGACGAAAAAAGATCAGCTGATAGAATACAGTATTCAAGATATTATTGAATATATAGTCAACGATCAGCACATCGAATACGATGAAGCTATGCGGATCTTTTACAATTCACAGACTTTTGACAAGCTTTCCGATGTCGAAACGGGTTTGTATCTTGAAAGCTCGGCGTATGTGTACGGGATTTTTCAGGATGAAAGAAATTTCGGCAGTTTGATTCAGGCGGAGGTTTGATTTAAATCCGAGTTGTCAAATTAAAATTTAACCGAATAACCCTTGACCTTTCGGTCGAATAGTGGTATAATAGTTAAAATGTACCGCTTTCCGACCGAAAGGAGTTTTTATGTACAGACTGATAGTCTTTGACGGCACTCTGCTCCCCGAGATAAAGGCGGCAGAGTTCGTCACCGATACCAACGACAACGACGGTGTGGCGAAGTTTATCGAGAAGATACAGAGGTGAGAGTGTGCTTGTAACCTACGACGGTATAGTGATAGGTCGGCGCGAGATAGGCGAGAACAGCTGCTTTATCGACATACTGACGGACGAGCAGGGAGTAGTCGAGGCGACCGCTCACGGGGCGAAGAAGATAAACAGCAATCTACTGTCGTCCGCGGCGCTGTTTTCGTACTCGACGTTCTGCCTTAACAAGAACAAGCTGCGGTATACGGTCAACTCCGCAAAGCCGAAATTCGGGTTCCACGAGCTGGGCAGCGATATCGGAAAGCTCGCGCTCGCGTCGTATTTCGCGCAGGCGGTGAAGTACTGCACTCCGAGCGAGCAGGTCCAGGCGGAAAATTCGCGCGACAGCGTAGTCAGATTTTTCGCGATAGCGCTGTACGAGATACTTCACGCGGGGGAGTGTCGCTCGCTGAACGCGGTCAAGAGCGCGTTTGAGCTCCGTTACAGCTCAATGCTCGGCTTTGTGCCCAATCTGGTAGCCTGCGACAACTGCGGACAATACGAGTGCGGGCGCGGAATGTATTTTCTTCCGCGAAAGGCGATACTGCTCTGCAAGGACTGCTTCAACACGGATTACGGCGGCGAGAATGTTCTGCTGTATCCCGAAACGCTGTTCGCCATGCGGTGCGCGGTGTTCTCGCCGCTTGAGAGGTGCTTTAAGTTCTCGGTGAGCGGCGCGGCGGAAAAGCAGCTCTCGGCGATAACGGAGGATTATTTTCTGTATCGGACGGAGCGTACTTTTACCGCGTTGGAGTATTATAAAGGGTTGGTATGAGAGGTATGTCAAATCAGGACGCTTTTGAAACGGAATACTGCTCGAAATGCTTTGAACCGACAATGGGCAGATGTAAAGGAAACTGCCCCACCTGCGGTGAGCCGCTTGTGCCGATAAGCTTTGAGGAGCGCTTAAAACGCGGCGGAAAATCGGGAAAGGTCTCGGGGATATTTTATAAAGCGGCGCAGATAACGATAGCGGCGGCTTACGCGGTGCATCTGGCATATTGCGTAAGGGGAATAGTGCGGCTTGTTTCGGGATATACGGTCAAGCCCGTGATGTCGGTAATGATCGGGCATTGGAATGAAAAATCAATTTTTCAGCCGATAGAGTATTACGGACTTTTCCCGATAGCGGCTATGGGAGCGTTGGCACTCCTTATACTGGCTTACGGCGTTACCGAAATTATATCCAATAACCCAAAGGAACTGCGGGTATTTGTTGCAGGCGCGGAGGGATTTGGACAGTTAATGATCTTCACAAGGAATTTTCTTGGATTCGGATTGCTGTTTGCCGCATTGCTTATGCTTATCATCTCGGAGCTTGTGATAGGCAGAAAAAAACCGAGAGATATGCGGCTTAAACAAATTTACAAGAAAAGGTACGGCGCTGTGGATTCAAAGGAATGGCGCTGTGAACGCTGTGGTTACATAAATGTAAAAAATGACAGCGAATGTAAATCATGCGGAAAATACAAATGAGGTATCGATTATGAATAAATATTACAAAAAACTTGAACTTGACAAAATACTGGAGCTTCTCGCGGAGCAGACGGTAAGCGACGGCTGCCGCGAGAGCGCGTTAAAATTAAAGCCCGTCACGGACTTTACGGCGATAACGGAGGAGCTGAAAAAAACGGACGACGCGTTCACGCTGTCCGCGAAATTCGGCACGCCCGCGTTTCGCAAGATAAAGGACATCTCGGGCTCGCTCAAACGCGCGGAGACGGGCAGTATGCTGTCGTTCCGCGAGCTGCTGGACACGGCGGCGGTGCTCCGCGAAACGGCGGCGCTGTGCGACTGGTTCTCGCAGTGCGAGAATATGGAGAGCTCTATCGCGGAGTACTTCCGCGGTCTTGTTCCCGTCAAGGCGCTGGAGCGGCGCATTTCCGAGAGCATTCTCTCCGAGGAGGAGATGTCCGATGCGGCGAGCGCGGAGCTTGCCTCGATACGCAAGCGCATTACACGTCAGGGTTTGAATATCCGTGAGCAGCTCGACAGCATGATAAAGAACAAGAACACGCGCTCCTACTTGCAGGACGCGGTCGTGACTATCCGCGACGGGCGTTATGTCGTGCCCGTCCGCAGCGAGCATAAAAACGACGTCCCGGGTCTCGTTCACGATACCTCGGCGACGGGGCAGACGTTCTTTATCGAGCCTATGAGCGTTGTCGAGGCGAACAACGAGATACGCGTGCTGAAAGCGCGCGAGCAGGCGGAGATCGAAAAAATAACGCGCGAGATGTCCGCGGAGGTCGGCGAGAATTCGGCGGCTATCGCGGAGAATTTCAGACTGTCGCAGATACTCGAGCTGTACTTCGCCAAGGCGAATCTCGGCGCGAGAATGCGCGCGATAACGCCGAAGATCGTGGAGCAGCCCAAGGTCATTCTCAACAACGCGCGTCACCCCTTGCTTGACCGCGACCTCGCCGTACCGATAAGCGTGGAGATCGGCGAGAAGTACGACTGTCTTATCATCACGGGACCGAACACGGGCGGCAAGACCGTCGCGATAAAGACGGTGGGCTTGCTTACGTTAATGGCGCAGTGCGGGCTTATGATACCCGCGGGCGACGGCTCGGTCATCGGCTGCTTTGACCGTATCTACGTCGATATCGGCGACGAGCAGAGCATTGAGCAGAGCCTGTCGACGTTCTCCTCGCATATGACTAATGTTATCAAGATAATCGACGCGGCGGACGAGAATTCGCTCGTGCTGATAGACGAGCTTGGCAGCGGAACAGACCCCGTAGAGGGCGCGGCGCTTGCCGTGTCGATACTCACGCAGTTGAAGAGTTACCGCGCGAAAGTGCTTGCCACTACGCATTATCAGGAGGTCAAGATGTTCGCGCTCGAAACGGACGGCGTGGAAAACGCCTCGTGCGAGTTCGACGTGGAAACGCTCAAGCCCACATATCGGCTTATCGTCGGCGTTCCGGGAAAGTCCAACGCGTTCGCGATTACGAAAAAGCTCGGAATGAGCGACTATGTAATTTCTCGCGCCGAGGAATTGGTAAGCACCGAGAACCGCCGTTTCGAGAAGATAATCGATCAGTTGGAGCAGTCGCGCAAGGAGCTTGAACAGCTCCGCGAGAGCGTCGCAGTCTCCGAGCGCAACGCCAAGCTCACCGAGAGCGAATTGAAGCAGAAGCTCTCCGAGCTTGAAGCGCAAAAGGAAAAGGAGCTTGAAAACGCTCGTCAGCGCGCGATGTCGATAATCGAGCAGACGAGAACGCAGTCGAATATGCTGCTCAACGAGCTTGAGGAGCTGAAAAAGGTCAAGGACAAGGAGGCGCTCCGCAAGGGGCTTTCCGACGCTAAATCAAAGGTCGGCAGCCGCCTGAATAAATTGCAGGACGAGGCTAACCCGGTTATCGAGAAAAAGCTCGAGAATTACGTTCCGCCGCGCCCGTTCAAGCAGGGCGATACGGTCAAGCTCGCCGATACCGGGCGCGAGGGCAGTCTGCTCTCCGTGCCGAATATGCAGGGGCAGTGCTATGTTCAGGTCGGGTCTATGAGGGTCAAAACAAACGCGAAAAATCTCCGTCTTGTCGAAAAGAAGGAGCAGCCTAAGCAGTCTGTCGGCAAGATAAAGAAAACAGTAACCTCGAATATGAACCGCCGCGGAGGAATGGAGCTGGATATTCGCGGATATATGGGCGACGACGGCGTAATGGAGGTCGAGCGGTTTATCGACAGCGCGATAATGTCGGGGCTTTCGCAGGTCGTTATAATCCACGGAAAGGGCACGGGAGCGCTGCGCGAGGCGGTACATTCCGCGCTGCGCAGAATGCCCGTAAAGAGCTTTCGTCTCGGCGCTTACGGCGAGGGCGAGGCGGGCGTTACCGTAGTCGATTTAAAATAAGGGCAGATAAAAATGTATGAGTTGAAACAGGTAGGAGAAAATACCTATTACATTGCCGCGCCGACCAATATCGGAGTTTACGAATACGGCGGGCGGTGCAGCCTGATAGACGCGGGCGGCGACAGCGGCGCGGCGGAGGAGATAATTCGGCTGATCGCGGAGCGCGGCTGGACGCTTGAAAAGGTGTTCTGCACTCATTCTCACGCCGACCATACGGGCGGCTGCTCGGCGCTCCGCGAGAGAACGGGCTGCGAGATATATGCTCCGGGAGTGTGCGCGGCTGTTCTGCGGTATTCGTATTTGCAGCCCGTTACGCTGTTCGGCGGCTATCCGATGAGGGAAATGCGCTCCAAATTCGTTATGGCAAAGCCGTGCGAGTGCGGGGAACTGACCGAAAACGCGCTTCCCGAGGGTCTTACATTTGAACGCGTCGGCGGTCACGATTTCGAGCAGGCGGCGTTTAAAACGAGCGACGGCGTGTGGTTCACGGCGGACTGCGCGGTCGATAAGAGCGTTATCGAGCGGTATAAAATATCGTTTCTGTACGACGTTGCCGAGCATCTGCGCTCGCTCGAGCGGCTGAAAACGTTCGAGGGGAGCTTATTCATACCGTCGCATTCCGAGCCGCTGACAAGTATCGCGGAGCTTGCGGAGGAGAATATACGCAACGTTCACGAGGTCGCCGAAGTTATAAAAAGAAAACTCGAAACACCGCTGACGATAGACGGGCTTATCGAAAAGCTGTTCGCGGAATTCGGCATAAAGCTGTATTTAATGCAGTACGAGCTCATAGGCTCGACGGCGCGGAGCTATCTTTCGTGGCTTTCGGCAAACGGCGAGGTCGGGTGCGTTTTCGATGGAAGCAAATTGTTGTGGAAAAGTATTAAAAGTACTTGACAAACCTCGAAAAAAGTGTTATAATACCGATAATGACTGTGAATATGTGTAAGTAGCGTTTCGGAAAACCGATTTCAGAGAATGAGCGTCTATGGGCTGAGAGCGCTCTGTCGGGCGGAATGTGAATTTCAGCATAGGAGTTGCCTGCGAGAAAGTAAGCAGGTCGTGTTTACCGCGTTAAGGTTTTTAAGCGCGGAGCGTATGCTCCGAATTTGGGTGGTACCGCGGATAATTATTCCGTCCCATTTATGGGACGGATTTTTTGTTTTTTGAGAAAGGGGCAAATATGAAAGATTTCGGTGAAATTAAGGAGCAGGTAAAAGCAAAAATAGCGGAGGTCAAGGACGGCGCGCAGCTGTCCGAGTTCTGGCAGAGCTATCTCGGGAAAACGGGCGTTATCTCGGGGCTGATGAAAGAGATGAAGAGCGTTCCGCCCGAGGAAAAGCCGAATTTCGGCAAGGCGGTCAACGACGTGCGCGTGTGGGCGCAGGAGCTGTATCAGACAAAGCAGGCGGAGATAAAGCAGCGCGAGCTGGAGCGCCGCTACGAGCGCGAGACCGTGGACGTTACAATGCCCGCGTTAAAGCGCGCTCCCGGCAATCTGCACCCGATAACGCTCATCAAGCAGGAGATGATAGAGGTTTTCGCGGGTATGGGCTTTGATATCTACGAGGGTCCCGAGATCGAGGATGACGATCATAACTTCACGAGACTGAACGTCGCAAAGGATCACCCCTCGCGCGATATGCAGGACACCTTCTGGCTGACGGAGGATCTTCTTTTGAGAACGCACACCTCCCCCGGACAGATACGCACAATGGACGCGAAAAAGCCGCCTATCAAGGTTCTTGTTCCCGGCAAGGTTTTCCGCTCGGACAGCGACGCTACGCACTCGCCGATGTTCTCGCAGATGGAGGGTCTGGTAGTCGATAAGGGCATTACGCTGTGCGACTTGCAGGGTATGCTGGACAGATTCGTGCAGCAGATATTCGGCGGCGGCACAAAGACTCGTCTGCGCCCGTCCTACTTCCCGTTTACCGAGCCGTCGGTAGAGGTCGACGTTAGCTGCTTCGAGTGCGCGAGAGAAACAGAGTTTCTCCCTGGCAATGGCTGTCCGCTGTGCAAGGGAACGGGCTGGATAGAGGTCCTCGGCGGCGGCGTTGTCAACAAAAAGGTGCTGGAAAACTGCGGCATAGACCCCGAGGAATATTCGGGTCTGGCGTTCGGTATCGGCATAGAGCGCATTACAATGCTGAAATACGGTATTCCGAATATGGGATTGTTCTTTGAGAATAATCTCGATCTGTTACAGCAGTTCAAGGGTTAAGGGGGAGAAATATGAAGATCTTATTCAGCTGGTTAAAGGATTATGTCGATATAGACGTTCAAGCGCAGGAGCTTGAGGACAAGCTCTTCGGCGCGGGCTTCGAGGTCGAGGAGACGATTTATCTCGGCAAGGATATAGAAAAGGTAGTTGTCGGAGAGGTAACGTCTATCGAGAAGTACGATGGCACTCACCTGTATATCTGCCACGTTGATTGCGGAGAATTCGGCGCGGACAACGTGATACTCACGGGCGCGGACAATGTGTTCAAGGGCGCGAAAGTTCCCGCCGCTGTTGTAGGCGCTAAGCTGCCCGGAGGTATTGAGATCGCGCCGCGCAAAATGGCGGATATGATGAGCTACGGAATGCTCTGCTCGGGCGAGGAGCTCGGCGTTGACGAAAACTGGATAAAGGGCGCGGAGGTTCACGGAATTTTGATTCTCCCCGATGACGCAAAGGTCGGCGAGGACATCCGAACCACGCTCGGACTGGACGACTACGTTTTCGATATTTCGATAACCGCGAACCGCCCCGACTGCCAGAGCGTTCTCGGAATAGCGCGCGAGGTCGCGGCGTTCCTCGGAAAGCCGCTCAAGGAGCCCGATTACAGCTACGAATGCACCGACAAGACCGCTCCCGAAACCACGATAACCGTCGAAGCGCCCGACGTCTGCCCGCGCTATCTCGGTCACTATGTATACGATGTCAAGCATTTTGAAAGCCCGCAGTGGATGAAGCGCAGGCTCTCGGTGTGCGGTTTTTCGTCGATAGACGCTATTGTCGACGTTACAAATTACGTTCTTCTTGAAATAGGTCAGCCTATGCACGCTTTCGATATGGACACGCTTGACGGTAAGTCGATAATCGTTCGCCGCGCAAAGGACGGTGAAAAACTCACAACGCTCGACGAAAAGGAGCGCGTGCTCACGCCCGACAATCTGCTTATCTGCGACAAGGTAAAGGCGGTAGGACTTGCGGGAGTAATGGGCGGTCTCAATTCCGAGATTAAGCCGTCCACATCCGAGGTCTTGTTTGAGTGCGCGAAGTTCCGCCGCGACAACGTCCGCAAGACCGCCCGCGCCCTCGGTATGCACACCGACGCGGCGGCGCGTTACGAAAAGGGCGTTGACGAGTACGGAGTTGAGCGCGGAATGGCGAGAGCGCTCAATCTCGTGCAGACGCTCGGCATAGCGACCGTCGGCGCTACCCATATCGACGTAAACGCGGGCGAGGACGCAAACAGAACGGTATTCGACGTGACCGTAAGCAAGATAAATTCCGTGCTGGGAATAGAAGTTCCGCAGGCGGAGATCGTGCGTATTCTGAAATCGCTGCAATTCGGCGTGACGGAAAGCGGCGAAACGCTCACGGTTACCGTGCCGCGCTGGAGAACTGATGTTGAGCATTATCAGGACATCGCCGAGGAGGTCATCCGCGAGTACGGATATTCGCACGTTGTGCCGACGTTCCTTGACAGCGCGAAGGTAACGAACGGCGGACTTTCGTTCCTCCAGAGCAAGGAGCTCGCCGCGAAGAAATTCCTCTGCGCCGAGGGCTATTACGAGGTTCAGACCCTCGCGATGTATTCGCGCCGCGAGCTGGATATGATAATGCTCCCCGAGAACGACCCGCGCCGCACCGTAGTCGAGCTTCTTAACCCCATAACGGACAATCTCTCGATAATGCGCACGGTAATGGCACCTTGTATGATAAACGTTATCGCGGACAACGTAAAGACCGACCACGGCGCGGGCAGGTTCTTTGAGTTGGCTAACGTATACCTGCCGAAGTCGCTCCCGTTGACCGAACAGCCCGTCGAGCAGAAAACGCTCTGCATAGGCGCTTACGGCGCGGACGAGAGCTTCTTCACCGTCAAGGAAACGCTGGAGGATCTCGCGGCGGTAAACGGTCTGAAATTCCGCTATGAGCGCGGAGAAGCGGCTTGGCTGCACCCCGGTATCTGCGCGGACATCTACTGCGAGGCGAGCGTCGCCCCCGGGGTCATAAAGATCGGTCAGCTCGGCAAGCTCCGTTATGAGATAATCGAGGGGCTGAACGTCGCGGAGGGCAAGAAAAACGACCTTAATATAATCCTCGCGGAGCTGAATTACTCGGCTATCGAGGGCTTGTACAAGCGCGAGATACGCTTCACCGCCGACAACGGAAAGGCGACGGTAAAGCGCGACATTTCGCTTATCTGCGACAAGAAAACGCTCTGCGTGGAGATCGAGGACGAAATAGCAAAGACAAGCGCGCTTGCTAAGGAGGTTCGTCTGTTTGACCACTTTGAGAGCGAAAAGCTCGGCTTCGGCAAGAAGTCGCTGTCGTTCTCGATAACGTTCGCGGGAGATGACGACGTTACCGACGACATCGCCGACAAGGAAATGGAGAATATCGTTTCGGCGCTTAGTGATAAGCTCGGGGCGGTCAGAAGATAACAAAATCACGGCAATGCATGAGCACTGCCGTGATTTTTTATTAACGGTTTTTTATAACCAATAGCCTTTTATCACTCCATTACCGCAACCCCGAGTTCCGCTAAACTGCGCCTTTCAATTTTTGCCGCGGCGCTTGATAACTTCATCTTATTCATTTCGTCGAGCAGGTCATCGTCAGTGCTGTTGTCGGAGGAATAGCGTTCGGCTATAATTCTCATCAGCTCGTCGGCTATTTCTTCACACTCCTCATCGCCAAGACAGCCGCCCCAATCATCTCCAAGCAAGTTCAGCCAATACGCCACATTCTTTGCTCCATCTTCCCCATGCATAGAGAAAATCGGCAAAAACCGAGATGTATCGTATTCCGACTGTTTATCCTTTAACTCAGAGATCAGAGCATTTACTTTTTCGGGATCGTCGTTTTCTTTTTTAAACACCGCGTATTTTAAAAATGTTGCAAGGTCGTCCGCTTGGGATTTGACTGTTGCGTAATCCATGTCCTGAATTTTATTTGACAGAACAATACAGCGTCCTTTCGGGTCTGAGTCGATCACTCTCCCCGTATCCGGGTCGACTAAAATTAGATCAGCTACATCAGATCCAACCGAAACAACGCCCTCTTCGCCGTACTCTGCCATATGTTCTTTAGCATATCTGTCTATCCTGTCCTGAAGTATGTCTCTTAGCGGTTTGCCGTCGGCAAGCCCTTTCTCAATGCTTTCCATAAGCTCTTTCAAATCTCCAGCTACGGGAACCTGCATATATTTCTGATTCCCCCACGGTCTTGATACGGCATAAAGGTCTTTTACAGCTTCTTCAAGAGAAGTCTGGTGAGTTCTTACATACATATCCGAAAAATCATATTTTGTTTCACCGCTTTCGGACGATTCCCGAGATTCCGATATCAAGGGCGCAAACGCTCCACTTTCTTCACGGGAAACCGCGCCGCTTTTTCTGAAATTAAACCTTTCGGTTCCCCAATTTGTGCTTATACCATTCATAATAAACCTCCCGATAAATGCTTGCTGTGATGATCCCTCTATTATATACTTCTGTTTTTTATTGCGTTTTTGGTAATCGATTATCAAAAATTTTTAAATTTTGTTTAACTTAGACAAATTTATCGTATGATTTTTGGCTGAATCGGCAAATATCCCGGGGATATAATCGTCGTTATCTTTGTTAATTTTGCGGCAAGTCCAACCTCCGACAAATCTCGGCTTTCAATTTTTCCGCGGTACTTTCGGACATTATCTTTTCCATTGCGTTAAGCGTATCGTCGTCCGCGCTGACGGAAGAATAGCACTCGTTTATAATGTCCAGCAGTTCATCGGCGTCTTTTTCGTACTTGTCTTTGTGGCGAATATCCCAATTTAATCCGTCCTCTCCAAGCAAATTATCCCAGTACTCCAGGTTCTTATCTACCAGCTTTCCGCCCGAATAGAATATCGGCAAAAACCGGGAGGTATCGTATTCCGACTGCTTTTCCTTTAACTCCGAGAGCAGGGCGCTGACCCTTTCGGGGTCGTCGGATTCTTTTTTTAACACCGTATATCTTATAAATGTCGCGAGGTCGTCCGCTTGGGATTTTGCCGTAGCGTAATCCATATTCTGAATTTTCTTTGACAGAATAATGCAGCCGCCTTTCGGGTGCGAGTCGATAACTTTCCCCGTCTCGGGGTCTATCAGAATAATATCCGCGCGATTGCTTCCGACCGCGGCAATGCCCTCTTCTCCCGACGCTGCCATATATTCTTTGGCGTATCTGTCGATCCTGTCCTGAAGTATATCCCCGAGCGGTCTGCCGTCGGCTATCCCCGTCTCAATGCTTTCCATAAGCTCCGCCAGGTCTCCCGCTACGGGAACCTGTAAGTAATCTGTGTTCATCCACGGCTGTATTGAGCCGTAAAAATCCTTTTTTGACGCTAAAAGCGTAGTCTGATGAGTTTTTACATACATATCCCGTACATATATATCCGTAGCAAGCACAACGCACCCTGCAAGAAAAACCATAAAAATTATAATGACCGTCACAAGGATTATACGCTTTCTGAAAGTTAATCTCGGCTCATACTCAATTGCGGCATTTTCTGCCGTTGTCTCTTTCAATTTGCGTACATTTCGGTCATATTTCGCGAAAACGCGTTTCATAGCAAGGCGGTGTTTCAGCGAGAATTTATGCTCGGGAGCGTTGTCAAACTCCTCTAATCCGCATTTGAGCGCTTCGCCGAGAATTTCTTTAAAAACACTTTCGTTCATAAGCGGTTTTTCCTTTCGGCAATAAAATCCCTTACCGCTTTCCGAGCCAGCGTTAAATGCTTGCTTGCGGTCGCGGGAGCTATTTTCAGCCTTTGAGCGATCTCCGTTATCGGTATGTCAAAAAAGCATCGGAGCATTAAAACGTTTCTCCTCATCGTCGGCAGGTTATTTATAAACTCGATCATCTCACTATGCCCGATACCGTCAAACAAACTATCTTCCGGAGATACGCCGTCTTCAATATCTTCGCTCAGCTCTTCAACGTGAACTTTATTGTTTCTTTTGAACATATCAACCGCAATGTTTTTCAGCATTATATCGGCGTATGCAAGTCGATAATCGGGAGGTACTTCAAAGAACTTTTCGGGCTTGTCCGCGATCTGCGAAAATACCTCCTGAACCGCGTCCTCCGCTTCCTCTTTATTATGTAATTTTGACAACGCGATCGCATAGAGCCTGCTTTTGTGCTCGGAATAAAACTCCGCTAACTCGCTGCGCTGTTTTTCGTTTTCAATAACCGCAAATGTCGTATCAAACATTTTTTGTCACCTCTGATTATATTGTACGATAAAATATTCCGAATGTCAAGCCGGCAAGCATATATTCCCTAAAATGTGAAATAATACTTCCAAAACTTAATTTGGAGGTAAACTATGTATTATACGGGAATTGAAAAGGTAGTCGGGCGTGAGATTTTGGACAGCAGAGGAAATCCCACCGTCGAGGCTGAAGTTCACCTCGCAGACGGCACGGTCGCGTTCGGAGCTGCTCCGAGCGGCGCTTCCACGGGCGAATTCGAGGCGCTGGAGCTCCGCGACGGCGACAAGGGGCGCTACGGCGGCAAGGGAACTTCAAAGGCAGCCGCGAACATCTCGGACGCGCTCTGCAAGGCGGTGAGCGGTCTCGACGCGCGCGATACCTATGCGGTCGACGCGGCAATGCTGAAAGCGGACGGCACCAAGGATAAGTCCAACCTCGGCGCGAACGCGATACTCGCCGTGTCGATAGCGGCGGCGAGGGCGGCGGCTTGCTCGGTCGACGTGCCGTTATACCGCTTCCTCGGCGGCGTGAACGGCAACCGCCTGCCCGTGCCGATGATGAATATCCTCAACGGCGGCGCTCACGCGGCGAATACGGTGGACGTTCAGGAGTTTATGATAATGCCCGTCGGCGCGGCTTCTTTCAAGGAAGCGCTTCGGCAGTGCTCGGAGGTATTTCACGCGCTGGCGGCGCTTCTCAAGTCCAAGGGACTGGCGACCTCTGTGGGCGACGAGGGCGGCTTCGCGCCGAATTTGCAGAGCGACGAGGAGACTATCGAGTGCATTCTCGGCGCCGTAGAAAAGGCGGGTTACAAACCCGGCGAGGACTTTATGATAGCAATGGACGCGGCGGCGAGCGAGTGGAAGGGCTCAAAAAAGGGCGAATACGTTCTCCCGAAAGCGGGAACGAAATTCACGTCCGAGGAGCTTATCGCGCACTGGGAAAAGCTGGTCGGCAAGTACCCGATAATCTCCATAGAGGACGCTCTCGACGAGGAGGACTGGGACGGCTGGAAAACCCTTACGGAGCGACTCGGAAAGCGCGTTCAGCTTGTCGGCGACGACCTGTTCGTCACGAATACCGAGCGTATCGCTAAGGGCATTACAAGCGGGTGCGGCAACTCCGTGCTGATCAAGCTCAATCAGATAGGCACGGTCTCCGAGACATTAGAGGCTATCAAAATGGCGCATAAGGCGCATTACACCGCCATTTCCTCCCACCGTTCCGGCGAGACCGCCGACACGACCATAGCCGATCTCGCCGTAGCCCTGAACACCTGCCAGATAAAGACGGGCGCGCCCTCGCGTTCGGAGCGCGTCGAGAAATACAACCGCTTGCTGCGTATCGAGGATGAGCTCGGCAGCGCGGCGGTATACCCGAAAATGGGTGCTTTTAATGTGGTGAGATAAAATTTTAAAAAAATTCGGAAAACCTCTTGACAAACAAAAATGAAAGGTGTATAATATTACGGTAAAGCAGAGCCACCACACTCTCACCCGCCGGCGCGGCGCGTATTTGTGAAGCGGTCTTCGGGATCGCCGAATGAGACGCGGACGGACAGTCGGGCGCGGTTGTTTAATGTGAATATACCGTAAAGGTTTTTTATGTTAAGCGTGAGTTGTGTGCTCACGCTTAATTTATTTCTTTAGTAAAGAAAAGGTTATTACGGAAAGGCGGTGCTTCAAAATCGGCACGAAAGAACAGCTCATCAACGAGGATATTCGCGAAAAGGAAATTCGGGTCATCGGTACGGACGGCGAGCAGTTGGGCATTATGTCCTCCGCGGAGGCTTTGCAGAAAGCGTTCGACGCGGATCTCGACCTTGTAATGATATCTCCGACAGCAAATCCTCCGGTATGCCGTATAATGGATTACGGAAAATACCGTTTCGAGCAGACAAAACGGGAAAAGGAAGCCAAAAAGAACCAAAAGACCGCGGACGTCAAGGAGATCAAGATGTCCCTGAATATCGACACCAACGACTTTAATATCAAGGTGAAGAACGCGATCAAGTTCTTGCAGAACGGCGATAAGGTCAAGGTCACGGTGCGGTTCAGACGTATGCGTGAGTTGACGCACGTTAATCTCGGTGAGGAATTGATGAAGAAGTTCATGGACGCTGTTTCGGAGTACGGCGGCTCGGATAAGCCCTCCAAGCTCGAGGGCAGAAATTACGCGGTCGTTTTAAGCCCGAAGAAGTAATTTTAAGCGTTATCGGCGCACTTTCGTAGAGTATTAAGGAGGAAATTGAAATGCCAAAGATCAAAACACACAGCGGCGCGAAAAAGCGCTTTAAGCTGACAGGAACAGGCAAGGTAAAGATGCAGCACTGCAACAAGCGTCACATTCTTACCAAGAAGTCCACCAAGCGTAAAAGAGGTCTCCGTCTGGGCGCATATGCGGACGATACGAACATAGCTCAGGTAAAGAGCCTTATCCCGTACAAATAATGTAGAACAGATATAGGAGGAAACCGAAATGGCAAGAATTAAGGGCGCACTTGCTACGCGCAAGAGAAGAAACAGGACCTTAAAGCTCGCAAAGGGCTACTGGGGCGGCAAGAGCAGACTTTTCAAGACCGCTAAGGAAGCGGTAATGAAGTCGGGTCAGTACGCTTATGTCGGCAGAAGACTGAAGAAGAGAGATTTCAGACGTCTCTGGATCACAAGAATTTCCGCTGCCTGCAAGGCAAACGGTATGAATTATTCCACGTTTATGAACGGTCTTAAGAAAGCGAACATTTCCCTCAACAGAAAGATGCTTTCCGAGATCGCTATCAATGACGCGGCAGGCTTTACCGCACTTACCGAAAAGGCTAAGGCGGCGCTGTAATGACTTTTTTCTCACGCCTTGAGATTTCGGGGCGTGAGATTTTCGCTATTATAAAGACTATTTGACACGGAGAGGAGCGGCGGCTTTGGAGGTAATAACTTCGCGGAAAAACGGTAATGTCCGCATAATGAGGGAACTGCTGAAAAGCGCCGAATACCGCCGTGAGCACGATATGTTCGCGGTAGAGGGAGATCACTTGTGCGGCGAGCTTGCGGACTGTTCGGGGATAGAGTATTTTCTGTATACCGAAAAGGCGGCGAAAAAATATCCCGGGACCGTTAATAAGGCGGCGGAAAAGGCGTTTATTACGGCTGTCATATCCGAAGAGCTTTCCGAATATATTTCCGATACAAAGTCGCCGCAGGGTCTGTTCGCGGCGGCGGAAAGGTTCGGCACGATACCCGAAAACGCGCGGCGGCTCGTGGTGCTCGACGGAGTTCAGGACCCGGGAAACGTCGGTACGATGATCCGCGCGGCGGAGGCGTTCGGAACAGACGGGATCGTTTTTTGGGGAGACTGCGCCGACAGATTTTCACCGAAAACGCTTCGGGCTTCAATGGGGAGCGTTTTCAGAATGCCGTCGTTATATCCGTCCGATATTAAGTCGTTAAAGCATTTTCTGCGGGAGTATACCGTGTACGGGGCAATGCTCGACGATACCGCGCGGCGGCTCGGTGAAGTCAAATTCCCCGAAAAGACCGCGATAGTCATCGGCAGCGAGGGCAGGGGAATTTCGCCCGAGATCGCCGAAATATGCGGTGAAAAGATCTACATTCCCATAAAGGGCGCGGAGTCGCTCAATGCCGCAATGGCGGCGGCTGTTCTGTTGTGGGAGCTTTCAAAGTAATTGACAGTGCAAAATCATAAGAAAAACTTTCGGTTTTGCAGTGTTGAATAAAAATATAAATTGGAGGAAATACCTTTGGCAAATCTGGTTATTCTCGAGTCGCCGTCAAAGGCGAAAACGGTTAAGAAATATCTCGGGGCGGGGTATGATGTAATGGCTTCCACGGGTCATATCATCGACCTGCCCAAGTCCAAATTCGCGGTTGACGTCGATAACGATTTTCAGCCGCAGTATGTGAATATGAAAGACAAGTCGGACATCATCAAGGAGCTGAAAAAGCGCGCCAAGGAAAGCGACGTCATCTATCTCGCGACCGACCCGGACCGCGAGGGGGAGGCGATAGCGTGGCATTTGTCGCACCTGCTGAATATCGACGACAAGGCTAAGATACGCGTAACGTTCAACGAAATAACAAAAACGGGCGTTCAGTACGGTATGAGCCATCCGCGCACTATTGATATGGATATTGTGAACGCTCAGCAGACGCGCCGCATTCTTGACAGAATAGTCGGCTACAAGCTCTCGCCGTTTTTGTGGAAGAAGGTGCGCAGAGGACTGTCCGCGGGACGTGTGCAGTCCGTTGCTGTGCGGCTTATCGTTGACAGGGAAGAGGAGATACGCGCGTTTACCTCCACGGAATACTGGAGCATTGACGCGAAGCTATCCGCGGCTGCCTCGAAAAAAGTGTTCGCGGCGAAGCTCGCCGAGATAAACGGACAAAAGGCGCAGATAGACAACAAGGAGCAGGCGGACAAAATTCTCGCAGACCTTGAGGGCGCGGAGTTTGTCGTTACAAATCTGAAAAAATCGCAGCGCAAGAAGCAGCCCGCGCCGCCGTTCACTACCTCGACATTGCAGCAGGAGGCGAGCCGCAAGCTGTCATTCCAGGCGCGCAGAACGATGAAGACCGCGCAGGAGCTGTACGAGGGCGTTGAGGTCGAGGGGCTGGGCGCCGTCGGTCTTATCACCTATATGAGAACGGACAGCCTGCGTATCTCGGACGAGGCGAAAACCGCCGCCGCCGAGGTCATCAAGAGCGAGTACGGCGCGCAATATCTTCCCGAGAAGCCGCGCACCTACAAGTCCAAGAGCAACGCGCAGGACGCGCACGAGGCTATCCGTCCCGCGAACGTGGAGCTTACGCCGGCAAAGGTGAAGAAATCGCTCACGAACGACCAGTTCAAGCTGTATAAGCTGATATGGGAGCGCTTTATGGCGAGCCAGATGGCGAACGCCGTTATGGATACGGTGTCCGTGGATATTTCGGCGAAAAGTTATATGTTCAAGTCAAGCGGCTATTCGGTGAAGTTCGACGGCTTTACCAAGCTCTACGAGGAGTCGCGCGACAATGAGGAGCAGGGCGGCGCGCTCCCGAAGATAGAAAAGGACGAAAAGCTGAGTCCCGTTGAAGTTCTCGGAAATCAGCACTTCACTCAGCCGCCCGCGCGTTATAACGAAGCGTCGCTGATAAAGGCGCTCGAGGAGAACGGCATAGGCCGTCCGTCCACCTACGCTCCGACTATCTCCACAATTCTCGACAGGCATTACGTCGAGCGCGAGAACGGCAATCAGCTCAAGCCCACGCCGCTCGGCGAGGTCATCACGGGGCTGCTCAAGGAGAAGTTCAACAATATCGTGGATGTTAAGTTCACCGCGAAAATGGAGACCAGTCTCGACAACATCGAAAAGGGCACAAAGGATTGGGTCGAGACGCTGCGCGGCTTTTACAAGGGCTTCGCGAAGTCGCTTGAAAAGGCGGAGCAGGATATGGAGGGCAAGCACCTTAAAGTTCCCGACGAGCCCACCGATATAATCTGCGAGCAGTGCGGCAAGAATATGGTCATCAAGATAGGTCCTTACGGCAAATTCCTCGGCTGCTCGGGCTTCCCGGAGTGTAAGTTCACGAAGAAGATAGTCACCGAGACAAAGGGATTATGTCCGAAATGCGGCGCGAAAATGCTGCTGAAAAAGTCCAAGAAGGGCAAGCCGTTCTACGGCTGCGAGAACTTTAAGGACTGCAATTTTATGACGTGGGATATGCCGCTTGAGGAAAAGTGCCCGCAGTGCGGCTCAAGCCTGTTCAAGAAAACGGGCAAGCTCGGCAAGATATACTGCCAGAAGGACGGCTGCGGCTACGAGCGCCCTCTGGACAACGCAAAGGACAACAATGATTAAGGTAATAGGCGCGGGGCTTGCGGGCTGCGAGGCGGCAATGCAGCTTGCTCGGAGGGGATATTCGGTGGAATTGTATGAGATGAAGCCGAAGAAGTTCTCCCCCGCGCATAAATACGAGGGCTTCGCGGAGCTTGTCTGCTCGAATTCGCTGAAATCGTCGAGGGTGGACAGCGCCTGCGGACTGCTCAAGGAGGAAATGCGGCGCTTGGGCTCGGTAGTCTGCGCCGCCGCCGAAAAGACCGCCGTTCCAGCGGGAGGCGCGCTCGCCGTGAATCGCACGGCGTTCTCGGACGAGATAACGCGGGTCGTGAAGTCGCACCCGAATATCACGGTAAAGTACGAGGAGCTTACCGAGTTCCCCGAAAGCAACGCGATTATATGCACGGGACCGCTCACGAGCGACGGCTTAGTCGACAAGATACGCGAGCGCTGCGGCGATTATCTCAGCTTTTACGACGCTGCCGCGCCGATAGTGACCGCCGAGAGCATTGATTTCTCGATAGCGTTTGAGCAGTCGCGGTACGACCACGGCGGCGCGGATTATGTCAACTGCCCGATGACGCGCGAGGAGTACGAGGTTTTCTACAACGCGCTCGTCAACGCGGAGCAGGCGCCGCTGCACGAGTTCGACGTGCCGTCCGAGGCTAAAGGGCTAAAGGTTTACGAGGGCTGTATGCCGGTCGAGGTTCTCGCGAAACGCGGCTACGACAGCGTTCGCTACGGCTGTATGAAGCCCGTCGGACTTACCGACCCGCGCACGGGAACACGACCGTTCGCGGCAGTCCAGCTCCGAAAGGAGAACGCCGAGGGCACGCTGTACAATATCGTGGGATTTCAGACCAATCTGAAATTCGGCGAGCAGAAGCGCGTTTTTTCGTTGATTCCGGGATTACGGAACGCGGAATTCGCGAGATACGGCGTAATGCACCGCAACACGTTTTTAAACAGTCCGCGGCTGTTGGACGAGCATTTTATGCTCAGGGGCTCGGATAACGTATTTTTCGGCGGACAGATAACGGGCGTGGAGGGCTACGTTGAGAGCGCGGCAAGCGGCATTATGGCGGGCAGAGCGCTCGCGGATATACTCGACGGAAAAGAGCCGCTGACTTTTCCGAGGACGACAATGCTCGGGGCGCTCTCCGATTATGTGGCTCACGCGTGGGAATGTAATTTTCAGCCAATGGGAAGCAATATGGGAATACTGTCGCCGCTCGATGAGGAGTTCCGCGGCAAAGACGCAAAGCAGAGGAAATACGCGGCGCTTGCCGAGAGGGCGCTTGCCGATCTGGATAAGGCTTTGAAAAAATCGGGAGGATAATTATGAATACGAAGAAACGGATATACGTTATTATCGCCGTAGTCGTAGTTTTGGTTGTCATGCTTGTGGTAAATTTAAATTATGTGTTTATCGGCGGTGAAGCTATCCGAAAAGACAGTGCGGTAGTGGAAATAGATTTTAAGAATAAGAGGATTGGCAGAGATCTGAAAAGGCTTGACAGGTTCTCGGAAATGGATGATCTTTGGCTGAAATTTATTACCGACGATGATAATACCGAATACATTCCTCAAGTGAAGAGTTTAGGACGGCTTACTATTCCTTTTTCGGAATTAAAAAGCACGGATTTTTTGAACAATTTTGAAAATGTTCGATATCTTAATTTTACAGGCACAAATGTTGACTTTGAAAATCTATCGGTTGAAGCGTCTATAGAAAAAATGGATTTGTGGACGTGTAATACGCGAAATTTTGACAAGGTAGGCAAATGCCCCGCAATAAAGGAGATGAGCATATTTCAAAGCAATTTGAGCGGCGAGGGAAACGACCAAGTTTCATATCAGCTTGACAGTCAAATACTGGCGGGATTTGATTATGTGACCGCCCTTGAGATAACGAATATGAGTATTCCCGATATAAGCGGCTTTCTGGATATGAAGTCATTAAAGGAACTGACCGTTAAAAGGTACACTCTCGACGAGCCGCCGATAACCGAGGAGCAGGCGGACGAGCTTCGCAAAGCGGGGATAAACGTTACGGTGGATAACGAAAAACACTAAACTTCGGAAGTTGATCTTCCGAAAGAACGGAGTATTTATGAAGATTGTAATAGACGGTTTCGGCGGCGACAACGCTCCCGACGAGATCTTAAAGGGCGCGGCGCTTGCCGTTAAAGGACTGGGAATAGACGTTGCGGTAACGGGCGAGGTCGATAAGCTGAAAGGGCGTATGGCGGCGCTGAAAATTCCCGAAAACGGTATCGAATTGGTACCCGCGGAGGGCGTTATAACCACCGAGGACAACCCCATGTCCGTGGCTAAGCAGAAGAGCGGCACGTCGATGGGCGTGGCGTTCAAAATGCTTGCGGACGGCAAGGCGGACGCGTTTATATCGGCGGGAAGCACGGCGGCTATCGTAGTCGGCGGCAGAACATACGCAAAGCGTATCGAGGGCGTAAAGAAAGCCGCGCTCGTGCCGCTTATGCCCTGCTCGGGAGGAAAGCGCTTCTGCGTGCTCGACGGCGGCGCGAATATCAACTGCACGCCCGAAATGCTGCGGCTTTTCGCGATACTCGGCAGCTGCTTTATGAAAACGACGATGGGGGTCGCGAACCCGCGCGTGGGCTTGCTCAACAACGGCACGGAGGAAGAAAAGGGCAGAGAGCTCGAGCACGAGACCAAGGCGCTGCTCGAGAAAACCCCCATAAACTTTGTGGGATATGTCGAGGCGCGCGAGGTACCGCTCGGCGCGGTCGACGTACTTATCACCGACGGCTTTACGGGCAACGTGTTCCTTAAAGCCTGCGAGGGTATGGGCGTACTTATGAAGGACGCGCTGAAATCGATGTTCTTCGCGAATATCGTTACCAAGCTCGGCGCGCTTTGCGTAAAGTCAAAACTTACCGAGTTCACCAAGCAGATGGACTATAAGGAAATAGGCGGCTCGCCGCTGCTCGGCACGGCAAAGCCCGTGTTCAAGGCGCACGGAAGCAGCGACGCGAAGGCGTTCTTCGGCGCGTTCAGACAGGCTAAGCTGTTCGTCGAGAACAACGCGATCGAGGAAATGACCAAGGCGGTCGCGGCGTTGGAGGGGGTTGCGGAAAATGGCTGAGATTAGCCCGCTTGACGAGCTTGAAGAGAAGATCGGCTATAAATTCGGTGATCGGGATTACTTAAAGCGCGCTATGACCCATTCCAGCTACTCGGGCGGCAAGAACAACGGAAGCAACGAGCGGCTGGAATTCCTCGGCGACAGCGTGCTGCAGATCACCGTTTCGCAGTATCTTTTCACGAATATGACTACCGTTCCCGAGGGCGGGCTTACAAAGCTCCGCGCGTCTATCGTCTGCGAGAATTCGCTGTACAATTTCGCGAAGAAGATCGACCTCGGCAAATATATCCTGCTCGGAAAGGGCGAGGAGATGACGGGCGGGCGCGACAGGCGCTCGATACTCGCGGACGCGTTCGAGGCGCTTATCGCGGCGGTCTATCTCGACGGCGGAATGGACGAGGCGGCGCGTATGATCCTATCGTTCGTGCCGAGCATAGAGGCGCTGAAGTCGGGCAAGGTAAAGCTCGGCGACTACAAGACGATACTCCAGGAGATAATCCAGCAGAACCCCGAGGAGCACATCTCCTACAACGTCTCCGAAAACGAGGAGCCGTCGCACCACAAGACGTTTTTCGCGGACGTGCTGCTCAACGGACAGGTCATAGGCAGCGGAAGCGGGCAGTCCAAAAAGGAAGCCGAGCAAGCCGCCGCCAAAGAGGCTGTAAAGCTGATGGGCTATGAAACAGACTAATCTTTCGATATTTATACCGCACGCCGGCTGTCCGCATATGTGCAGCTTCTGCGACCAGCGGAGCATTTCGGGCGAGCGGTCCGCGCCGTCGGCGGAGCAGGTCGGAACGGTTCTCGCCGAACAGGCGGCGCACCTTTCGGAGCGCGGAATGTCGGCGGAAATAGCGTTTTTCGGCGGCAGCTTTACAGCTATTCCGCGGGATTATATGCTGGAGCTGCTCGACACGGCAAAAGCGGCTGTCGGGCGGTTTTCCGTCTATTCGGGGATACGCTGTTCGACGCGTCCCGACTGTATCGACGAGGAAGTCGTCGGTATTTTGAAGCGTTACGGCGTGACGGCGGTCGAGCTTGGCGCGCAGTCAATGAACGACGAGGTGCTTCTCGCGAACGACCGCGGACACACCGCCGAGGACGTCCGCAGAGCCGCCGCGCTGATAAAGCAAAGCGGAATAGAGCTCGGCTTGCAGATGATGACGGGGCTGTACAAGGATACCTCCGAGCGCTGTCTTAAAACGGCGGACGAGTTCATAAAGCTCGCGCCGAAAACCGTGCGTATCTACCCGACCGTGATAATGAAAAACACGCGGCTCGGAGAGCTTTTCGCGCGCGGCGAATACGATTCGTTTTCATTCGATGAAACGGTCGAATTGTGCGCGGAGCTTCTGCGAAAATTCGAGCGGAACGGTATCCGGGTGATACGTCTCGGACTGCAC
>JAAVID010000105.1 GCA_014799395.1 Oscillospiraceae bacterium | reverse complement strand
GGTTCAAATACGGGGAGGAGACGGTTTTCTTAGATTAAATGGAGGAGATGTACAACAGAATAAACAAGCTCGCGCAAAGACTTGTGGAGACGTGTAAAGAAAAAAACGTGAAAATATCGGCGGCGGAAAGCTGCACGGGAGGAATGATCTCGGCGGCGGTCACGTCAGTATCGGGAAGCTCGGCGGTCATAGAGCTGGGAATTTGCAGCTATTCCAACAGGATAAAGCACGATATTCTCGGAGTGACCGAAAGCACCCTGGCGCGGTTTTCGGAATACAGCACGGTCTGCGCGGAGGAAATGGCAAGGGGAGCCATAAGGGTCTCGGGCTCGGATTTTTCCGTTTCGACAAGCGGAGTTGCGGGTCCTTTGGGAGGTACGGAGGAAAACCCCGTCGGCACGGTGTATATCGCCGTTGCGGACGGCAATTCGGTCACTTCCGAAAAATGCCTGTTTGAAAACAAAGGCAGAGACTTCATAAGAGCGGCGGCAGTTGAAAAAGCTCTTGAAATGCTGCTCGAAAAAATCAGAGACAATAAAAGCATTACATTGAAAGGGAAAAAATATGGCTAACAATTCTAACAGAAACAGAAACGACAGAAACTACGCGCTGGAAAAATTCGACGTCGACATACGCCCCGCAAGCAATAAACGCCCGTCGGGAAACAATAAAAAGCGCAAGAAGCAAGGTCCGATGGCGTCGGTTTTGCCGCAGTCGGGCGACTCGGGAGCGGAAAAGGCGCGCAAGACGCTGCTGCTGCTTGCTATCGCGATACTTATCGGCACGCTGGCGTTTCTCGCGTGGCAGCTTATCGGTATCAACAAGGGCGGACAGACCAACAGCAACATCGCCGATATAGCGGGCGAGCCTATGCCCGAGATCTCGTATCAGCAGCCCTCGCATATCGCCAATCCCACGGACGTTATCGCGACCACCGCGGGAACTCTCGAGCCCGAGATAACCGACCTTACGCCCGTCGTAAACAAGCCTATCGAGGCTAACTGGGACGTGCTCAAGGCGGAAAACCCCGACATCAAGGCGTGGGTGAAGATAACCGGCACTATGCTCAACGACGCGGTAGTCCAGGGTACGGACAACGAGTACTACCTCAACCACGACTTCTACGGCAACGAGTCCATATCGGGCACGGTCTTCTCGACCTACAAAAACGACTGGAACGACCCGAACGACAAAAACAAGATACTTTTCGGGCATAATATGGAAAGCGGCTACTTCTTCGCTTATGTTATGCACTACGTTCCCGACGACAAGTACACCGAGCCGCTGACGTTCTACAAAACGCACCCGACGGTGCTTATGTCCACGCCCGAGGGCGGAAGCGCGACCTACAAGATCTTCGCGGGCATTCTCGCGAATACCGAGCCGCAGTACGGAGAGGTGTTCGACTACATCTCCAAGACGCGCTTTGACGGCGTTGACGACTTCAACAACTACATTATCGACATTATGGACAGAAGCTGGTTCTTCACCGACGTCGATCTTACCTACGGAGACGAGCTTCTTACTATGTCGACCTGCTACTGGCCGCTCGGCAGAAACATCGATACGCGCTGGGTGCTTTTCGCGAGAAAGGTTCGCCCCGGCGAGAGCGAGGAGGTCGATACCTCGGTTGCAGAGCGCAACTATCAGGCTAAGATCTTCGACTATTACTACGACATCAAGGGCGGCAGCTGGAACGGCTCGGTATGGGACCGCTCCAAACTGCTGAGCTATTGATTCTCCAAAAAATTATCGGGAGGCAACTAAATGGATTTTATAAAACGACATCTCGTTTTATTTATTATCGGCGCGGCGATAATAGTGGCGGGCGTTCCCGCTTCTATCGTTATCGCGAACAGCGCGGGTAAAAGCAAAGAACCGAACGGCAGTACGATAGACGTTTACGGAAACGGAAACACGAGTTCTTCGTCAAGCACTTCTTCAAGCACGTCGACAAGCACTTCGAGCAGTTCGAGCACTACCTCGAGCAGTTCGACCTCATCAAGCAGTTCGACGACTTCCTCAAGCAACTCGAGCAGTTCAACTTCGAGCAGCTCAAGCAGCGAAGCGCCCGAAGAGGATTACGAGCCCGCATACGCTCCTACTTATTATACCCCGCCGGATTATGTTCAGACCGATTTCCGCGATCTCTATTCGGTAAATCCCGACATCGTTGGGTGGATCTCTATCGGGAACTGGCTTGACAGACCCGTTATGCAGTCGGACGACAACGAGTATTATCTGACGCACGACTTTTACGGGAATTACAGCAGAATGGGCTCGCTTTACGTCAACAGCGGCGTAAAGGTAACGGAGAACGGTCCGACGAATACCATTATCTACGGGCACAACGACGCGGGCGGTTCTTTCTTCGGCGGTCTGCCGGAGTACTTCAACTACTCGGTATCAACGGGAAACTGGGAAAACATCAGCTTCTACAAGAATAACCCCGTTGTTACATACAACACTATCTACAAGAACTCCCGGTACAAGATATTCGCCGGCATACTCGTAAACGTTTATGAAGAGGACGGCACGGTGTTCCCCTACCACACGGCACGGAACTTCGGCGGCAAGTCCGACTTTGACAACTTTGTGGCGAACGTTCTCGACCGCTCGACCTTCATCAATCCCGATGTTGACATACAATACGGCGACAGGCTTCTCACCTTGTCGACCTGTATGTGGGGCTACGGCACGCCGTCGCTCTCGGAAAGCTACGACGCGCATCTGCGCTGGGTCATCTTCGCGCGCGAGGTCCGCGACGGCGAGAGCGCTTCCGTTGACGTAAGCCGTGCATACGCTAACCCCGATCCCCTGTTCCACGACGCTTACTACTACAACTACGCGGGCGGAAGCTGGGGCGGCAGAAAGTGGCCGAGAGAGATCATCAAGGATTTCGCGGGTTGACAAATTGGTTCATACTTTTTTAAAATATTTTTCAGGAGGAAACAACAATGGCAAACAAAAATGACAACGCGTTTATGCGCGTGGTGAAATACCTTATCCCGTGGGAGGGCGACAAGCCCTCGGAGAAGATAAGAAAGCTTATCTTTATCGCGGCGGCGGTGGTGCTCGTCGTTACCGTTTCGATACTTATCGCGAACGGCGTTCATTCGGCGAACGACAAAAAGCAGAACGACTCGCTGGCAAGCATTTACAACAGCGGCAATTCGACCTCGGATACCTCGACAAGCAGCTCAACTAGCAGCACAAGCAGCACGACAAGCACGAGCAGCACTTCCACCACTTCCACAAGCTCGACAAGCACCGATCCTTACGCGGAAAAGGACGTTCCGAACGTAGTTCAGAGCAGCTTTGACGAGCTTCTGGCTCTCAACCCCGACACCGTGGGCTGGCTGAGTATCGACGACGTGGTAAATCTCCCCGTTATGCAGACGACCGACAACGACTACTACCTCACTCACGACTTCAACGGAAACGCCAGCGCAATGGGCGCGCTTTACGTCGACTACCACAACAAGGTAACGGCAGGCGGCAAGCCCGACAATACCGTTATCTACGGTCATAACGACGCGGGCGCGGAGTACTTCGGCGGTCTGCCCAACTACTTCAACTACTCGATAACCACCGGCGACCCCGACAACATCAGCTTCTACAAGGCTCACCCGACCATCACCTACAACACCATTTACAAGAACTCCACCTATAAGATATTTGCGGGTATGCTCGCCAACGTTTACGAGGAGGACGGCGAGGTATTCCCCTATCACACCGTAAGAACCTTTGGCAGCAAGGCGGATTTCGACAACTATGTCGCGAATATCCTCGACCGCTCCAACTTCTACAACACCGACGTTGACGTTCAGTACGGCGATAAGCTCCTCACCCTGTCCACCTGTATGTGGGGCTACGGCACGCCGAGCATTTCCGCGAGCCGCGACGCTCACCTGCGCTGGGTCATCTTCGCGCGCGAGGTCCGCGAGGGCGAGGACGCTTCCGTTGACGTAAGCAAGGCATACGCTAACCCCGACCCGCTGTTCTTCGACGCGTACTACAACAACTACGCGGGCGGAAGCTGGGGCGGCAGAAAGTGGCCGAAGGAGCTTCTCAAGGATTACGCTAACTACTAATATATAACATAAGAGCTTGTTCTCACAATCCGCGGTACTCCGCGGGCTGTGGGAACAGTTCCTATATTAACGCTTAACTCGTCTGTCTCTGAAAGGATGAACAATAATGGCAGAAATGGATATGGGTCTTGCTCCCCGCGGCAACAAGAACAAGAAAAAGAAAAAGCGCAAAAAGCAGAGTTTCTGGGACAGTATCGTATCGGGGCTTATACCGTGCAAGGGAGACAGCACCAACGAGATAGTCAGAAAAATAGTTTTTCTTGTGGCGCTGGTCGTGCTGGTGGTTGCCGTTGTGCTTATCGGCGCGCATTATCTCCAGTACGGGCTGCTTAACGCCCGCACAGGCGGAAACGGCGGCGAGTTTGACGCTACCGACAAGTTTATCGTCGACCTGAAAAACAAGACCCCCACGCCCGAGCAGATACAACAGCTTCCGCAGGGTACGATAAACTCGGAATACGCCTCGCTTTACGCCGAAAACAATGATTTTATCGGCTGGCTGAGCGTTCCCGGCACGAATATCAACTACCCCGTTATGCAGACCGAAAACAACGACGACTATCTGCACACCAACTTCCAGAAGGAATACGCCTTTGAGGGAACGCTTTTCGCGGACTACCGAGGTAAGATAACCGCCGAGGAGATGCCGCAGAATACGGTAATTTACGGGCATAATATGCTGTACAAGTTCCAGTTCTCGTCGCTTACGAACTATCTGCGCGATATAGACTTTGTAAGGCTCGCGCCCGTGGTCGATTTCAACACGCTTTATCAGAACAACAAGTACAAGATAATCTCCGTTTTCCTCACCAATATCTTTGAGGAGGACGGCGAGGTGTTTGACTACACGGGAGCTACCTACTTCAAAAATCAGGCGGAATTCTTTGATTTCGTGCTGGAGTGCGAGGACAGGAGCATTTACGACACCGGCGTTGACGTGGAATACGGCGACGAGTTCCTTACGATGTCCACCTGCAACGAGGACACATATATGGACTTAAGGCTGGTGGTCGTGGCGAGAAAGGTCAGACCCAACGAAGCTCCCGAGGTCGATACCGAAAGGATCGTCAGAAAGAGCAGCATAAAGTACTTTGACGGGTATTACGCCGAATACGGACAGCTCTGGAAGGGCAGAACGTGGGATATTTCCCTTGTTAAGGGAATGGAAGAATATATAAGGGAAAACGGTCTCGAGGACGACCCGGAGGATTACGAGGAATGATTATGAAAAAACTTTCATTGGTCAAAATAATCGCGGCGCTTTGTATCTGCAACGTATATCTGTTCACCTGCGGGGTGATCGGCGTTGTCGGAGACGGCAATACCGCCGTCGCGGACGAGGAGCCCGATAGGGACAAGGAGGCGACGGGTCAGGGCACGCAGGACTTCCTGCTCCCCGACAACAACCTCGCCGACCCCGTCACAGACAAGGTCATTCAGACGACGGAGAAGATCAATATCGTGAACTTCGGACACCCGTCTATCATAGACCGGGCGGTCAGCGCGGATTTCGTTCCGAGCAGACTCACGGAGAGTCTCCCGACCGAGAGCACAAGCAGTTCGTCAAGCGAGGTGTTTGTTATCGAGCCGCAAGAGCCCGACCCGCCCCCCGTTTCGACGTTCACTCCCGAGGATATTCCACAGCCGGTTGAAAGCACGACCACAACGACTTCAACTACTACCACAACAACCACCGAGGAATATCCCCCCGACGCTCCCGTGCCGTATGACCCCGACAACTCGCAGCCGGAGGAAAGCAGTTCGAGCGCTTCAACCGAGCCCGTTTCTTCGAGTTCGTCAAGCTCGTCAAGTTCGAGCACTTCAAGCACGACAAGCTCTTCAAGCTCGTCAAGCTCGACTTCAAGCACTTCCCTTCCCGTTCAGCCCAACGAGGTCATAACAAATACCTCCGCGGCTAACGAGATACTTACGGTAAGCGTAAACGGCGATATTGTTTCGGGCACGGCGCTTGATATAGTATCGGGAATAGTCGCCAACGAGGTCGGAGGAGCGTTCGCGCCCGAGGCGATAAAGGCGCAGGCTGTCGCGGCGTATACTTATATCAAATACTTCAATCTGCGCGGAAGCTCGCCGAGCGCGTACCTCAGCGAGCCGAGCGATTCCGTAAAGGTGCTTGTGGCTTCGGTCATCGGCGAGGCGATCTACTATAACAACGAGATTATCCAGGCGACCTATTCCGCTTCCTCGGCGGGCTGCACCGCTTCGAGCCTGAACGTCTGGGGCACGGACATGCCGTATCTGCAAAGCGTTTACTGCGAGCTCGACTCCCAGTACGACCCGAACTACGGCAAACAGAAGCGCTATAAAGCGGACGACATCAAGTCGCGCGTTTACAGTACTACGGGCATTTCGCTCAGCGGCGACCCGTCGGACTGGTTCACGATAGAGAGCCGCACTGAGGGCAAATATGTCGGCAAAATGAGCGTTGGCGGCTATCATACATATATCGACAGCTACGGCGATACGGTAACGATAACCGGACGCGTCTTCCGCGAGAGAGTAATGAGCTTTGACGTGCGCTCCTCCGCGTTCGATATAAGCTACGACAGCTCAGCCAACGAGTTCATCATCACCACCTACGGCTACGGTCACGGCGTCGGTATGAGCCAGAACGGCGCAAACGCCCTCGCCACCTACCGCAACTGGAACTACAAGCAAATTTTGGAGTTCTATTATACGGGAACTTCTGTAAGATAATTTTCAGTGGGGAGTCAGTGCAAGGGCTCTGCCCTTGCATTCCGCCTAAGGGCTGCGCCCTTAGGAATCCCGTTTCCCATTACGGGGGGAATTTTAGTTATGACCTTTTCTCTGTAAGGTAATTGTGTAGCTCTTGGCTATTTCCCGTAAATTAGAATGTTCTCTTTAATTAAACAGAATAACGGCGCGTTCCTCTTAAAACGCGCCGTTATTATTTTATAGCCAAGAACCACGCTGTAACCTTACAGAGACAACGTCATAATCCCAAAGCCCCCGATGTTGGGAACCGGGATTCTTAAGGGGCTTGCCCCTTAAGCGGGATGCAAGGGCAGAGCCCTTGCCGGAGTGTGAGGCGGAGCCTCACCACTGTCCTCTATTGCCTAATGTAAATCCCCTGCTCCTCTATATAGTCCTCGAGCTCCTGTTTCATATCGTCGACCCAGGTTCTTTCGGCGAGCTCGGGAGCTTTTGGGGGTATCTTTTTAGCTTCTATTTCTACCCACGCGGGGCGAAAGCCGCAGTTTAGGGCGATGTTCTGGGAATGAATATTCGCGGGGGCTGTGCCGTAGACGGGCATTTCGCCGCGCTTGATTATCTCGTTTTTCAGCAGCAGGGCGAGGTGAGTGCCTACTCCCCTGCCGCGGTATTTGGGGAACACGTCAACGCCTATCTGAAGAAAATGCGGCGCGTCCTCGGAGCAGCCCGCCATTCCCATTATCTCGCCGCCGTCGTAGGCGCAGACTGCCATTATGTCGGGGCGTTTTTCGAGATAGCGTTCGCAGAGCGCGTTGTAGAAGCGTCCGTCATAGAACGGTTCTAGCTCCTCCCGCCCGTTGAACCACTTTACCTTGAAATCACCCGTCGGCTCAACGTCGAAGCGCGGAAGATACAAATGGTGCGCGCAGGTTAGCGTGTAGCCGTACTTGTTGAGCTCGCGCTCCAGCACGGACAGCTTATCCTGTTCAAACAGCCAGTGCCCGGTTCTCTCCGCCATAAATTCGCGGAGAAACGGGTGTAAGACCTCGTCCGCGGCAAGCACGGCGTTTGCGCCCATTGTCGCCATTTGGAAGAAATATTTTTCGTCCGTGTACATTCTCCTGCCCTCGTTGAGCGCGGACGCGGTGAGGACGTTCTCCACCCGGTCAAAATCGTCGGGAGCGCAGTTGAAGTCAAGCGCGAGCTGGCGCTTCAACAGTTCGGTATAGTTCATATATGACCCTCCGTTATTCCCTTTGCCAAGCGGCAAAGGGGTGTTGTGTAGAAGAAATTCCCGGCGAAGAAATCGGTCGGCTCGCCCTCGGAGACTATTTCGCCGTTGAAGAGGAGACCGCAGCGGTCGGCGCAGCTTGCGGCGAATTCGAGGTCGTGGGTAACCAGGAGAACCGTCGCGTTTATTTCGCGGAGTTTTTCGGCGAAAATGGCTTTGGAGTGCGCGTCCATACCCTTTGTCGGTTCGTCGAGAAGGAGAACGTCGGGGTTTTGGGACAGGAGCTTTTCGAGCGCTAAGCGCTGTTGCTCGCCGCCCGAGAGGTCGAGGGCTTCTTCGTCGAGTATCATACACGGGTTTTGAGGAAGATAGGCGAGCTTTAATGTTTTGTCGCGCGTTATCTTTCCGCCGAACGGCTTAACAATGCCGAATATCGCTTTTAAGAGCGTTGACTTGCCGCTGCCGTTGCCGCCGAGAAGCGCGTAGACCTCGCCCTTGCGGACCGACAGCGAGACCGAGCTCAGCGCGGCGCGTTTTCCGTAGCACACGCACAAGTCCTTGACCGTGAGTATCGGCTTTCCGTCGGATTTGAGCGGCATTGGCTTGTTTTTTTGAAGATACTCGGTGACCGCGCTGCATTGTCTGCCCTCGCGAATTGAGACGGGCGGCTCGCCTTGTGCGTTCGCGAGCGCGAAGATCCTCATCGAGACGGGAAACGCCGACAGCATCGGGTGGTCTTTCGGGAGCGCTTTAAGCAATCCGCGCGGCTCTCGGTCCGCGATCACCCTGCCCTTGTCCATTACGATAACGCGATCGGAGATCGGAAACAGCTCCTCGAGACGGTGCTCCGCTATCAGGACGGTCATGCCGAGGTCGCGGTTAAGTCTCGTTATGATGTCGAAAAAGCTCCTCGCGGAAACGGGGTCGAGCTGAGAGGTCGGCTCGTCGAGCAGCAGCAGCTTCGGGTGAAGCGCCGCCGCGGACGCGAGCGCCAACAGCTGCTTTTCCCCGCCCGAAAGCGACGAGGTCTCACGCTCGAACAGCTGTTCCAAGCCGAAATATTCCGCGCACTCCGCGATACCGCGGCGCATTTTTTCGGGTCTCTCCCCCACGCTTTCAAGCGAGAACGCCAGCTCGTGCCACACTCTGTCGGTGCATATCTGCGCCTCGGGGTTCTGCATAACAAAGCCTATCTCCCTCGCCGCTTGATTCTCGGAGAGTTCGGGTAAAATTTCACCCGAAAGCTCTCCGTGGGGGCGCAGGCACGGCTTTAACATTCGCAGGAGCGTGCTTTTTCCGCTGCCCGACATTCCGCACAGGGTGGTAAAGCTCCCCTCGGGAAGTTCAAAATTTATGTTGTCAAGCGTTTTTTCTTCCGCGTTCGGGTAGCGGAACGACAGGCTTTTTACGGCTATCTGCATTACGGCTCCTTTTTTACTTTATATTGCGAATTAACGATAAATCGGCGCTGCACAGCGCTTCTAAGTTCTCGGTTATCCATTGGGGGTCTTTATCCCACCATTTCAGCTCGAGAAGATAATTTATCAGCTCGTCGTCAAAGCGCTTGCGGATAACGCGGCAGGGGTTGCCCGCGGCGACGGCATACGGCGGAATATCGCCCGCGACGACGGAATTCGCGCCGATGATCGCGCCGTCGCCGATATGCACACCCGGCAGGACCGTGACGTTCTGCCCTATCCACACGTCGTTTCCGACCACCGTGTCGCCCTTTAACGGCAGGTCGGAAAGCGAGGGCGTGCCTTTCTCCCAGCCGGTGCCCATAATGTTGAACGGGTAGGTCGTCACGCTGCACATACGGTGGTTCGCGCCGTTCATTATGAACTCGATACCGCGGGCGATGGCGCAGAACTTGCCGATGATCAGCTTGTCGCCGTTGAAGTCGTAATGGTGCGTGACGTGTTCTTCAAAGCGCTCCGCGCCGTCGGGGTCGTCGTAATAGGTGAAATCGCCGACAATGATATTCGGGCGTGTTATCACGTTTTTGATATAGCACAGGCTTTTTATATTTTCGTTCGGGAAAACCGCGTTAGGGTTAGGGTACATAAGATCACTCCTTTTGTTAATTTAAATTAGTGTAACGCCTAGCAGCTAAAAAATCGGGATTCTTAAGGGGCTTGCCCCTTAAGCGGAGTGCAGAGGCAGAGCCTCTGCGCAGGTTTGGGCGGCAGCCCAAAACGCCGTGCGAAGCACGGCAGCTGCGCACGCAGTGCGCAGCAGAGGGGCGAAGCCCCGCACCGCCGCGAAGCGGCGGCTCCCCCAGAGCGCTAAAG
>JAAVID010000104.1 GCA_014799395.1 Oscillospiraceae bacterium | reverse complement strand
CGCGTTCCCACGAGCAATTGCACTCGACGTGAAAACCAATGCGCTCGTCCTCGGGTTCGTTGATGATAAGCACGGACGGGAATATCTCCGATTTCAGCTTTTCGGCGGGAGTTTCCTCCGTGACCTCAAAGCTCATTTTGTTCCAGTCGTCCCAGTCGCTGCCACACAGCTCCATAAAGTAAAGACAGTATTTTTTCGCCGCAGTCCATATCGCCTGTATCGTTTCCTCGGGGAGAGCGTTCAGCATTTCAGCGCACTTTTCGGCGTAGGCGAGGTCAACCTCCTCGTCAATGCCTACCTCGATCTCCTCGTCGAAAAGCTCCCAGCGCGTGAAGCCCTCCAGACCGTACTCGCCTTCCTCAATATTTGTTATCAAGCTCATAATTATTCCTCCAAGCTATACCACGCCGCCTTGAACATATTTAATAGCGATCACAATAAAAATAACGCCGAACATCAGAAATACAATGCTGAAGATAAGCGACGTGAGCGCGCTCTGTTTCTCGTAGATATGACCGCTTTTTGAAAGATAAAGCGTGACCTCCCCGCCGAGCGCGGGAGGGTCGCCCGAACCGACGTTGCTCGTATGCCTGCGTACCTCGCCGAGAAAGCTGTATTCATACACGGGATAATAGGATTTTGTCGGTCTTTTTCGCCCGTACCTGACGGTTTTCTTCTCGCAGTCGACTATTTTGGCGGTGATTGCGAAGCTTTTCTTTATTTCACTTCTCTCAAAAACGGAAGCGAACAGCAAAACGACCCCGAACAACGAAAACAGTATACCGCCGCCCATAACGATTATGCTCATTGTGCGTCCTCCACAATGGCTTTCCCGTTCTCTATCCTTATCTTATCCTCGCAGAACAGCGAAACGGCTTTCGGAAGGAGCTTCCACTCCGCCTGCTCCATAACGCGCTTTTGCAGCACCTCGGGAGTATCGCCGTTCATAACCGGAACAGCGCCCTGCAAAATGATCGGACCGCCGTCGCATACCTCGGTCACGAAATGCACGGTAGCGCCCGTGAGCTTAACTCCGCTCTCCAGTACCGCCTCGTGAACGTGCAGACCGTAAAATCCCTTTCCGCAGAACGACGGGATAAGCGCGGGGTGAACGTTCATCATCTTGTACGGAAATGCCTTGACTACCTGCTCGTCCAGGATCGTCATAAATCCCGCGTATACCACCAGATCGGCTTTTTCGTCGATAAGCGCGTCCGTTACAGCCTTGGTATAGGACGAAACGTCGGCGTATTCCTTTCGCGGGATAGTCCTTGTCGATATGCCGTTCTGCTTTGCCCTTTCAAGCGCGTAAACATCGGGCTTTGAGCTTATAACGCAGGTTATCTTCCCGCCCTTTATCTCCCCGCGCTTTTCCGCGTCGATAAGCGCCTGCAAATTAGTCCCGCCGCCCGATACCAGTACAACTATGTTTTTCATATCTTTATCCTTTCGCAGAATTCGTCTATTTTCGCGTCGTTTTCGGGAGACGGCTTTATCATCGGGTCGACCAGACGAAGCGTTGCGCCGTCGCCTTTCGCGTCGCGCTTCATTTCGGCGAAGCACTTGTCGGTCTTTCCTCCCGCACAGCAGGCAAAAAAGCCGAGCTTTTTGCCCGAAAGATCGTTCTCCGAAAAGAACGTTTTCAGCGGCGAAGCGTATTTTGAAGCCCAGACGGGCGAACCGATCACCACAACATCGTAATCCTCCGCGTTAAAGCTGTACGGCATAAGCTCGGGCTTCTCCCCGAACGTAACGCTCTTTCCGCCCCAAAAGAACTTGCTTACCTTTCCCGTCGGGAACGCCTTTACGCATCTCAGCGCGATAAGGTCGGCGCTCAGTTTCTCCGCGATCTTTTCCGCGACAAATTTAGTGTCGCCCTCCAGCGAATAGTATACCACAGCGATCTTCATAATAACATTCCTTTCTCAATGGCTTTTAAGCTGAATTTCAATGCCCGTGAAGTCTTTCTCGGTGCGCGTGCTGTCGTCTTGGTCGAAGTCGGTGTACTCCGCCGTCAGCAGATATTCTCCGAAATTGAGCTCGCGCATTACGTCGCAGTCCTCGCCCTGCATTATCAGCGGAAACCACGGCTGTCCGCCGATAAGCACCGTTCCGCCGTACAGCCCCCTCGGGTCGGAGGGCGAATTATAGTCCACAGGCTGCATACAGATACCGAACGTATTTACTACTTTTCCGTTGTATGTATAGCACATAAGCCCCAGCTCGTCCCACGCGTAGTTTACTCTGTCCGTGACGGGCTCGTTGTGGAGCTTTTCGAGAAACTCCCTGTCCTCGGGCTTGGTCTTGAAGCCGACCCTGCGCGGTTCGCCGAGAACCGCCGTCAGCGCGTCTATGTGCATTGGCACTTCAAGGCGGCTGCCGTTTATAATAAAGCAGTCGCCTTGAATATCAATTGTAAAATTTAAGGTCTTTTCCGATACAACGGGCTTATGCTTTTTCCCAAACAGCTTGTCAAATAATCCCATATTTCCTCCGAATTTTTTTGATTATAAAAAACCTCTCGCGAGAGGTGGGAGAGGGGTGGCGGGGCGCTGCCCCGCTCTCCGCCCCTCCCTATACAGTTTAAAATACGGTGCGGTCAATTAAAAAGAACCGCACCGTACTTGATTACGCGAAAATAACTCCGTCATCGCCCGAAACGGTCTCGCCGATAATAAACGCCTGTTCGCCGTTCGCTTTGAGAATTTCGACCGCCTTGTCCGCGTCCGCCTTGTCGACCGCGACAGCCATTCCCACGCCCATATTGAACGTGTTGAACATATCGTGCTCGCTGATATTGCCCTCCTTTTGGAGCAGCGCGAATATCGGCGGTATCGTCCAGCTTCCCTTGGTTATCTTAGCCGAGATACCGTCGGGGAGCATACGCGGGATATTCTCGTAGAAGCCGCCGCCCGTGATGTGCGAAATTCCCTTGACGTTCACCTTTGAGATAAGGTCGAGCACGGGCTTGACGTAAATTCTCGTAGGCGCGAGCAGAGTCTCGCCGAGCGACTGCCCCAGCTCCGGAACAAAGCTCTTGAGCTTCTGGTCGTTAATGTTGAACACCTTGCGCACGAGCGAAAAGCCGTTCGAGTGAACGCCGCTCGAAGCAATGCCGACAATAGCGTCGCCCGCCTTTATCTTGGAATTGTCGATAATTTTCGACTTGTCCACGATACCCGTAGAGTAGCCCGCGATGTCGTATTCGTCCTCGGGCATCATACCCGGGTGCTCGGCGGTCTCGCCGCCGACGAGCGCGCAGCCCGCCATAACGCAGCCGTCCGCCACGCCCTTTACTATCTCGGCGACCTTTTCGGGAACGTTCTTCCCGATAGCGATATAATCCAGAAAATACAGCGGCTTAGCTCCGCAGCAGATAATATCGTTTACGCACATCGCCACGCAGTCGATACCGATAGTGTCGTTCTTGTTCATCAGCATAGCGATCTTCAGCTTAGTGCCCACGCCGTCCGTGCCGCTTACGAGAACGGGCTCGGTCATTCCGCCAAGGTCGAGCCGGAACAGCCCGCCAAAGCCGCCGATCCCCGAAATGCAGCCGGGTATCTTCGTCCTCTCCACGTCGTTCTTCATCAGCTTAACGGACTCGTAACCCGCCGTTACGTCAACGCCTGCCGCCTTGTAGCTTTCGCTGTAACTTTTCATTATTATAACCCCACTTTATTCTTCAAACTTAGTCTCAAACTTATCTTTCGGGAACTCATCGGGAACATCCACGGGATACTTGCCCGTGAAGCAGCCTCGGCAGAAGCCGCAGTTCGCGTTCTCCGCGATCTTTATCACCGCGTCGGTGCTGAGGAAGCCCAGACTGTCAACGCCGATGATCTCCGCTATCTCCTCGACCGTGTGCTTGTTCGCGATAAGGTTGTCCTTGCTGTCAATATCCGTGCCGAAATAGCACTCCGAGATAAACGGCGGCGCGGATATGCGCATATGTATCTCCTTTGCGCCCGCGTTGCGCAGCAGCTTTACGACCTTAGCCGAGGTCGTTCCGCGGACTATGCTGTCGTCGACGAGAACCACGCGCTTGCCCTCCACCGTCTCGCGTATCGCGTTCAGCTTTATGCGCACGGAGTTCTCGCGCATACCCTGCGTGGGCTGAATGAACGTTCTGCCTATATAGCGGTTCTTGATGAACCCTACGCCGTACGGTATTCCCGAGGCCTGCGAAAAACCGAGCGCCGCGTCAAGTCCGCTGTCGGGGCAGCCGATGACCACGTCCGCCTCGCAGGGGTGCTCCTCCGCGAGGAAATGCCCCGCGCGAAGCCGCGCCTTATGCACGGAAGCGCCCTCGATAACGCTGTCGGGTCTCGCGAAATAAATAAACTCAAACACGCACATAGACGACGGCTGACCGCAGTGCGTGCGAATGCTGTCAACGCCGTTCTCGTCGATAACGACTATCTCGCCCGGCTCGATATCGCGGACGAAATGCGCTCCGATACTGTCCAGCGCGCAGGTCTCGCTTGCCACGACATAGCCCTCGTCATTCGGCAGACGACCGAGACAAAGCGGTCTGAACCCGTGCGGGTCGCGCGCGGCTATCAGCTTTTTCGGCGACATAACGCACAGCGAGTACGCGCCCTTAATGCTGTACATAGCGCGCTCCACAGCCTCCTGTATCGAGCCGCACTCCAGACGCTCCTTGGTTATCGCGTAGGAGATCACCTCCGTGTCGCTGGTCGTGTGGAAGATAGCGCCGTTCATCTCGAACTCCTTGCGCAGGTCGAGCGCGTTTATCAGGTTTCCGTTATGCGCTATCGCCAGCGCGCCCTTGATGTGGCGCACGGTTATCGGCTGACAGTTTGCGGTGTTGACGTTTCCCGTCGTCGAGTAACGAACGTGACCGACCGCGATACGCCCGTCCTCGAACTCGTCGAGAATACGCTGCGTAAACACCTCGTTCACCAAGCCGAGACCCTTGTGGGTCTTGAAAACGCCGCGTTCGTTTACTACGATACCGCAGCTCTCCTGTCCGCGGTGCTGTAACGCGTACAGCGCGAAATACGCGGAGCTGGCAACGTTTGTGGGTTTGTTGGTGTAAATGCCGAAAACTCCGCATTCCTCGTGAATACTATTGAACATTTTTCTTCACCTTTAAAAATTACTTCCGACAATTACTTTTTACCGAAGATACGGTTCATCATCTCATTATACGCGTCCTCAACGCCGCCCATATCGCGGCGGAAACGATCCTTGTCGAGCTTCTCGTGAGTGGTCGAATCCCAGAAACGGCAGGTGTCGGGCGAGATCTCGTCCGCGAGCAGTATCTGACCGTGGAAGCGTCCGAACTCGATCTTGAAGTCGATAAGGTCAACATTGATCTCCTTGAAGAACTTCAGCATAAACGAGTTCACAGCGAACGCGTACTTCGCGATTGTGTCGATCTCCTCCTTGGTCGCGAGGTCGAGCGCGAGCGCGTAATAGTCGTTGATGAACGGGTCGCCGAGGTCGTCGTTCTTGTAGCTGAACTCCAGAGTCGGGCAGGAGAGCTTTCTTCCCTCCTCAATGCCGAGCTTCTTCGAGAAGCTGCCCGCCGCGACGTTGCGCACGATAACCTCCAGCGGCACTATCTCCACTTTCTTGACGAGCGTCTCACGGTCGGAAAGCTCCTCCACCAGATGAGTGGGAACGCCCTCCTTTTCGAGCAAGCCGAACATATAGTTCGTCATCTTGTTGTTGATAACGCCCTTGCCGACGATAGTGCCCTTCTTCTCGCCGTTGAACGCCGTAGCGTCGTCCTTGTAATCCACGATGACCAGGTCGGGGTCGCTTGTCGCGAAAACCTTCTTTGCCTTTCCCTCGTAGAGCTGTGCGCCCTTTGTTACATTAGCCATTTTTAATACCCTCCGAATGTTTTTATAATTATTCTGCCGTCTTAACGGCTATCAATGTATCCATACAATGCTTATGCGGAATACCGCTGCTGTTGCAGTCGAAGATGACCTCTTCGCACCGCTCGAACCGCCAGTCGTGATAAAGCCCGAAAAGCTCTCCCGAATGCCAGTTCGGGAAATGCCCCGGCTCCTCGTCGGGCGGATTGTTGATAAACGGCTTTTCGACGAACACGTTCAGCGCGTTTACGCCGTTCACTGCCGTGTGCCGCTTCCAGTTTTCGAGAACCTCTTTCCGCAATTCCTCGGGAACATAATGCAGCACTCCCGAACAGAATATCACGTCGAACTCTCGTTCAAGCCGATAATCGAGAATATCCGCGCTGAAAAAGTCGATACCCACGCCGTGGCGCTCCGCAAGGCGCTTTGCCTTGTCGATACCCGACTGCGTGATGTCGAACGCGCTCACCTTGTACCCGTTCTTTGCGAAGAACACCGCGTCCTTGCCCTCGCCGCACCCGACGTCGAGGACCCGCAGCGGTCTGTCGGGAGGAAGCAGCCTCAGCACCTCCAGGCACATAAACGACGGTTTAACGCCCCAATAGTACTCCGCGCCCTTGTACTGCTCCTCATACCACGCGGACGTCTTTCTCTCAGCCGCGTAGCCCAGCAGCGCGTCAATGCTCGTTCCGAGGACTGCCGCAAGCCCGGGCAGCAGCGAGATGTCGGGAGCGGTCGTGCCGTTCTCCCACTTGCTCACCGCCTGATACGTCACGCCGAGCCGCCCCGCGAGCTCATTCTGCGTAAAGCCGTTCTGCTTTCTAAGCGTATGGATATTTTTGCCGATAGTGTTCATAAAACCACTTCCTTTCGGCTTAATTCTATCACGAAACGCCGCGCGAAAGCAATAACCCGTTTTTACAGCAGACGCGTTTTTTCAACCTGCGGTTGAATTACAGATCCTCAAGCTCCATTTGCAGCTTTCTGTCCTTTTCGGCGATCTGATCTATCATCTGGCGCTTTGTTACCGAAAGCTGCGCAGCCAGCGCCTCGTTGGAGACCGCGAGTATCTGGAGCGCGAGGATAGCCGCGTTTTTCGCGCCGTCCACCGCGACCGTAGCCACGGGAATTCCCGACGGCATCTGAACCGTCGCGAGCAGCGCGTCCAGACCGTCGAAATTTTTGGAGCTGCACGGGATACCGATAACGGGCAATGTCGTATGCGCCGCCACAACTCCCGCCAGGTGCGCCGCCATACCCGCCGCGCAGATGATAACGCCGAATCCCGCCGACTTCGCGTTCTCCGAGAAATCATACACCAACCGCGGAGTTCTGTGCGCCGACATAATGTGGCACTCGCATTCCACGCCGTAGCTTTTCAGCTCGGCAACCGCTTTTTTAACGACAGCCCAATCGCTGTCGCTGCCCATAATTACAGCAACCTTTTTAGCAGACATAACTATCCCCTTTCAAAATAAAAAAGCTGTATATAACGTATACAGCTAAGGTTTAAAATCGGATTTTGTGTGCACTTATTCCGTAAACATCAGCCAATCTTCCGAACGATAAACACAAACTCTTCATTGCCCTTATCTCCTGTCAAAAAATGGAAATCTGTACGGCTTGTAAGCACTACCTATATTGTACACTATATTTTGCGGAATTGCAAGAGGTTTTTTAATTTTGTGCACTTTTCACACAACGCTGTTGAAAACTCTGTTGAAAGCCGTCGAATTGCCCAATCCCGATAATTTGTGTTTACCGTGCGGAAATCTCCCCTCTCCGACCCCGTCATTTTATATTTGAAGACAGGGCAAAAATTCAAAAAAACACTTGACAAATCCGCGTTTTAGGTGTATAATATTATATTGTCGGAATGTTCCGGCACAGTTTACGGAGAAGTATCGAAGCGGTCATAACGAGGCGGTCTTGAAAACCGTTTGAGGGCAACCTCACAAGGGTTCGAATCCCTTCTTCTCCGCCAAACAAAACGCCCTCGGCTATGCCGAGGGTGTTTTGTTTGGCGCAAAGGCTTTCGTGTGCGCCGCAGTGTTGACGCAAGCGTCAACCCGCGCGGCGCGCGCGAAAGCTCTTTGCTAGCGCAGTTTTCCCTTTGCGGTCGGAGCGACCGCAATTTCGCGGCTTTGCCGCGAAACCGGAAAAACCGCGCGGGGTCGATCTTCTTGTATGGGGTTGTTCTTGGCGAAACAGCAAACCGCTCAAGGTCGTTCTCTTTATATAGCGTATACTCGTCGAAAATCATCTAAAAGAAACTTGAACCCCACCGCTTCCAAGCGCCTTTGCCAAGCCGTCCGTATCGACGATCTTTCCTATGGGCGTGTAGCTGTACGAGGTCGAAAAGCTGTCGTAGAAAATTACGAGACAGTCGCCGCCGAACAGCATAATGTCTCCGACGTTTATCCCGGACGGTCTGCTTGAATTTTTCGGCAGACTTTCGGGAAGATAGTAATACTTTTCGTTGCCGTTGAGCTCGTTCATATCAAGCGTGAGCGGCAGGCGCTCCGCAAACGCCGACGCTGTTTCGTTGTCGTAAAGCTCCGCCGAAAACGTGCGCCCGTTTACCGTTATCTCAATGCTCAAATCGTTCTCCTCCTCGGTCTGTTCGTCTTTTTGACTGCTTTCTGTTGATACGGTATTATCGGATGCCGTTACGCTCTCAATTAACGGCTCGCTTTCCGAAACGGAACTCTCCGTCAACGGCTTGCTTTCCGGCGAAGCGCCGCAGCCCGTTGTCAGCGTTGCCAGAACCGATAAAAATATAATGTGCTTTTTCATAAGCCGCCCCCTTTTTCGTTATACTTTAATTATATCACGATATCCAATGAATAGCAAATACTTATATTATATATTTATATATGCCCAACGGCTATATTGCAATGTTGATTGAGTGTAATTCCCAACGACCCCGATGTTGGGAATTATTGTTTTTAAAATCGTTCAAAACGCGATTTTTATTGATTTTGCCCGGAAAAAAGGTTGCAATTCTCAAAAAGATGGTGTATAATATAAGATGGGAAAAGCATATCCGTAAAATATACAAAGGTTCGGTCTCCGAACCAAGTCAAAAAAACAAATAGGGGGAAATCAGTATGAAAACGTTTTTGAAGAAAACCGCGTCGGTCTTGGCGCTGGCGGTTATGTCGTCGGCATTCGCGTTTAACGCGCCGGCATCGCTCACCGCCAAAGCGGCAGCCGGGGGAAGCTGCGACCATGCAGCAGCGGCAGCGGTCAATCTTGAAAGCGATTTGACAAACGCAATAACCAATGGCGGCAGCTATTTTCTTGACAATGACATAACGCTCACCGCGGGATACTTGACTATACCCAACGGCGTTGACGTTACTCTTTGTCTTAACGGTCATTCGATAACGGCGGCAACGGGAGATCGTATATTCAAGGTCGGCGGAGAGCTCACTCTTTGCGATTGCCAAGGCGGCGGAAAGCTCACGGGCGGAACAGCGCCACTCGAGGCGGACAGCAACGGTGATCTTGTGCTCTCCCGCGGCGGCGCGGTTTATATTGAGAAAGACGGCACTTTCACACTGGAAAGCGGCACTATCTCCGGCAACGAAGCCAAAGAGGGCGCCGGTGTATTTGTGGGCAAAGAAGGCAAGTTCGTGATGAACGGCGGCACGCTCTCGGGCAACGTCGCGTCCCACAAGGGCGGCGGCGTATATGTGAGCAGCGGCGAAACCGACTTTGGAACATTTGAAATGAACGGCGGCGCTATCTCCGGCGGAAATAAAGTTTCAATACCGGCAGGCAGCGATACCATAAACAATGATAACGGCGGCGGCGGCGTATATGTCGGCGGAAAATTCACGATGAGCGGCAGCAGTATAATTTCCGGGAACATATCCGAATCCGATAGGGAAAACATCTACGGCTACGGCGGCGGCGTGTGTCTGAGCGAAGAAGGCACTTTCACAATGAACGGCGGCACTATCACGGATAATAACGGAACATACGGCGGCGGCGTACATATTACCAACGGAACGTTTGCTCTGAACAGCGGTATGATCAAAGAGAACAATGCCGATAACGGCGGCGGCGGTGTGAGTATGAGCGGCGGCACGTTCACAATGGACGGCGCTTTGAACACTATCGAGAACAACACGTCAACATACGGCGGCGGCATATATATGACCGGCGGAACGACAAATATAGTAAGCGGCACGATCGGTCAAAACCGCGCCGAACGCGACGGCGGCGGCGTGTATATAAGCGAGACCGGCACTGTTAATATGACGGGCGGCACGATCGGTCAAAACAATGCCAAACGCAACGGCGGCGGTGTATTCCTGAATAACGGAACGCTGCTGCTCAACGGACCTGTAAATATCGCGTCAAATACCGGAGCCGACGGCACTCCGACTAATGTATATCTTGAAAAGCATTTAGACGCCGACGGAAACATAACAGTAGATAATACGATAACCATAGGGGAGAATTTTAATCCCGTAAATATAATCGGCGTTCAAGCCTCAAAAGTTCCCGATTGTACGCATTTTGTAAACGCGACGAGATTTGACTCCGGCGTGGCAGAAAAGGATATAAGCGGGCTTTTCCGACCCGACGCGGACAAGGACGTCGTATATGAGGAGCAGATGGTAAAGCTCGTCGGCGATCACGATTTCAGAGAAGAGTGGACAACCGACCCGGTAACGGGAGAAGAACGGCTTGAATGCAAGATCAACCCCACGGAACACTTCCTGGTCAGAACCCCCACTATTGATGTTCCCGGTATACCGGTCGGCAGCGTCACCAATAACAGCGGAGGAAACAGCTCAAACAGCAGCGATCCCTCCGACAGCTCCGACGGTTCGGACAGCTCGGACGGCTCGGACAATAGCAGTGACGACAGCAGCAACGGTTCGGGCGGCGTTCAGCAGGACGGAAACACTTCCGATAACGCAAACCCTCCCACGGGTATCGCAATATCGCTCGTTCCTTTGGCGGCGGTAGTAACCTTCGTAATGGTGGCGGCAAAGCGCAATAAAAAATAAGAAATAAGATAAATCCCGAGCGGTGATTTTCGCTCGGGATTTTTTATTACTTTTTACACAGCTTTAACATTTCGGGGAACGGCTGTAAGCTCCGCTCCAGAATGCCGTGCATATGCGCGATGGCAATGCCGTAGTTGACGATAGGCACTCCCGCCGCTCTCGCCGCCTCGGCGCGCCTTTTCACTTCCTTTTCGTTAAGCATACAGCCTCCGCAGTGGACGATCAGAGAAAAACCCGAAAGCTCCTCGGGGAAGCCTCCCCCCGACGTGAACGAATATTCGGGCTTAGCTCCCGAAAACTCCTCTATCCACCTCGGGAGCTTTACCGTGCCTATATCGCCGCATTGACGGTGGTGCGTACACCCCTCCGAGATAAGCACGCGGCCGCCGTTTTTCAGCTTCGACAGCGCCGCCGCGCCCTTTACCTGCTCCTCCAGCTCGCCCTTATACCTCGCGAACAGTATTGAAAACGACGTGAGCATAACGTCCTCGGGAACGTCCTTTGAGACCCTGCCGAACGCCTGCGAATCGGTAATTACGAGCCGCGGCTTTTTCGGCATTGCGGCGAGCGTTCCCGACAATTCCTCGGGCTGACAGCCGACAAACGAGCAGTGAGCGTCGAGTATCTCGCGCATCGTCTGCTGTTGAGGAAGTATCAGCCGTCCTTTGGGAGCCGCCGCGTCGACGGGGATAACAAGCACAACGGTATCCCCGACGTTCAATAAATCGGCGACTATGCGCTTTTCGTTTTTAAGGCTCTCCGCGAATTCGCCGAGCCTGTTTTTCAGCGCGTTTACACCCTCGCCCGTCACGGCGCTGACGTATACGGAATTATCGCCGGGAGACGGCTTTTCGGAGAGCAGGTCGGATTTGTTGTACGCGATGATAAAGGGAAGTTTTCGTTCCTCAAAAAGCGCCGTAAGCTCCTTATCCTCCGACGAAAGCCCCCTCGCCGCGTCGACGACAAGCACCGCAATGTCGGTTTTGGCAAGTATCTCCCGCGCCTTTTTTATGCGGAGCGCTCCGAGCTCGCCCACGTCGTCAAGTCCCGGCGTGTCGATAACGACGACGGGTCCCAACGGAAGCAGCTCCATTGCCTTGCGGACGGGGTCGGTGGTCGTTCCGCGAACCTCGGAGACGACCGAAAGCTCCTGCCCCGTAAACTTGTTCACAAGGCTGGATTTTCCCGCGTTGCGCATACCGAAAAAGCCGATATGAAGCCGCTCCGCGGAGACCGTTTCATTTAATCCCATAGCTTATCCTTTCGTTAAAAGCGGAAATCGCGGCGGTTGGAGCTCTTGATGTCCTTGATGTTCTGCCTTGCTATCTCGCGAACCTTTTCTTTGGGAATGCGTTCCAGCTCCTTTTCCACCATTTCACAGCCGACGCGCTTTGTTTCCTCGGAGGCGTAGTCCTCGAGATATTCCGAGAGCGTCATAAGCGCGTTCGGGTGACAGCAGTTGAGTATCTGACCGTTCTTGCAAAGGCTCATAAAGCGGTCGCCCGTTCTTCCCTCGCGGTAGCAAGCCGTGCAGAACGACGGGATATGTCCGCTCTCCATAAGCCATTTTACCACCTCGTCGAGCGTTCGCTGATCGGAAACGTCAAACTGCTCGGTGTCGTGCGGACGCGTCTCCTCGGTGTAGCCGCCTACCGACGTGCGCGAGCCGCCGCTCACCTGCGAAACGCCGAGACGGAGAAGCTTGGAGCGCACCTGCTCCGATTCGCGCGTGGATATGATTATTCCCGTGTATGGCACGGCAAGGCGGATGCAGGCGGTAATTTTGGCGAACGTCTCGTCGTCGATACCGTTGTCGAACGCCGCGGGGTCAATGTCGTCCGCGTGCTTTACGCGCGGCACGCTGATAGTATGCGGACCTACTCCGTGAACCGCTTCAAGGTGCTCCGCGTGCATAATAAGCCCCGCGAACTCGTACTTGTACAGCTCCAGCCCGAACAGCACGCCGAGACCGACATCGTCGATACCGCCCTCCATCGCTCTGTCCATTGCCTCGGTGTGATAAGCGTAGTCGTGCTTGGGACCCGTGGGGTGCAAATTCAGATAACTCTCCTTGTGATAGGTCTCCTGAAAAAGGATATATGTGCCGATACCCGCGTCCTTTAATTTGCGGTAATTCTCGACGGTGGTCGCGGCGATATTTACGTTTACGCGGCGGATATCGCCGTTTTTATGGTGAACGCTGTAAATGGTCTTTATGCAGTCGAGTATGTACTCGATAGGATTGTTTACGGGGTCCTCGCCCGCTTCTATCGCAAGGCGCTTGTGACCCATATCCTGGAGCGCGATGACCTCCGCCTTTACCTCCTCCTGCGTGAGCTTTTTGCGCGGAATGTGCTTGTTTTTCATATGATACGGACAGTAAACGCAGCCGTTTACGCAGTAATTCGAGAGGTAGAGCGGCGCGAAGATAACGATCCTGTTGCCGTAGAACGCGAGCTTTATCTCCTCGGCGATCTCGTATATCTTCTCGATTATCTTAGGGTCGTCGCAAGCCAGCAGGACCGAAGCCTCGCGGTGGGTAAGCCCCGCGCAGACGCAGCCCGTCTCGGTCTTTTGCGGACGAGCCTTTTCGAGTATTTTCTCGATAAGCTCGATATTGTTCTTGTTTTCCTCGGCATAAGCGAGGGTCGCGCGGATCTCTTCATCGTTGATGAATTCCTCCGCCTTTAATGATTTGGGGTCGTAATTGCTCATAATCGTTTCTCCTTTTATTTCCTTATATCTCCGATGTCGGTCACTATTTCGTAACCTATCGATCTCATTCGTGTTTCAAGACAGCTCCTGCACTGCGCGGATTCGTCGCCCGTGCATATTTTGTTGTCGTAAAGCTCGTACTTTTTCCTCACCGAAACGGGGGATAAATTCGGCATTACGACGTTTGCGCCCGCGAGAATGCCGCGCTCCCTGCCGTCGGGAGCGATAGTGCCGAGCGCCGTGGTCGAAGGCAAAAGCACGGGCGGATAGATAAGCCGAATTATCGACAGCAGGAAGCAGGTAAGCCCAAGCGTTCCCGACGGTTCGTCCTTAAACGGCGTGTCGTGGTGCGGAACAAAAGGTCCTATCCCGCACATATCGGGCTTGAAATTCTCAATAAACTTTAAGTCCTCGGCAAGCTCCCGCGCGGTCTGGAACGGCGAGCCGACCATAAATCCGCACCCGACCCGATAGCCGAGCGCGCGCAGGTCGTCAAGACAGCGCATACGGTTATCGAACGACATTTCGGGCGGGTGAAGCCGCTCGTAGTGCGCTTTGTTCGCGGTCTCGTGGCGGAGAAGATACCTGTCCGCGCCCGCCGAGCGCAGCGCCGCGTAGCTTTCGCGCGGGCGTTCGCCGAGCGAGAGCGTCACCGCGCAGTCGGGGTGCGCCGACTTTATTTTGCGGATTATCCCGCACACGACCTCGTCCGAGAAGAACGCGTCCTCGCCGCCCTGCATAACGAACGTCCGAAACCCGAGCGAATACCCCTCGTCCACGCATTCGAGAATCTGCTCCTCCGTCAGCCGGTAGCGCTCGCAATTGCGGTTGCTTTTCCGAATACCGCAGTACAGGCAGTCGTTTTTGCAGATATTTCCGATCTCGATAAGTCCGCGCACGAATACCGAGTTCCCGTAAATCTCCCGCCGAACCTTTACGGCATACTCCGCGAGAAGTTTTGCCGCTTCGTCGGAGCGGTTTTCGATAAGGTATCGGTACTCGTCGAGTGATAGGCAGTGCTCGGCGTTAAGCCGTTCTATGAGCTCTTTAACTTGCTCATTCATCGGACTTCACGCTCGAAAACGCCGTCTTGACGGTAATGCCGTTCAGCTTTCCTATCCTCCCCGCAAGCGTGGAGACAGTGTCCTGCGGCGCGTCAATGGCGATACTTATAATATGTATCTTCCGCGCTTTGTACGGCAAGCCCATTCTGCCTATAATGTACTCGCCGTACTCGTGAAGTATCTCGTTGAGCGTCTGCACCGTATCGGCGTTCTCAACGATAATGCTCATTACAGCTACCCTTGTTCCCATAAAATCAAAATTCCTCCAACAAAAAATGCCGCGCCTTTTATAAAGGCACGGCAAAAGCAAGCCGCAATACTCTTGCAGCTTGAATTATTCAATAAAGCCGTGCCTTTCCCTCAGAAAAATCTTTATGTCAGGCGACGAAAACGCAATGCGTTTTCAATAGGGTATCTCTAAAAACCGGTTTGAAAAGCGAAAATGGGTGGAGTGCGTCGGCTGCAAGGAAAGCCGACGACGCAAGGCTTAATGCCTTGCTAGGAGGTTTGACGAAGCAGACGGCGCGCTCCGCACATTTTCGCTCAAACAAGGTTTTTAGAGATGCCCTAAAATTATTTTAACACACTAATCCCGATTTGTCAAGTATTTTACGGGCGTTTTTAAAGAGAATATTTTCCGTATCCTCCTCGGTTATAGGCTCTTGATACACCGCTTGAACGTACATTCTCGGGTTGCAGATGGGGTAATCCGTGCCGAAAATAAGGCGCTCGCTCCCGACGGTCCTTACGCCGTAAGCGATAAGCCCGTAGCGGAATATCCCCGTTCCCGAGAGGTCGAGGAAGTAGTTTTCGTATTTTTTGATCCTCTCAAGGTGCAGAAAAAACTGCTCCTTATCTCCGGGGTGAGCGGCGATAAAGGTCACGCCGGGGTGGTCGGCTATCATTTTGTCGATTTCCTTTGGCTCGCTCTCTACGGTGTGAAAGCTCACCGCCATACGGTAATGCCCCGCCGCGTCCAGTATTTCGCCGAGGTCCTTGCGCGAATAATCGCTCCAGCCGTGCATATACGGCACAAGCTCGCCGATAAGCCCGAAGCCCTGCTTTTGCCGAAGCTCGATTTCCTCGATCGACCGTTTCACAAAATCGGGGTGAACGTGAAAGCCCGCGGTGTAAAAATCGCCCAGCCTCTTTTTAATTTCAAAGGCGCGGTCGTTGCAGTCCTTTATGTAGTCGAAGCCGCCCGTGTATTTTTTTCTCAGAATGACCGAGCCGCATATATGCGTTATCCCGGCGCTTTTCAGGTCGTTCATACACTGCTCGGGCGAGGGCTGAAACTCGTCGGGATAGAAGCAGTAAAACTCCTCCGAGCAAAGATAGGGGTGGGTGTGGAAGTCGATAACGGGTAATTCTTTCATTGCGCTCTCCTTTTAATTTTCGTTGACTTTATTATAGCAAAAACTTTAAAGTTTGTCAACAGTTCGATAATTCGCGATAACAAAAAATCGGGTCAAACAAATCAGACCCGATTTTTTTCTTGTTCAATCAGTTCTCCTCGTTCCACACGTCCTTTGCGAGACGGAATACCGCCCAGCCCTTAGGCCAGCCGACGTACATTGCCGCGTGCGTGATTATCGCGGCTATCTCGTCCTTTGTTACGCCGTGAACCTTTGCGTTCTGCAAATGATAGGTGAGCGACGAATCGGTTATCCCCGACGCCATAAGCGCCACGACCGTAACGATACATCTTGTCTTGACCGAAATTGACTGATCGCTCCAGACCTCGCCGAATAAAACATCGTCGTTCAAATGCGCGAACATCGGCGCGAATTCGCCGAGACTGTCGCGACCTGCCGTCTGTACTATTTTTTCACTCATAATATTACCTCCGTTTTATATTTTTTGCTTTCCAACAGACCAAACGTGCTTTTCCTTGGCGTTTTCGGGCTTGTTCTGCGCCATTACTCCCGCCAAGGCGTGAGGGAGATACGGTTCTTCGAGATACGAAATTTCCTCGTCCGTAAGCTTTAACTCCACCGACTTTACGGCTGTCTCGATGTGGCTTAGCTTAGTCGCTCCCACAACGGGCGAAGTCACCTTTGTCAGCAGCCACGCAAGCGATATTTCCGTCATTGTGACGCCTCTCTTTTCGGCGAGCTCGGCGACCCTGCGTATTATCGCTTCGTCCTGTTCCTTTGTCGCGTCGTACTTGAATTTCGCGTAGCTGTCCTCGCGAAGGCGCTTGCTGTCCTCGCCCGGCTTTCTGGAGAGCCGTCCGCTCGCCAGCGCGCTGTACGGCGTAAGCGCGATGTTTTCCTCATAGCAGAAAGGCGTCATTTCGCGTTCTTCCTCGCGGAAAATAAGATTGTAATGCCCCTGCACGGAAACAAATTTCGGGAAGCCCTCTTTTTCCGCGAGGGCGTTCGCCTTTGCAAGCTGCCACGCGTAGCAGTTGGAAATGCCGATATAACGCGCCTTTCCCGCCTTTACGACATTCGCCAAGCCCTCGAGAATATCATAAACGGGCGTTTGATGATCCCACATATGATAGATGTACAAGTCGACATAGTCCATTCCGAGGTTTTGAAGGCTCTTGTCAAGCATTCGGGCGATGTGCTCCCGACCCGAGATACCGCGTTCTATCTCGTCGGGCGTTCTCGGCAGGAACTTTGTCGCGACGGCTACGTCCTCACGTTTCGCGAAGTCCTTGAGCGCGCGCCCGAGATACTGCTCGCTCGTGCCGCTCTGATAGGCTATCGCGGTGTCGAAAAAGTTTATACCGAGCTCCAGTCCGCTCTTGATTATTTCGCGCGAACTCTCCTCGTCCAGCGTCCAGCTGTGCTGACCCGTCTGCGCGTTCCCAAAGCCCATACAGCCCATACAAACGCGCGAAACCTTCAGCTCCGAATTGCCGAGTTTAACGTAATCCATAACCCGCTCCTTTCAATTATAATTATATTATAACTCAAAACGCAACAAAAGTAAAGTGCTTATTTTAAATGGCTTGTCATACGCCAAATGAATAACGGGCTATAAGTAAAACCGCACAAACGCTGTTGTGCGGTTTTGTTGTTTATTTATGTTACGTTCATTGCGGCAAGCGATTCCATTCTTTCCTGATGAGCCTCGGTCTCGAAAAGATTGAGCGCGTCCTGAAGCGTGTCCGCGCGCATATTTGTAAGGTATCCCGCGATCTTTTCCCACGCCGTGGAGTTGCGGTAATCGGGCGGAAGCCACGCCAGACTCGGGTCCGACATCAGAGCTTCGTGCTTGGCGGAAAGCTCCTCGTTTATCTTAACGCACTTTTTAAACTTCACTTTCATTAAAACCGAAACGCCTATGACCGCCGCGTAGCCGAGCGGCGGAATAATGGGAACGTCCATAAACAGCACGCCCACAACGCTCCACAGAGCAAAGCCTATAAGCGTTCGCTTTACACAGCTTCCGAGGCTTGACTTTTTTTGATACTTCATAGCGTTTGCCACCGAGACCATCAGCTCCGCTTCAACGTCCGCGAGCTTCTGCGCGGTGGGCTGACTTGATTTTATCAGAGCGAGCAATTGATTTCTTTCGTCCATTTTTTCCTCCTAAATACTGTTCTTTCCCGAGGAACCGTTTATGCCGTTCTCCTCGTTCTTCTCACGCAGGAACACCGCAACACTTTGCAGGAACTCAATATCCTTATCGGAGAGCCCTTTTAAATTGAGCGTCTGCACTTTCTTTTCACGTTCGAGAAGATAATCCACCGAAACATTGAACACCTCAGCCATTCGCTTAAGAACGTCCGCCGAGGGATAGCGCAGAGAATGCTCGTAGTAGCTTACCATATGCTTGGACACATACAGCCTGTCGCCAAGTTCCTTTTGAGTAAGATTTGCGTTCATACGCAGCCTTTTCAACAATTCGCCGAAATCCGACATTTCACATTTCCTCATAACACATTCATTATACCACTTATCGGTATAACAAATCTTCGACTTTCGGTATCAAATCCGTTAACCCCGTTTTCACGATACCGACAATAAAAAAACGGTGTTCTTGGAAGAACACCGTAAAAAAGCAATATAAAAGCAGCAGTACAGCCTAACGCCGTTCCTCCAAAACCATATGGTCGGATTTTCCCCATAACCGAGGTGCTACCGCTTTTTTTATGATTTGATTATATCACCTTTTAAGTGATTTGTCAAGGGGTTTTGCAATTTTTTTCGGTATGCGAGGGTCTTTGCGTTTAAAGGACTTTTTGGCAAGAAAACGGTATACAGAAGATCGACCCCACGAAAAAATGTGCCGTCAAAAATCTTTCTCGTTTAAAAAGATTTTCGCCAAGAAAAACGTTATACAGAAGATCAACCCGCGCGATTTTTTCGGTTTCGCAGCGTAGCTGCGAAATTGCGGTCGCTCCGACCGCAAAGAAAAAATTGTGCTAGCAATGAGTGTTTGCGTGCGCTCGAAGCGGCGTGCGCAAATGCCATTGCGTCGAACAAAAAATGCCCTTGCGAAGCAAGGGCATTTTTTGTTCGACTGGCGGAAAGAGAGGGATTCGAACCCTCGAACGGGTATTAGCCGTTACACGATTTCCAATCGTGCGCCTTAGACCAGCTCAGCCATCTTTCCGCATTTATTTGACTATAATATTATATCACATCTTACGGAGCTTGTCAAGTACTTTTTGAAAAAAATATGTAAAGCCGGGTTGCCCCGGCTCATATCAGCGCTTGTTCTGGTTAGACTGGTTGGACTGGTTCTGCTGATTCTGGTTAGACTGGTTCTGCTGATTCTGCTGGTTCTGATTATTCTGATTAGACATAATTAGGTTCCTCCTGTGAACGATTTCACAATTATTTATTGCGGTTTTATCTGCCGCAGTCATATTTTGTGCGGAAATTTGCCCAATATTCAAGAATGAGAAAATTATTTTTTTGTGCGTTCGTACAACTCCACGGTAATGCCCTCGGAGCGCGCCGCGCGGTATAATTGCTCGAGACGGCAGAGCACGGCGTTCTCCTCGTAGATCAGAGCCTCTATTGACGCGGCGTCAGTTACGTTGTCGAAGTTCGCGCGTATGTCGGCAAGGCGCTCCGTCAGCTCGCTGCATTCCATTGCGAGCGATTTTTT
>JAAVID010000103.1 GCA_014799395.1 Oscillospiraceae bacterium | reverse complement strand
GTTCGATTGCGCAGACAGATTTTTCGGCAGATTGTACAATGAGGACGACGCAAGGCTGTATGCCTTGCTAGGACGAATTGTGCAATATGCCGGAAAATATGCAAGCAAGCGGACGGCAAAGCCCGTAGGGCGGTAATTGTGCGGTGTTGCCTAAGGTTTATAAATGCCTATGTACGGGAGATTGCGGAACTGCTGGTCGCAGTCCAGACCGTATCCCACCACGAACAGATCCTCTATCTCAAAGCCGAGGTAATCCGCGGAAAAGCCCTCCACCTCGCGCCGCGACGGTTTGTCGAGCAGGCTGACTATCTTCAGCGACTTAGGCTCGTGCCGCAGGAATATCTCCTTTAATCTCGAAAGCGTCCGCGCGGTGTCTATAATATCCTCGACGAGCACCACGTCGCGTCCCTTGATGTCGGGAAGTCCGCTCTCGTCCGCCTCTACGCTGCCCGTGGTCTTTGTGCCGGAGTAGCTTGACGCCCTGAAAAAGTCTATCTCAAGGCGGCATTTCACCTCGCGGATAAGGTCGGCGAAAAAGACGGTGCTCCCTTTCAATATGCAGACAAAGAGCGGGTCTTTGCCGTCATATTCCTCGGTGAGCGCTCTTCCGATCTCCGCAACTTTTTCCTTGAGCTGTTCCTCACTGAACAAAATTCTTTCAATTCCTTCGGGTCTGTCGGAAACATACATAGTATTGTCCTCCCATACAAAACTCATTATATCACAAAACTCACAAAAAAGCAATTGATTTTCGTGAATTTCTGCTGAAATTTTCGGGATATTTTCCAATTATTTCTTTTTTTCGTTAAAACGTCGGTAATGCTGCTCGATATTCTCAACAAAGCAGACGCCCTTTCGTATCGTGAAAAAGCGGTCCTTGCAGGGATTATACCGCGCCGAGCGCTTTGTCAGCATTGACGCCGCCATATTTATCCTCAGCGACGACGGCTCGATACCGCCCTCCGCGAGAATTTTACGCACCGCGCGCGAGCGTATCGGAGACGGGAGCTTGGCAAGCTCCGCGGCATTGTAGCCGCGCTCCGTGCGGTTCTCGGCGAGCGCTTTCGCCGCCATTTCCTCGAGAAACGCGTTGTCCTCTCGGAGATTTTTTGTCATTCGTCCGATCGTTTCAAGCGCCGAGGGGTTTATCTCCAGTATCTCGGTGAGCACCCTTTGGCGTATCTTGTTGCGCGTATACTCTTTCAAGAGATTTGTGCTGTCGGTGACGAAGTCCTGTCCGCGCGCGCCGAGGAACTCCTCGACCTCCGCTCTCGTGCAGTATATCAGCGGTCTCACAACGCGGAACTCCCCGAGACCGCGCACCGGCGGGATCCCGCACAAGCCCGCCAGCCCCGTGCCGCGCGTCATATTTATCAGCACGGTCTCGGCATTGTCGTTGGCGGTGTGAGCCGTCGCCAGCACGGCATTTCCGCCGAACGCGCCTAACACCTCGCGGAAGAAATCGTACCTTACGCGCCGCGCAGTCTCCTCAAGGCTCTCGTGCTTTTCAGCATACTCCGAGACCGATATTTTGCGCGAATCAAGCGGAACTCCGAGCCTTGCGCACAGCTCCTCGCAGAAGTACTGATCGCGGTCGCTCTCCCCGCCGCGAAGTCCGTGATTGAGATGGCACGCCGCAAGCGCGAAGCCGCTCTCCTCGGACAATTCTTTAAGCGCCAGCAGAAGCGAAACGCTGTCCGCGCCGCCCGAAAGCGCCGCGCAGACCGTTCCTCCGTTGAACATCTCATAGACGCTGTCGGCGCGCTTTACCTTTTCAATAAAATCCGCCATTGCATTTACCCGTTTTCAGAATTCCGAGAACCTGTCCACATAGCCGCTCAACGCTTGTCTTTCCGGCTATGCGGACGGGTTCTGATACTTGACCTCAACATTCGTGAACTTTGTATACTCGCCCTGCCAGCCCAGATATACCGTGCCCGTCTCGCCGTGACGGTTTTTCGCGACAAGACACTCGCAGATATTGCGGTTAGGGTCGGTTTTGTCGTAGTACGAGTTGTTGTACAGAAACATTACTATATCCGCGTCCTGTTCGATAGAGCCCGAGTCTCGCAGATCGCTCAGCATCGGGCGCTTATCCGTCCTCTGCTCGGGACCTCTGGCAAGCTGCGACAGCGCGATAACGGGAACGTTGAGCTCCTTAGCCATTATCTTCAGATTGCGCGTTATCTCCGAAATTTCGATAGTGCGGTTTCCGTGGTAATTGTTCACGCTCGACATAAGCTGTAAATAGTCGATAATGACAACGCCGAGATTTTTCATTCTACGCAGCTTGGACTTGACGTTCATTACGCTGCACCCCGGCGTATCGTCGATGTATATCTCCAGATGCTGGAGCACGTCGGCGGCTACCATTACGTTGTTCAACTGCTCGGGAGAAGCCCTGCCCGTTTTCATAACGTCCGACGGGAGCATAGCCTCGGAGCACATCATTCTCGATACTATCTGTTCCTTGCTCATCTCAAGGCTGAACACGCATATCTGCTTGTCGCGGAAGCGCTTGGATACGTTCACCGCGATATTCATAGCAAACGACGTCTTACCCATACCGGGGCGCGCCGCAAGGATTATCAGATCGGACTTGTTAAGTCCGAAAATGCGCTTGTCAAGCTCCGAAAAGCCGGTTGAAAGACCCGTCATAACGGGCTGACCGCCGTTTTCGCGCGACGACTTCACCAGATCGCTGAACGCGCGCACTCTGTCGTACACCACGCCCACTATATGCGTAAGAGAGCTGTTTTGCGTACCCGAACGAATATCGAATATCTTCTGCTCCGCGAAATCGACTATCGCGTCCGCGCTGTCGGCGGAATTATTCGCCGCGTCGATTATCTCCTTTGAAGCGAAAATAAGGCTCCTCAGCAAATATTTCTCCGTTACGATCTCCGCGTACTTCTTAATTGACGAAACGCTCGGGCAGCGCTCCAGCGCTCCCATAAGGTAAGTTCTCGCCTCGGTGGGCTGATCGAATACGCCCTGCCTCACGCACATATCTCCGACCGTGAGCACGTCTATTTTTTCGTTGCTCATATAGAGCTGGGTCATAACCGTATATATCTCGCGGCAGCGGTCAATGTAAAAATGCTCGGGACGGAGCGCTTCGATAACCTCGCTGAGCATATCTTTCGCGCCTATAACCGCGCCTATGACCGCTTCCTCCGCCGTCGGATCGAACGGAAGATTTATCCCTGTGAGATCGTATTCCGCCATTTCTCCGTTAACCCTCGTCCTTTACGCTTACCGTGAACTTCGCGGAAACGCCCGCGTACAGCCTTGCCTCCGCGGAATAATCGCCGAAGCCCTCTATCTTCATCGCGATGTTTATCTTCTTCTTATCCACGTCGAGACCCAGCGACTGCTTTATCGCCGCCGATACCTCCTTGGAAGTGACCGTGCCGAACAGTCTGCCGTTCTGACCCGCCTTAGCCTTTACGATAACGCTCTTGCCCTCGAGCTTGCCCGCAATATCCTTTGCGTTGGCAACATCAACGTCTATCTTATGCTGAGCACTGTCTTTCTGACCCTGCAATAAATTCAGATTTTTCGCGTTGGCTTCCTGCGCCAGACCCTTTTTTATAAGGCAGTTGATGGCGTAACCGTCCTTTACCTCGTGGATCTCGCCCTTTTTGCCCGTGCCCTTTACGTCCTCTAACAAAATAACTTTCATTTTATCCTCCCGAATTTAACATAAAACCGAACATTTATGTCCGTTCTTAATCCTTATCCTTCGGCGCGGCGGTGAAATACTCGTCAATGGCTCCGTGAAGCCTGTCAACAGTCTCGTCCACGGTTATGCCGTACAGCTGCGCGCCCGCCATGGACTGGTGTCCTCCGCCGTCGTCTATCTTATTGCCGAGACTTTCCATTATCACCTGCACGTTGACCTTGCCGAGGGACCGCGCGCTTATGCTCCAGCCGTTCTCGATCGGGTAGACCGTGAACGACGCGTCGACGTTGCGTATATACAGCATTTCGTCCGCCGCCTGCGAGCACAGCACCCGTATGCCCTCGAAATTCTCCTCGACCACCGCGACAGCGCACCGCGCCCTGTATATCTTCGCCGAGGAGATTATCTGCGATTTGCGCGTTTTGCTCTCGATAGTGGTGTCGAACAGCTTCTTCACCGCGATAGTGTCCGCGCCGATCTTCTTAAGATAAGCCGCCGCCTCGAACGTCGAAACGCCCGACCGCATAACAAAATCCTTTGTGTCCAGCACGATACCCGCCAGCAGCGCCTCCGCCTCCATAGGCTTTATCAGCACGTCGCTTCCGAAATACTGTATAAGCTCCGTCACAAGCTCCGAAGCCGACGAAGCGTTGCTCTCGTGACATCTCACCGCAAACTCCGTGATAGCGCCCGCGCTCAGTCTGTGGTGGTCTATAATGACCACGCGGTTCTTCTGCGCGAGCTCGAACAGCTCCGCGTCCTCGAGCTTTTTGGTGATATGCGTGTCGACGATTATCAGCACCGATTTCGGCGTTATCCACTGTCTCGCCTCCTCGGGCTCGATAGCCACGGGCGTGTCGTAATCGACAAATTTGTCGAACAGCGCTTTCGCGTTCGTCCGCGAGCCGTCTCTGAACCTCGCTACGGTGTACGCGGGAATGCCCAGTCTGCGTATCGCGCAGGTAAGACCTATCGCCGATCCCGCGCTGTCGAAATCGCCGAAGCTGTGTCCCATTATGTACACAGTATCCGCGGTGCTTATAAGGCTCTTTATATCCTCCGCCGCAAGGCGTATCTTTACCTTTCCCGTGCGCTCCTTGCCCGGAGAGATAGCGCCGAACGCGTTGAAGCCGTTGGAGGTTTTCACAAGCGCCTGGTCGCCGCCGCGCTCGAGAGCCTTATCGAGCATCTCGCTCGCGAAACGCTCTCCCTCGGCAAGCGACGAAGCCGTCGCGCCTACGCCTATCGACAGCGTAACGACCGCCCTGTCGCGGACTATTATCTCGTGCGCCTTGTTTATCAGCGCCATTTTGTCCTTTATCATCTCGTTGAGATACTGCTGCTCGAGAACGATGAGGAACTTATCGCCCGTCATCTTTTTAAGCACCGCCTTTTTCTCGGCGAAGTACTCCTCTATCAGCCTGTCGACCTGTATCGTGACATACGCGCGCTCGCTCTCCTTTGCGCCCGAAAGAAGCTCCTCGTAGTTGTCGACCATTACTATCATTACAACCGGCTTGGACAGCTCGTGCGTTATCTGGAGCTTTCTGAGAGGCGTTATGTCGCGGAAGATAAGCATGGTTATCTTTTCCCTTACCGCGTCGCCGCCGTCATCCGAAGCGAAGATAACGGGCTTTCCCGCTATCCTGCTGTCGACCGCGAAATCGTGCGCTACCGAGTACACGCGGAACCAGTTCTCCCCGTAGCCGACCTCCCTGCCGTCCGAGCCGAAAAGCTCAAGCGGCATATCGGTAACTTTATTTATCGAGCTTTCGTCCTCATCGGGAGTGAAAAACGTATCGTTAAAGCAGTCGTTGCTCCAGATGACGCTCCTCCCCTCATCGACCACGCAGACAGGCAGAGGAAAGCTTATCAGGGACATCGAATCCATGCTTCGTATCTCCTGCGAAAGCTGTTCAAAATACCAGTACTCGCTCTGGCGTATCTGCAGCAGCTTTCCGAGAGCCAGTCCCGAGACGCACAGCAATATCGGAAGCGAGACCCAGAACATAAGCGGGTCGTGGCGGAACACATACACGTCTATAACTATCAGCACTATTATCAGCGTGCCGACAGCCGCCAGCAGAACGTTGCTCTTGTAAAAATTCTTCATCGCGTTTCAATCAAATCTCCATAATGATAGGCAGTATCATCGGGCTTCGCTTGGTCTCCTTGTAGATAAACTCCGAAAGAGCGTCGCGCATTGCCGATTTGATATTGCCCCACTCGCGGACGTTGCGCTCCTGTAAGTTCTCCATTACCTGCGCCATAAGCTGCTTTGCCTCGTCGAGAAGCTCCTCGCTCTCGCGGACGTATACAAAGCCTCGCGATACTATATCGGGACCCGCGACTACCCTGCCCGTCTCGCGGTTCATAGTAGCTACGATTATCATTACGCCGTCCTCGGCAAGGTGCTTTCTGTCGCGCAGTACCACGCTTCCGACGTCGCCCACTCCGAAGCCGTCAACCATTACCTTTCCGCTCGGCACTGTGCCCGTGAGCTTCATTTCAACGCCGTCCGTCTCGAGAACGTCTCCGAGATCCGCGATAAACGTGTTTTCCTCCGGAATACCCATACCCGTCGCGAGCTGAACGTGCTTCTTCATATGCTTGTACTCGCCGTGGATAGGCACGAAGAACTTCGGCTTGGTGAGCGAGATCATCATTTTCAGCTCTTCCTGGCACGCGTGACCCGAAACGTGTACCTCGTACATACTCTCGTAAATGACCTCCGCGCCCTGCTTCATAAGCTCGTTGACTACCTTTGTCACCAGCTTTTCGTTGCCGGGAATCGGGTTAGCCGAGATGATTATGAAATCGTTCGGCGTTATCGTTACCTGCCTGTGGTCGCCGCTCGACATTCTCGACAGCGCCGACAGCGGCTCTCCCTGCGAGCCCGTAGTCGCGATAACGAGCTCCGAGGGGTCGTATCTGTTTACGTCCTCTATGTCTATCATAGTGCCGTCGGGGACCTTTATATAGTTCAGCTCGACAGCCTTTGCGATAACGTTTGTCATACTTCTGCCCGAAACGGCGACGTGCCGCCCGTGCTTTACAGCCTCGTCGATTATCTGCTGTATCCTGTGTATGTTGCTGGAGAAGGTCGCGATTATAATGCGCTTTCCCTCCGCCTTCGCGAACAAGCCCTTAAAGCTCTCGCCGACCGAACGCTCGGATTTTGTGTAGCCGGGGCGCTCCACGTTGGTGCTTTCGCTCATTAAAGCGAGCACTCCGCGGTTGCCGAGTTCTCCGAACCTCGCGAGGTCGATAATGCCGCCCTCTATCGGCGTATAGTCCACCTTGAAGTCGCCCGTATGCACGATAACTCCCGCGGGAGTGTGGATGGCGAGCGCGCAGCTGTCGGGTATCGAGTGATTGACCCGGATAAATTCCACGGACATACAGCCCATACGCACGTTCTGGCGCGGCTCCACGACGTTCAGCGAAGCCTGCGACAGCAGACCGTGCTCCTTGAGCTTGCCCTCGACAAGCCCGAGCGTGAGCCGCGTGCCGTAGATAGGCACGTTTATCTTCTTGAGCAGATACGGCAGCGCACCGATATGATCCTCGTGACCGTGCGTGATAACGATGCCGCGGAAATGCTCCTTGTTCTTTTCGAGATAAGTGAAATCGGGAACTACCAGATCAACGCCGAGCATCTCCTCGTCGGGGAACGCCAGACCGCAGTCCACGATAAACATATCGTTGCAGCACTCGTATACATACAAATTCTTGCCTATCTCGTTCAAGCCGCCCAGCGCCATAAACCTTACGGGCGTGCTTCTGCTCTCGCGGGGCTTCTTCTCGGCGGCGCGGGGATTTGTCCGCCCCAGCACGGGAGTTTTCTGCGCGGGTCTGTTGTTCGTAAGCACGGGAGTTCCGGGCTGTCTGAACTTTCTCGCGGGCGCGGAAGCGCTGCGATACGTCTTTTTCGGCGCGGTCTGGGGCACGGAAGCCGCCATGGGCTTTGCGCCGGGTCTGTTCTGCTTTTTCGCGATGTTCTCCGTTTCCGTCAATAATTTGTTATTTGACAATAATCCCATAAATGTTCCTTTCTCTTTATGCAAAATTCACAAAAAAATCCCCAAATTTCGCATAGTTACCCTGTGATCTATATTTTGCGTCAAAACGAGTTAAATTGCGGCATTGGTAAAGAATTATTCGGCAAAAACGGTGCTGATCGCCTTTTTGAGCGTGTTCACATTAACCGAAATGTCCGGATTGCGAAGCGGATTTTCCGCATAACGAGGCAATTTTTCGCAGACATACTTTATGTATTTCAAGAAAAATTAACGAAGTTATGCGTAAAATCCGCCGCAAGACGGGCGTTGAGCGTTAATGTGAACACGCTCTCGTTCAAGATCTTGCGCAATTTCTATGTACCTGTGTAAATGCCTATTTATTTTTGGCAGCAATTTACAATTACCCAAAACTCATAACGTCCGCGTTTCGGGTTTAAAATAATGTTGACATACTTTTTTTGACAGCAATTATATATAATATATAAAGAGGCTGAGCCTCAAAAATCCAATATTTTACAATTGTTTTCCCATTTTTGGGAAAATACATATCTATTATTATACCGCTTTTTCGGGAAAATGTCAAGGGGTTTATTTCCGTAAATCCGCCGCGCGGTTATTTTGCGTTGAGATAGCCGAATATTGGCGGCAAAACTTAAAATATCAGTCCGATATTTCCTTTTATATCGAACGGCGTTCCCGCAAAAAATATTCCCGTGACCCTCCGAGAACTTCTTATGGGTCCAACTACAAACGAAAGGCAGTCAACATAAAATGATACGAAAGCAACTCAAGATATTTTCGGGAACCGCGGCGGCGCTTACAGCGCTTTTTATTGCGGTTTTCGGCTATTTTTACGCCGCTCTTCCCTGTGATATAAACGTTGACACGAGCGCGGGCTTTTCGGGAGGGGGATTCTCTCCCGTGGTTCTGCGGCAGAACGGCGAGGATGTCTCCTATTTTCTGGGAGATCTCCGGATCAAGAACGCCGAGGTCGCCGAAAAGCAGCGCCGCTCGGTCATTCCCTGCGGCACTCCGTTCGGTATTAAGGTAAAGTCGGACGGCGTTATGGTGATCGAGGTCGCCGACAAATCGCCCGCCGACAAAGCCGGGATCAAGGCGGGAGACGTGATAGTCTCCGTGAACGGAAAAGAAGTGTTCACAAACTCCGAAATAGGCGAAGCGGTCCAGCTTTCACCCAAAAGCACCGATATAGTGCTCCGCCGAAACGGCGGCGAGGTCTCCGTTAAGCTCGTTCCCGAAAACAGCGGCGGCACGCTCAAGATCGGCGCGTGGGTACGCGACAGCGCCGCCGGTATAGGCACGCTGACGTTTCTCGACCCCGAGACTATGATGTTCGGCGGTCTCGGTCACGCGGTCAACGACGTGACGACGGGCGGCGCGGTGCCGCTGAGGTCGGGAGAGATAACCACGGCTGAGATATACGACGTAGTAAAAGGCAAGGAAGGAAGCGCGGGCGAGCTGTGCGGCACGATACTGCCGAATTCCGATATAGGCGAACTTTCGGGCAATACCGCCGCGGGAGTGTTCGGCAGGCTCTCCGCCCCCGTTAAGGGCAAGACCGTGCCGGTGGCGTTCCGCCAGGAGGTCAGCACGGGCGCGGCGACTATCCTCTCGACTATCGACGGGGATTCTCCGCGGGAGTATTCAATTGAAATAGAACGGATAAATTTGCTTGACCTGAACGGTTCAAAGGGTATGGTCATTAAAATAACGGACGAGGAGCTTCTCGAAAAGACCGGCGGCATAGTCCGCGGAATGAGCGGCAGTCCGATATTGCAGAACGGTATGCTCGTCGGCGCGGTGACGCACGTCCTTGTCAGCGATCCGACGCGCGGCTACGCGGTGTTCGCCGAAAGTATGCTCGACAACTGCGATCTGTCAGTTGTCGACTAATACCCTCACATCAAACTCGGAATCGACGCGGCAGACCTCCGCGCGGCAGTTTTGAGGCAGTTCCCCCGAGATCATACGCTTTGACAGCATATCCTCAATATCGGAGGTTATTTTTCGGCGGAGCGGGCGCGCGCCCATTCCGTCCTCGCGGACGCTCTCGCAAAGCCGCTTTGCCACGCTCCCGTCGAACGTCAGCTCTATTCCGCGCGAACGCGCTCTCTGCGAAACGCTTTCCAGCATTTTCGCGCAGATCTCCTCCATATTTTCGGCGGTAAGGCGCTCGAAAACGATAACATTATCTATGCGGTTTATAAGCTCGGGGCGGAACTGTCGGTTCAGCGCTCCGAGCACGTCCGCGCTTCCGCCCTTTTCACTGCCGAAGCCGAGGTGATTGCGCTTGAGCTCCTCCGCGCCGATATTGCCCGTTAATATTATAATAGTATTCTTGAAGTCGGCGACCCTGCCGTCCGAAGAGGTGAGCTTGCCGTCCTCGAGTATCTGCAAAAGTATGCTCAGCACGTCGCCGTGCGCTTTTTCCACCTCGTCGAAAAGTACCACCGAATACGGTCTCGAGCGCACCTCCTTTACCAGTCTGCCCTCCTCGCCGTAGCCTACATATCCGGGGGGAGAGCCTATCAGCTTGCTCACGGAATGACGCTCCATAAACTCGGACATATCGAACCGTATAAGTCTGCGCGGGTCGCCGAAAACGCCCTCCGCGAGCGCTCTTGAAAGCTCCGTCTTGCCAACGCCCGTCTGCCCGAGGAATAAAAACGAGCCTATAGGGCGCTCGGGATCTTTAAGCCCCGCGCGTCCGCGGCGGACGGCGTTGGCGACGAGCGATACCGCCTTTTCCTGCCCGATAACGCGCCGTCTGAGCAGGCTCTCGAGATTTGACAGGCGCTCGCTTTCATCCTCGGAAAGCCGCGCGGCGGGTATCCCGGTTATTGCCGAGACTGCCTTGGCAACGTCCTCCGCGCCGACTATCACGCGCTCGCGCTTCGATACGAACAGCTTCTGCTTGACGGAAAGGCGCTCGGTACGCGCCCGCGCGGCGGCTTCGTCGATAAGATCTATAGCCTTGTCCGGGAGCCGCCTGTCGTTAAGATAACGCTCGGACAGCGCGACCGCCGCCTTTATCGCCTCGTCGGTAATAACGGCGCGGTGGTGCTCCTCAAATTTCGGGCGCAGTCCCGTGAGGATATTGACCGCGGCGTTTTCGTCGGGCTGTTCAACACAGATAGGCTGAAAACGGCGCTCCAGCGCGCTGTCCTTTTCGATAAAGCGGCGGTATTCGTCGGTGGTGGTCGCGCCGATAAGGCATATCTTTCCGCGGGCGAGCAGCGGCTTTAAAATGCTCGCCGCGTCGATAGCGCCCTCCGCCGCGCCCGTGCCGACTATCATATGGATCTCGTCGATAAACAGTATCACGTTGGGATTTGCAACGGCTTCGTCCAGCACGCTTTTTAAGCGCTCCTCAAAGTCGCCGCGGTATTTCGCGCCTGCGAGCATTGCCGAAAGGTCAAGCGCGAACACGCGTTTTTCGACAAGCTCGGGCGGAACGGTACCGTTGGCGATGCGCTGAGAAAAGCCCTCGGCGACGGCGGTCTTGCCTACTCCCGCGTCTCCGATAAGGCAGGGATTGTTTTTACTGCGGCGCAGGAGTATCTGAACCATACGCTCGGTCTCGGTATCGCGCCCGATAACGGGGTCGAGCTTGCCGTCCCGGGCTTCGGCGGTGAGCTCTCTGCCGTACTTGGTGAGCATCGGGAACTCGCTGCGGACGTTCTCGGGCTTTTTGGCGGCGCGGTCGTGCTTTTTGGGCGGATCGTCGAAGCAGGGGCTGTCGTAATTACGCGCGGAGACGTTGGTGTAAAGGCGCGAGACGGTATCGGAGCTTTGTTCGGCGAGAATGGCGTAGGCGGTGCAGTCGCGGTCGGTGAGGAGCGCGAGGAGCATATGCTCCGTACCGACGTACTTATCGTTCTTGGAAAGCGCATAGGAACGCGCGTTCATAAGGAGCTTTTTAAGACGCGGCGAGAAATCCTTTTCGTGAAGCTCAACGCTTTGTCCTATGCCTACTCTGTCCTTGAGCTGCAAAATAAGATCGCGGAAACGTATCTGCTGCCGCGCGAGGAGCACTCCCGCAGCGCTTTCGGAGTTCTTCGCGAGCGCGCATAAGAGGTGCTCGCTGCCGATATAGGTGTGACCCATTTGACCGGCGATGGTCATTGCGCTTCCGAGAGCTTCCGCCGCCTCCCCCGAAAACCCCGGTGTGTTGTTTTGGTTTGCCATTTTTACTACCCCCACTAGTTAATTTTGTATTTTTATTATGGGAATATTTGGGGGAATTATTCGAGGGCGAAGAAAAAGGCGCACGAAGCGCCTCGTCTTGCAGCCCAAAAAACGGGATTCCTAAGGGGCTTGCCCCTTAGGCGGAATGCAAGGGCAGAGCCCTTGCTAGGTCCGGGCAAAGCCCGGAATACCGCGCGTAAGCGCGGTGGCTGTGCGAAGCACAGCCGAGGGGCGAAGCCCCGCACCGCCGCGAAGCGGCGGCTCCCCAATAGCGCTAAAGGGGTCTGGGGGAAAACAAGAGTTTTTCCCCAGCGAGGTGCGGAGCAGAGCTCCGCGTCGACGATTGCGCCGTCAG
>JAAVID010000102.1 GCA_014799395.1 Oscillospiraceae bacterium | reverse complement strand
CCGTGCAGCAGTCCTCATAGGGCATTATCGAGGTCTCGTAAGTGCCTATCTTACGCGAAATCTCGGTGATCTCGATCTTGTCCATTCCTATTACCGGGCGAAAAACGGGGAACTCCGCAGCCGCGTTCGTGCAGTACAGAGCGGGCAGGGTCTGACTTGCGACCTGCGCCAGGCTTTCGCCCGTGATTATCGCGCCGTAACCGTCACGTTCGCAGATCTTATTGGCGATCTTCACCATAAGTCTGCGCATAAGCACCGTGAAATACTGCTCGGGGCAGTGGTCACGCAGCGCCTCCTGGATTTCGGTGAACGGCACGCAATAAAAGATAATGTCCCCGCAGAACTCGGTCATCTCCTCGCAGAGCTTTTCGACCTTCAGCCTTGCTCTTTCCGAGGTATACGGAGGACTGACGTAATGAATACAATCGACGACCAGTCCGCGCTTTGCCATCATATAGCCCGCGACGGGGGAGTCTATCCCGCCCGAGAGCATAAGCAGCGCCTTTCCGCTGCTTCCGACGGGCATTCCGCCCGCGCCGATGATTCTCTCGGCGGAAAGGTAAGCGCCGTTGTCGCGTATCTCCAGCCGCACCGTGACCTCGGGGTCATGCACGTCAACTCCCAGATGAGGGAACGCGTCCAGCACCGCGTCGCCGAGCTGCTGCTGAATATCGGGCGACTTCATCGGAAACGTCTTGTCGGAGCGCTTTGCCTCTATTTTAAAGGTTTTCGCCCCGCTTAGAGCGTCCGCGAGATATTCAAGGTTCTGCGTCACGACCGAAAAATCCTTCGGGAACACCGCGCACTTTTGTATCGCGCCTATCCCGAAAACGTTTTTCAGTCTCCGCACCGCCTCGTCAATATCAACGTCCTCCGAAGGCTCGATATATATCGTCGACTGTCTGCGGCTGTAATCAAATCTTCCGACCTTTTTCAGCCGCCTTTTTATATTTCTGAGGAGCATATCCTCAAAGGTGTTTTTATTTTCACCTTTAAGGGCGATCTCCCCGTATTTAGCCAGTATAATTTCTTTCATCGTCTGACCCTTTCAATGGTTTTCGCGATTTTTTGACAGAGCGCGTCAAGCTCCTCCGCGGTGTTGTCCGCGCAAAGCGAGACCCTCACCGCGCAGTCCGCGTCCTTGTCCGACACTCCCAGCGCGCCGAGCACGCCGCTTTTCTTGCCGCGCGAGCACGCCGAGCCGCTTGAAACGTATATCCCGTCCTCCTCGAGCGAGTGGAGCATTATCTCCGAGCGCACTCCGCGAACGCTGAAATTTATGATATTCGGTACGCAGTTCGCGTCCGAGTTTATTCCGATATTTTCCAATTTGTTCAACTCGTCAAGCAGATGATTTTTCAGCTCGGCGAATTTTTTTGGATCGCCGCGGTAAGCCTTGACTGCCGCCTCAAATCCCGCGATAAGCTCAATAGGCTCGGTACCCGACCGCAGGTCGCCCTGCTGACCGCCGCCCGAGATAAGCGGAAGAATATTCTGCCCCTTTTTGACAAACAGCGCGCCTATGCCTTTTGAGGCGTGTATCTTATGCCCCGAAACGCTTATCAGGTCGCCGTCCAGCGGAACTTTCAAAAAGCCCTGCACCGCGTCGATATGCACTATGGTTTTCGGATTTTTCCGCTTGACCTCGCGGTACAGCCGGGGAACGTCAATTTTGAACCCCGTCTCGTTGTTGACCGCCATAGCGCTGAGCAATGCCGTGTTTTCATCAACGGCGTCAATAAGCGCTCCCGTGAAGTCCTCAAAATCCTTAGGCGCGAGCCTTACGACCTTCAAGTCGTCCTCCTCAAACCGCGTGAGCGTTTTCGCAACGGACGGGTGCTCGATAGCCGTAGACACGATCTTCGTCCCGTGCGGACGAAATCTGTGCATAGCGCCCAAAAGCGCGGTGTTGTTGCTCTCGGTAGCTCCCGAGGTAAAAATGACCGTGCCGTCAAGAGGAGTTTTCGTTCCCGAAAGCGCCGCCAAAATGGTTTTCTTGGCGCGTGACATTATCTGCATTGAAGCAGTTCCCAATTTATGTAAAGAGCTTGCGTTTCCGAACGCCGTCTCCATTGTATCGCTAACCGCCCGCCGACATTCCTCGCAGGGCTTTGTCGTCGCGGCGTTGTCAAGATATATCATCTTTTCACCTTACTTTATATAAAAGGGCATAGTTACCCATACAGTAGTCTGTCGTTTTTGCTTTTTAGTTTCAATTTTACGATTTTCCGTAATATTCTCTTATGCCGATACCGATTGTCGCCCAGAACTCGGCTTTTTTCCGTTCCTCGGCAATATCCTCTGCGCTCATCGTGAAGCCGTCGCGCTCAGCCTCGGCTATCATTTCTTCGACATTCCCGGGGATACTCTCGCGGTAAACGCCGACGGAGATGTTCAAAAACGCATAAGAATATCCGTTCTCGCTGACGTTGATCTCTCTGCCGTTCTTTTCGGCAAGCAGGGAATACAGTTCGTCCGCGCCCGTTTTGAACGCGGGAACGCCGTATATCGCCGGCTGCAAAGCGCCGTCCGCGCCCCCGAGAAACTCGATGAATTCCGCCTTGTCTCCGTCAAGATCAATACGCAGTTCATTCCCGAAATAGTACAGCGAAGCGTTATGGACGGTCTCGGGCTCGCCGATTACTTTTTTTACTTCATCAACGGACATACCGAGATTTATTTTCTTATCGCCGAGGATAACGCCCTCAAGTGGCAGTAAAACTATTTCGTTCATAAAATAACTCCGTAATGATTTTTCAACATTTCGCATACCCTAATAATTATACCACAAAATATTCGTTTTGCATAGAGTTTTTTTAGAATTTTCACCGTTATTTCATAAAAAAAGCGGGAAATTGCGAAAAGGTTACAAAAAGGTTACAAAATAGTTACAATCTTGTAATAATCCTTGATTTTTTTTGAAGAATATGGTACAATATAAACAGTTCATAAAGGATCTCAAATCCCTCCAAATCTTTTGCGCCGCCGTTCATTCCCCGAACGGCGGCGCGCGTTTTCCGTGTGTGGCGCAAAAGTATCCCGGTGTCGAGCGAAAAGGCTTGACGCCGGGATCTTTTATAAAACGAAACAAAAAAGCCATTGCCTTTGTAACACATTTTTCTCTTTGACATAATATGTACTGTGAAACGGAAGCTCCGCAGGGGAGCGGAGGTTTCAGACATAATTTACAAGGAGGACTTCATTATGTGTGGTATGAACTTTGGTGGTAACAGCTGCTGCTGGATCCTCATTCTCATTCTGTTGTTCAGCTGCTGCGGCGGCAACAACGCGGGCACTCAGAACGACTGCGGCTGCGGCTGCGGCAACAACAACGGCTGCGGATGCGGCTGCTGATAAAAGCGTGCTGATGGCGGAGCTTTCCGCCGAATAACGAAGCGCCGCGGCAATGTCCGCGGCGTTTTTTCGGTTCGCCTCGCAGCTAAAAAAAAGGGATTCTTAAGGGGCTTGCCCCTTAAGCGGAATGCAAGGGCAGAGCCCTTGCTAGGTCTGGGCAAAGCCCGGATAGCCGTGCGCCAGCACGGCTGTTGCGCACGAAGTGCGCAACGCGGCGCGTAGCGCCGAGCCCCCGCAAGCGCTAAAAGGGTTTGGGGAAAAACAAGAGTTTTTCCCCAAATCGACGATTTTGCCGACAGGCAAAATTGTCGATCAATCGTTTTTTTCTGCCGGTGGCAGAAAAAAACGATCGCCGTGACGAACCACACTATACTAGAACAAGTCGGGCTTTCCGGGCTCCGCCCGGACCCGGCAGAGGCTCTGCCTCTGCACTCCGCCCGCCTTTTTGAAAAAAGGCGGGGCGAAAAACTTTTTATTGCGCTCCGCGTTGTGTGACAGTTACTTTTCCATCCTCCATTTAAGCCTTTTATAACAAGCAAAATAAGTCGGAAACAAAAACAGATCCGCCAAGATCCACGCCGTCGGGTTCGCAAAGCACACCGCGTTATACCCGAGTACGGGAACCAGCCACAATCCGAACATTCCTCTCGCCGCAAGCTCAAACACTCCCGCGTACACCGCGATCTGCGAAAATCCCATTCCCTGGATAAGAAACCGCACTATGTTCACAAACGCGAGAAGTATGTAAAACGAAGCGTTCGTTACCAGAAACTGCCTTGCGAAGCGCAGTATCTCGGGAATGTCCGCGGCTGACTGCACGTCGTTCTTGTTGACGAACATCATCGCCAGGTCTCCGCCGAACAGCGCCGCTATCCCCAGCGCGATGACCGACCACCCTATCCCGAGCAGAGAGCAGTCGAACAAGCCCTTTTTAATGCGGTCTATCTTGCCCGCGCCGACGTTCTGTCCGCCGTAGGTCGCCATAGTGCTCGCCATAGCGTCGATAGGGCAGACCAGCAGCTGGCTCACCTTGTTTCCCGCCGTCACCGCCGCCATATACGACGGTCCCAGGCTGTTTACGGCGGTCTGGAGCAGTATCGAGCCTATCGCCGTTATCGAGTACTGTAAGCCCATAGGCAGTCCCGCGGAGCAAAGTCTGCCGATGTAGTAACCGTCGGGCTTCAGGTCGTCCTTTTTCAGCTTGAGAATATCAAAGCGCTTTGCCATAAAGATAAGGCAGAGCACGCCCGAAACGAGCTGCGAAATGACCGTCGCCCAGCCCGCGCCCGCAACTCCCATTTTAAGCACAACTATCATAAACATATCAAGCGCGATGTTCAGCAGACTGGAGATCACCAGAAAGATCACGGGCGTTTTCGAGTCGCCGAGCGAGCGTATTATGCCCGAGGTCGTGTTGTACAAAAAGGTCACGGGAATTCCCAGAAAGATAACGAAAATATAGTCGTAAGCCTCGCCGAAGACCTCGTCGGGCGTTTTCATCCAGTGAAGAATGTTCGAGCAGAGCAGACAGGTCGCGGTCGTTAATACCGCCGCGCAGATGACCGCCAGCCAGATAGTATTGGCGACATACTTGCGCAAAGCGTCGTGATTTTTTGACCCGAACATCTGCGCGACGGGTATCGCGAAGCCCGCGCACACTCCGATAACAAAGCCCAGCACCAGAAAGTTTATCGAGCCCGTTGAGCCCACGCCCGCAAGCGCGTTCACGCCCAGATACTGCCCGACGACTATCGTATCCACCATATTGTAAAACTGCTGAAACAGCATACCCAGCAGCAGCGGCAGCATAAACCCGAGGATAAGACGCATAGGCTTGCCCGTCGTCAGATCCCGTACAGCCGATCTTCCCACAATTATCAATCCAATTGTAAAACCTTGCGTTTTCTCCGCCTTCGGCGGGGAAAACGCAATTAAACAGGTGTTAATCCCCGTAAACGCGCTTTGCGATGTCGACGGTCTCCTTTGCGTCCTTTGCGTAGAAGTCCGCGCCTATCTTTTCCGCGTACTCCGGAGTAAGCACCGCGCCGCCGACAACTATCTTACAGTTGACGTTATTGTCGCGCAGGAGCTTTATCGTGCCCTCCATGCTCTTGAGGGTGGTCGTCATAAGCGCGGACAAGCCGACAAGCCGAACGTCGTACTTTACCGCCGCGTCGACCACCGTCTGATACTCAACGTCCTTGCCGAGGTCGATCACCTCAAAGCCGTAGTTCTCCAGCAGTGTTTTGACGATATTTTTTCCTATATCGTGAACGTCGCCCTTTACCGTCGCCAGTACGACCCGTCCTCGGCTCCCGCTTTCGCCGCCGCGCGCGGAGATCGCTTTTTTAACTACGTCGAACGCCGCCTGCGCCGCGCCCGCCGACTGAATAAGCTGCGGCAGGAAAATTTTTCCTTTTTCAAACTTATCGCCCGCCTCGTCCAGCGCGGGTATCAGCTTTTCGTTGATAAGCTCCATAGGCTCCATACCGTCCGCGAGGAGCTTTTCCGCGGCAGCCGCGCACTCGGCTTTCAAGCCGTTCGCTACCGCGTGGAGAATATCGCCATTGGAATTAGCCGTTACGGAAGAGCTTTCCGCCGTTCCGACCGTCTGAGTTACCGTTTTGACGTTGGCGTAGTTATCAATAAAATCCGCGCCGTTTCTGTCGTAGCCCGACAGCAGGCGGAACGCCCGGACCGCGCCGATCATCGCCGCGGAATTCGGGTTCATTATCGGCAGGTCGAGCCCGCTGTTCATCGCCATTGTGAGGAACGTCGTGTTGACGAGCTCGCGGTTCGGCAGACCGAACGAGATATTGGACACGCCGAGGACGTTCTTCAAGCCAAGACGTTCGCGAACCATACGCATAGCCTTGACCGTTTCCGGAACGTTGTCCTGCTCCGCCGAAGCCGTGAGGGTAAGGCAGTCGATATACACGTCGCGCTTGGGGATACCGTATTCCAGAGCGCGTTTGAGTATCTTCTCGGCGATCTCAAAGCGTTTTTCCGCGGTCTTGGGAATACCGTCCTTATCGAGCGCAAGACCGACCACCGCCGCGCCGTACTTCTTGACGAGCGGCAGAACGGCGTCGAGCTTTTCGTCCTCGCCGTTTACAGAGTTGACGATAGGCTTGCCCGAAACGTTGCGCAGAGCCGCTTCGAGAACGTCCGTTTCGGTCGTGTCTATCTGTAACGGCGCGTCCGTCACCGACTGAACCGCGTCGACAGCCGCCAACATCATTTCCTTTTCGTCAATATCGGGCAGCCCGACGTTGACGTCAAGAATTTCCGCCCCGCCCTCGGTTTGCTCAATAGCCTGCTTCATGATGTAGTCGAGGTCGCGGCGTTTGAGCGCCTCCTTGAACAGCTTTTTGCCCGTGGGGTTGATACGCTCGCCGATAACGCGGACGGTATCGATTGTAACAACATTGTTAGCCGAGCATACCGCCGCGGGTATCTCGGGGATTTCGCGCGAGAATTTCTTCCCGTCAAGACGTTTAGCGACCTCGGAGATAAAGTCGGGGTTAGTTCCGCAGCAGCCGCCGAGCAGCTTTACGCCCTTGTCGGCGATACGCGCCATAATGTCCGCGTACTCGGAGGGGGTGATGTTGTACTCGTTGGTTTTCGGGTCGGGAAGTCCCGCGTTGGGGCGGATAAGCACGGGTACGCTGCTCCACTTTAACAGCTCGTCCACGATAGGCATAGCCTCGTCCGGACCGAGGGAGCAGTTCATTCCGACAACGTCCGCCATTCCGCTCAAGGTCAGCGCCATTGAAGCGACGGTGCAGCCCGTAAAGGTTCGCAGGTTCTTCTCGAACGTCATAGTGCAGACGACGGGGAGGTCGGTGTTTTCCTTAGCGGCGAGGAGGGCGGTTTTTATCTCCATAAGGTCGGTCATTGTTTCGAGAACGACAAAGTCCGCGTCCTTGCCCGCGAGCATTATTTCCTTGAACATATCGTAAGCCTCGTCTACGGGCAGGTCACCCGTAGGTCGCAGCATTACGCCGAGCGAGCCCACGTCCAGCGCCACGAGCGCGTCCGTGCCCGCGCAAGCCTTTCTCGCGATCTCGATACCCTTTTGCACGGTCTCCGTTACCGAGTACTTACTTCCGCCGAGCTTGTGACGGTTCGCGCCGAAGGTGTTCGCGTACACCGCCATTGCGCCCGCGTTGATGTATTTTCTGTGGATCTCCTCGATCAATTCGGGATTTGTGAAGTTAAGCTCCTCGGGAATACCGCCGAGCTTCAGTCCGCTTGCCTGGAGCATTGTTCCCATAGCCCCGTCAAGCAGCACGAATTCCTTGTTTTCCAGCAGTTCTTTAAATGTCATCTTTCCTTGCTCCGTTCTGTATTATTTTGGCATTTTTGTGCCAAGTACCCGATAAATTGGAATTTATCATTACCTAAATGGGATTTTTATAATCAAAAATAATCAAACCACAACTCTTACAGATATAGCCATTAAAATCTGCTGCTGTCACAGGCTTTTTATAAATCATTACATCTTCTTTGTCTTTGGGGTTAAGGGAAATTTTATGCCTTGTTTTATTGAATGCTATCAGATTACCGGCTTGCAAATAGCCGCTTTGCATTTCTTCACCACATTTTGAACATTTCATTTTTTACCTCCAAATTCCGATTTGCAGCTCCGAATTATTTGAAATAATTGCAGCGATCACATAGGCTTCAAATTTTTATTAAGCCTGTCCACCATCCACGCGATACGCTTTTCCCGTCCCGCGTCCGTCTTTGCGTCAAGATACGCCCGCGTGTAGGTTTTCTTGACCGACGGCGGCATTGCGAGAAAATTCGTGTAAGCGGGCTCGTATTCTTTCAGAATTTCCGAAAGCGCCGCAATATTTTCCTCGGTGATCTCGGGCGATTTCGGCGCGCTCCACTGACCGTTTTTCTTGGCTTCCTCGATTTTCTTTCTGCCGTGATCGGTCATAAGTCCGCGCTCCTCAAGGCTTTTCACCAGCGCCTTGTTTTTCTCCGACCACTTGCTGTTCTCTCTGCGCATTGAAAAATATTTCTTGTAGGTTTTATCGTCAATGCTTTGCATCTGCCCGTCTATCCACCCGAAGCAGAGAGCTTCTTCAAGCGCTTCAGCCGCCTTTAACGTTTTCGGTCCGCCCGATTTGCCGAACAAAAGCCAAACGCCCTCGCTTGACAAGCAGTTATCGTCAAGCCATTTCCGAAATTCTTCCCTGTTTCCAAATTCCAAAATGTCGCTCATTGTGTATCCTTTCTTACGGCTGCACTAGCTATAACGCTCGTTTCACTCTGCTTTGTAAATCAAATCCTTGTAATGCCCGATAAGCGGAGGATTATCCGAGATAAACTATTTTGCGCCGTATTTCAACAGCACTTCCCGTACACTCAAAAGGTTATTGTAAAACCCCTCATCATACCGATAGCCGTCGGGACCGTAATATTCTATATCCGCGTTGAGCTTTTGCAGCGCGGTCTTGCCGTCTTGGTAACGCGCGTTCACGTTTGCGCCGTTTTTCAGCAAAAGCTCCGTCACATCGCTGTTTCTGCCGTCGACCGCCATAAGCAGAGGAGTGACTATCTTATCGGGCATTGAAAGGGAGCCCATTTGCCGATTAACGTCCGCGCCGTAATCAATTAAAAGCTGTATCTTCTCGCCGTATTGCTCGCGTTCGTTGCGGTTGTCGGTGTAATAGATCACGAGATAGCCGAGTATCGTAGTTTCCGTGCCAACGGCGGGTGCATTGATTTTTCCCGAACGGTCAAAAGCCTTGCAGTCGGCGGGTACTCCTCTGTCCAGTATGCGCCGCATACCGTCCACCGTGCCCGCGGTCGCCTGATAATACAGTTCGCGGCTGTGGTTTACTGCCTCGCGTGCCTTGCCTATTCCCTCCGCGGTAAGCAAGAAGAGCGGAACTGCGGCAAGACCAATACCTGTGGTCAAATAATTTTTCGCAACGCT
>JAAVID010000101.1 GCA_014799395.1 Oscillospiraceae bacterium | reverse complement strand
GGGATTGACGAAACCGCATATTTTGTGTTATAATGTCCATGAGAGGTAGGCTCCTTTCCGGTGGATTTTGTGTGGTAACTTTATTTTACCAGATTTTTGCCTATCTCTCAATATTTTTTGCTAACTTGTCCAATATCTATTGTAGCACAACACGCCCGAGGGCGCTTTTTTTTGTTTTGCTATTGCATTTTAAAGCGGTTTATGGTATAATGATACTATATTTTTACAAAAGAAAGGCAGATTGTTATGAGTAAAGTAGTTAAGTTTGGCGGCAGCTCGCTTGCCGACGCAAAGCAGTTTAAGAAGGTCGCGGACATCATTCACGCCGATCCCGAGCGTGTTTATGTTGTTCCAAGCGCGCCCGGAAAGCGCTTCTCCGACGATACCAAGGTCACCGATCTGTTGTATCAGTGCTACGAGCGCACTCTCACGGGTGAGGACTTCGCAAAGGCGTTTCAGCCCGTCCGCGAGCGTTTTGACGGCATTATCAAGGAGCTCGGTTTGTCCTTGTCGCTGGAGGAGGAGTATGTCAAGATAGGCACGGAGTTCCGCGGCGGCGCAAACCGCGACTACGCGGCTTCCCGCGGCGAGTACCTCAACGGCATTATCCTCGCGAATTACCTCGGCTATACGTTCGTTGACGCGGCTAAGGGCATTTTCTTCGACAACAAGGGCAATTTTGACAGCGACATCACAAACGCTTGTCTCGGCGCTATTCTCGAGAAAACTCCAAAAGCGGTCATTCCCGGATTTTACGGCGCACTGCCCGACGGCTCTATCAAGACGTTTTCGCGCGGCGGAAGCGACTTTACGGGGTCGGTAGTCGCTAAGGCGGCGGGCGCTTCGCTGTACGAGAACTGGACGGACGTAAGCGGCTTCCTCGTTGCCGACCCGAGAATAGTCGACAAGCCCGAGGGCATTGAGGTCATAACATACTCCGAGCTCCGCGAGCTGTCCTATATGGGCGCGGGCGTGCTTCACGAGGACGCGATATTCCCAGTAAGAAGCGCGAATATCCCGATAAACATAAAGAACACCAACGCTCCCGAGGACGCGGGAACGCTGATAGTTCCGAGCGCGAAAAACGCTCCCGCAAAGTATCTGATTACGGGAATCGCGGGCAAAAAGGACTTCTCGGTAATCTCTATCGAAAAGGACAAAATGAACTCCGAAAAGGGCTTTATGCGCAGAATGCTCCAGGTTCTCGAAAATCACGGAATTTTCCCCGAGCATATGCCCACGGGTATCGACACCGTGTCCATTGTCGTGAACTCGCACGAGCTTGACGGTCAGCGTGAAAAGCTCGCTCAGCGGCTGAAAGAGGTGGCACGTCCCGATCATTTCGAGATAATCGACGGACTTGCGCTTATCGCGGTCGTTGGCCGCGGAATGAAGTCCGCAAAGGGTACCGCGACAAGAGTTTTCGCGGCGCTTTCTCACGCGGACATCAACATCAGAATGATAGACCAGGGTTCGAGCGAGCTGAACATTATCGTCGGCATTGACGAAAAGGACTTCGAGAAAGCTATCAAGGTCATTTACGATATGTTTATTCTCAGCGAACAGTAATACGGGAGGTTTCTTTCATGAGCAGGGCAGACGATATTTTTATACAGAATTGCCGTGATATTCTGGAAAACGGCGTTTCCGACGCGGATATGAACGTCCGCCCTCGGTGGGAGGACGGAACGCCCGCGCATACGATAAAGAAGTTCGGTATCGTGAACAGGTACAACGTCGCGGAGGAGTTTCCGATAATGACTCTGCGGCGCGTGTACTACCGTTCGGCGATCGACGAGATATTGTGGATCTATCAGAAAAAGTCCAACAACGTTCACGACCTGTCAACACACATCTGGGACGCGTGGGCGGACGAGAACGGCTCTATCGGCAAGGCTTACGGCTATCAGCTCGGGGTGAAGCACAAGTATCCCGAGGGCGAGTTCGACCAGGTGGACAAGGCGCTTTACGACCTCAAAAACAACCCCGCCTCGCGGAGAATTATCGTGAATATGTACAATCACGCGGACTTGAACGAAATGGCGCTCGCTCCGTGCGCGTACTCGTTTACGCTGAACGTGAGCGGAAACAAGCTCAACGCGATACTTAATCAGCGCTCGCAGGATATGCTTGCGGCGAACAACTGGAACGTCTGTATGTATGCCGCGCTGCTGATAATGTTCGCGAAAGCGAGCGGTCTTGAGGTCGGCGAGCTTGTACACGTTATCGCTGACGCGCATATTTACGACCGTCATGTCGACATTGTAAAGCGGCTTATTGAGAAAGAGCCGTTCCCCGCGCCGACAATGAAAGTCGAGGATATAACGGATTTTTACAAGTTCACGCGGTACAGCTTTACGGCGGAGAATTACCGCTATCACGAGTTTGACGAGGTTATTCCCGTGGCTATTTAAGGCAACACCGCACAATTAGCGGCTATCGCCTTTGCCGTCCGCTTGCTTGCATATTTTCCGTCATATTGTACAATTCGTCCTAGCAAGGCATACAGCCTTGCGTCGTCCTCATTGTACAATCTGACGAAAAATCTGTCTGCGCAATCGAACGACAATAATTGTGCGGTATTGCCTTAAAAATGTATAACGAACGGCACGCGTACTTATTATAATATGTATGCACAAACAAAAAGTGAGGATATATTATGACTGATGGTAAAAAGCTAGCGCTGCTGATAGACAGCGACAATGTTTCGGCAAAGTACGCGCAGTTTATCATTGCCGAGGCATCCAAGCACGGCGAGCTGATAATCAAGCGCATTTACGGCGACTGGGAAAAGAGCAACACGGGCTGGAGAATTCCCGCTATGAACAACTCGATAATGCCCGTTCAGCAGAACAGCTACATTGCGGGAAAGAACGCCACGGACTTTTCGATGATAATCGACGCTATGGACATACTGTATACCTGCAAGGTCGACGGCTTTGTGCTGGTGACGAGCGACAGCGACTTCACGCGGCTCGCTATCCGTCTGCGCGAGGCGGGGAAGCTGGTTGTCGGTATCGGAGAGGTGAAAACGCCGCTGGCGTTTACTTCGAGCTGTCACGAGTTCAGCTATCTCAACCGTATTTGCGCGAACGTCGGCGGCGATTTTGACGAAAAGGCGCTCCGCAAGGCGGTGGTGGATTACGTCCGTGAAAACGACGACGGCAAGCTCGATCTGATGACGATAGGCTCATATCTGACCTCTCGTTACGGAAACATAGATTACACGGCGCTCGGCTACAACCGCTTGTCAACGTTTATAAGCAGCTTCTCCGAGCTTCGCCGAAACAGCAACTATGTCACGCTGCGCAAGGGCGCGGTAAAAAATAAGCCCGAGGAGGTCGTTCCCACCGAGAGGGACATCACCAACATTATTGTTGAATATCTCAAACGGCAGGGCGGAAAAGACGACATCTCGCGCGTTCAGGATCACGTTACGCGCAGTCTCGGGAAGATAGATTTCTCGCGGTTCGGCTCTAAGCGTTTCGCGAAGTTTATCGACAATCAGTCCGAAATATTGCGCGAAAACAGCACGGTCATGCTGGCGGTAAGTTTGCATAAAGACGCGGAAGCTGCCGAGGCGGAGAATCCCGTTGAAAAGCCCGAGGAGAAAGCTCCCGAAAAACCGCTTGTTGAGAAGATCTCGGGCAAGCCTATCGAGGAGATCGTCGAGAAGATAGCGAAGCGGCAGCCCAAGCCCATTGAAGCTCCCGCTCCCGTCAAGACCATACACATCAATCCGCAGATATTCACTATGGAGGTACAGAAGTACGCCGCGGAGAATATGCCCAACGGCGGAAATCTCGGTCAGCTCAACAATATGCTGTTGGAGAAGTACGGGAAGAATTACGTCGCGGAGCTTGGATTTTCCGATTTCGCGGCGGCGGTCGCTTCCGTTCCGGGAGTGAGCGCGGCGAAAAATCTTGTCTTTGTCGTTGAGCGCGAGAAGCCCGAAGTCACCGAAAATCAGCCCAAGAAGCGCGGCAGAAAGCCAAAAAACGCAGAAAATCAGGTCGAGAAAAAGGTTGAAGAAAAGCCCGTTGCGGTTGCAGCCGAGCCTATCGAGGAGGAACAGCCCGAAGAGCCGACCGTTCCGCAGAAGCCCGACATCTACTCGGTTATCCGCGAGGTACACGCGTTTGCGGTGCAGAACGAGAACAACGGCGCGCTTGCAGTTCTCGGGGGGTATTTCACGAAAAAGTACGGCAGAGGGTATCTCAAGGAGCTTGGATTTACGACGATGAAGAAGCTCATCGCCTCCGTTATCGGAGTGAGCGTTAAGAACGACGTTGTCGTTATCGACGATGACTTCCTCGAGCGCACGGAGCAGATAGAGCAGTTCGTCAACGACTTCGCGCGCGGCGAGGGAAGCCACAGCATAAAGGCGCTTTCCGCGCAGATAAAGAAGAACTTCGACGGCTTTGATTTCGCCGATTACGGCTACGCGCGGTTCTCCGACTTTATCAACGCGATAGACGGGGTGAGAGCGGACAGGTATCATGTAGTGGCGGAGGATTGAGCGGTTTGACAAAGCTGTCGGATTTATTTTCAGCATATTCGGTAGTTGAAAAAATAACGGAGGGCTGCTCCGGAGATGAAAAGTACAAGCTCGAAAAGGACGGAAAATTCTTTTTGCTGCGTGTGGGAGATAAGTCAAAAGCACCCGAAAAGAAGAAGGAGTTCGAGCGCCTTAAAGCGTATTCCGATAATGGGATAAACACCAACAAACCCGTTGCGTTTGATATCGCGGAAGATAAATTCTATTCAATCGTTTCGTGGGTAGACGGAACGCCGGTAATGGATATTATCAAGCAGGACGTTTCAAAAAGCTATTATCGGCTTGGGGTAAAGGTCGGTGTCGAGCTTAATCGTCTCCACTCGGCGTGTCAAGTCGATACAAAGACGGATTGGCGGGATATTATCGAGAAAAAGGCAGATCTGTTTTTGGCAAATTATCACCGCATGAATACCGAGGTCGCTTGCGGCAAAAACGCGGAACGGTATATTCAAGACAATATCCGCTTAATTTCGGACAGACCGCAGGCTGTTTTGCATGGGGATCTTCACTGGGAAAACTGCATTATCGATAAAACGGGCAGCGTTGGGATAATTGATTTTTGCGGAAACGATACGGGAGACCCGTGGTATGATTTCGGCGGACTTCTGTGGGCGCTTGAATACAGCGGCAGCTTCGCGAACGGACAGATCGACGGATATTTCGGCACGCCGCCGAGTGAGTTTTGGTCGGTTTTTAAGCTCTATACCGCGCTGTATGCCTTTGAACATCTGACGAGCAATAACGAAGACCGTATTTCCAACGCAAGCAGAATGTTAAAGGTTTTCGGAGATGATTTTGAATCGGAGCTGCCGCTTTTCAGAACACAAATGGGCGAAGCGTGAGCTGCAAATTTAAGGAGGAGAAAAATGTCATCGGAAAAAGCATTACAACACCTTGAGAAATTCGGGCTTGCCGACAGGGTGAAATTCTTTGAGGTGAGCAGCGCGACCGTCGAGCTTGCCGCAAAGGCGCTCGGGTGCGAGCCCGCGCATATCGCCAAGTCGCTGACGTTCATGGCGAACGACAAGCCGATAATGATCGTGACGGCGGGCGACGTTAAGATAGACAACGCCAAGTACAAGGCGCGTTTCGGGACTAAGGCGAAAATGCTCACCGCCGAGCAGGTGTCGGAGCTTATCGGTCACGAGGTCGGCGGAGTTTGCCCGTTCGGGATAAACGGCGGCGTTGACGTGTATCTCGATACCTCGCTGAAGAGGTTTGAGCGAGTGTTCCCGGCTTGCGGAAGCGGAAACTCGGCGGTGGACTTATCCGTCGACGAGCTTGAAAAATGCTCGGAATGTCTCGAATGGGTTGACGTGGGAAAGCCGATGGTATAGGTGAACTATGAAAAAAGAAGTGATTTACAGTCTGTCCGGCTTGTACCGTGACGACTTCCGCGTGACGGGCTACCGTTTCGGAAAGGGCGAGCGGTGCTGCTGCATAATCGGCTCGCTGCGCGGCGACGAGATACAGCAGCTTTATATGTGCGGTCAGCTCGTGAGGATACTTTCGCAGCTTGAGAAAAAGGGCGAACTCGCGCATGACCGCGAGGTGCTTGTTATCCCGTCGATGAACAGTTACAGCACGAATATCGGGCGGAGGTTCTGGTGTCTCGACAATACGGACATCAACCGAATGTTCCCAGGAGACCCCGACGGCGAGACAACTCAGCGAATAGCCGCGGGTATCTTCGACGAGATACGGCAGTACAAATATGGGGTACAGTTCGCGAGCTTTTACATTCCGGGCGTGTTTATCCCTCATGTCAGAATGATGAAAACCTGCAAGGAGAACACCTCGCTCGCCAACCTTTTCGGTCTGCCTTTTGTTATACTCCGCACGCCTACCGCAATGGACAAGACGACACTCAACTACAACTGGCAGTTTTCGGGAACGGCGGCGTTTTCCGTCTACACCAACGCCACGGAGACTATCGACGAAAGCTCCGCGGAGCTCGGCGTTTCGTCGGTTCTGCGTTTCCTTTCGAGAATGGGCGTTATCAAATACAAGTGCCACGGCGGATATATGGGCACTATAATCGACGAGGACGATATGATAAACGTCAAGAGCGGCGCGGCGGGTATCTACCGCGAGCTTCGGCACGTCGGCGACGAGGTCTCAAAGGGCGACGTTCTCGCGCAGGTCATTCACCCGTATGAGGGTGAGGTCGAGTACGAGATACAGGCTCCCGCGGACGGCATTATTTTCTTCGCGCACAAAAGCCCGCTCGTCACGCAGAATTCGCCCGCGTTTAAGATGATAAAGCGGCTTCACAAATAAGGAAAAACCCTCTCGCTTTGAGAGGGATTTTTTATGTGCGGGCTCTTTTGACCTTTATCGTCCGCTGACAAATCTCGATAAATTTCGGGAAAATTTTCCGCAGCAGCATAAACAGCAGATAGCCGAACAGTGCGCCGAGGGTGTTGCAGAGGAGATCGTCACAGGTCGGGTCGCGTTCGATGTGGGGCTGAACTACAACCTCGATAAGGAACGTTATCACAAAGCCGACAAGCGTGGTTTTCCAGAGATTGGCTTTTCTCCAGATTATCGGGAGTGCAACTCCGAGGGGCATAAACAGAATAACGTTGAAGATCATATCGAGTATCATTCCCGTGCTCATACCGCCGTAATCCTCGTAGATGAAATATATGTACACCCACGCGGGAAGAGGAGCGAACGGCTGATTATGAAAACCGACGGGCGACATTCTTTCTTCCCAGTAGCCGTAAGACAAAAGTCTCCAGAATTTTGTCGTCAGGTCGTTCGGGATAAGGCACAAAAAGAATATCGCGGTTATCCATGCCACGAGCAGTAAACGCAATATTTCGTTAAGGCGGCATTTGCGGCGGGCTTCTCCGAAATCCGCGCCGAGCCGTTTTTTATGCCACGCGCGGCGGATAAACCAATAAACGACGCATACCAAAATAACAAACGGCAGCGCCGCGAAAACCTCTATGAGGAACTCGGGGATAACGTAGTGAAGAAAGTAATCGAACCATTCAAACATTTTGTTTTGCCTTTCGTTTTTTTGGCGTAACTTTTATAGTGAGCTGACATTTTTCAATAAATTTCGGGAAAATTTTCCGCAGCAGCATAAACACCAGATAGCCGAACACAGTGCCGAGGGTGTTGAAAAAGATGTCGTCGAGACTGGGGTTTCGGCTCATAAGCGGCTGAGCGCGCATTTCGATAAAGAACGTGAGCAGAAAGCCGACAAGCGTTGTTCTGCCGAAGTTCGCTTTTTTCCAGAGTATCGGCAGAGCCGCTCCGAGCGGTACGAACAATACCGTGTTCAGGAACATATCCCGTTCAAAGCCCCACGCCAACAGTGTGAACCTGTAATCAAAGTGTGTGATACAGTGAAGCGCCCGAATCGGCGGGAGCAGTATAAGCGGGTTGGAAAAATTACGCACCAACGAACCCATATCGGTGGTAAGGCACAGCAAAAACAGCGCGGTGAACCACGCAACGAAAAGCAGGCGCACTATCTCGTTAAGGCGGCATTTTCGGCGCGTTTCCGCGAAATCCGCGCCGAGCCGCTTTTTATGCCATTTGCGGCGGGCGAACCAATAAACCGCACACACGGCGATAACGATGGGCGCGCCTAAAATAAACACGCTGACGATAGACGGGAACCGCCTAAGAAACGGGAGGTAATGATGAATGATGTGATCGAGTATCATATTATTCCTCCAGCTTTTTAAGCGCCTTTATCTCATCGCTGTTTACGCGTATTTTGCCGTCCTTTATAACGCGTACTTCCTCTTTGTTAATGACTATCGGAACATCGGGCTTTTTGTCGAGCTTGACCTTGAGTATACCCGTGAGAAGATTGACCTCCTCGACCGAGCCTCTGCCGTCGGGGGTCTCTACATACGCGCCGACCTTGGGAGTGGTGCGCAGGAAGTCCTCGTAGCAGTTCTGCTCGTATTTAAGGCAGCACATCAATCGTCCGCAGGTACCCGAGATCTTTGTCGGATTGAGCGACAGCGACTGCTCCTTTGCCATTTTTATCGACACGGGCTGGAACTCGCCGAGGAACGACGAACAGCAGAACGGTCTGCCGCAAATTCCCAAGCCGCCGAGCATTTTTGCCTCGTCGCGCACGCCTATCTGGCGCAGCTCGATACGGGTGCGGTAGATAGCCGCCAAGTCCTTTACGAGGTCACGGAAGTCCACTCTGCCGTCCGAGGTGAAGTAGAACAAAATTTTGCTCCCGTCGAACGTGCAGTCGATGTCTATGGGCTTCATATCCAGCTTGTGGAAGCGTATTTTTTCCGAGAATGTCCGCATTATCTCCTTTTCCTTGACGCGGTTCTGCTCGAGCTGTTTGATGTCGTTAGCGTCGGCTTTGCGGATTATCTTTTTGAGCGGAGACACGAGGCTGCTTTCGGGGATATTGCGGTTGGACAGCACGATCTCGCCGCACTCCACGCCGCGCGCCGTCTCTACTATCGCCTTGTCGCCGTGCTTGAATTTCTCGCCGTTGGGAGAAAAATAGTATATCTTGCCGACGTCCTTGAACCTCACGCCGATTATCTCCACCTTTGGCGAGCTATCGTCGGCGGGCGGAAACGCCGTGCGCGCTTCTGTCTCCGCGGGCTTGGGCTTGCGCGGCGAGCTTCGGCGGCGGTTTTCGGGGCGCGGTTCGCCCGTGCTTTCCTTGTTTTTCTTCGGAGCTATTTTCTCCGTAAAGTATTCGTTGTTTTCCATAGTTCTCCTTATTTTACATCGGCATTTTACATCGGCTCGCTGTGCTTCATCATATACGCGTCTACTCTTTCAAGAAAATCCGCGAACCGCTTTGCCGTTTCAACGTCCAGTCTGAAACGATAACCGATATTCTGCGGCGTCCAGAGCCCGAATTCTATATAATCCTTTGCGCGCTTGCGGAAAGAGATATTCCAGCTTACGCCGCGCAGAGAGCGCACCTCGCGCCTGTCGTCCTTGCCGTTTCTGATAAGCTCCTTGATAACGCAGACGTAATTCATAAAACAGCAGTCCTCGTCTGAATACGAGCCGAACGAGGTTTTTACGTCGTTTTCGTCAATGCATATCTTCCAGGAGTAATAGGTCTTGTAGACCTGCGACCACTCCGTCGGGCAGAAATCGTGGAACCCGTGGATATGCGACTCCTCGGGATAAAACCGAAAAATAAGTCTGCGCGTTTCGCTGTTCTCCAACACAAAGCCGAAGCTCTTTCCGCGCTTGCCGTTTTTGTTGTTCTTCATCATATTGAACCTCCCACTGATGTACGAGCCATTTTTTATATTATACCACTTTTTCTTGGATTTGTAAACACCCCGATAAATAATCGCTTACCCTCCGAAAATTTTCGAGGTAAAATACGCGGTCGTCAGCGAGGGGTTTATGTTGTATATCTCGTTTTTGCAGACCTCGAACGCCGCGTCCAGCATTGTCAGTATGTCGTTTTCCGAGCAGCTCTCGGCGATCTTCCGGGCTTCGTTTTTCCCGAAGAACTCCGTCTCTCCGCCGCACCTGAGCGCCAGCGCGTCGCGTAGTATCCTCGCGAGGTACTCGACAACAAGCACCAGCTCGTGCCTGCCCGACTGCTCCGTAAGCGCCGCCGCAACGCCGAATTTATCGCGCCTGCCGATAGCGGCGGCGGCTTTCTGCGCGGTCTCGATGAGCTTTGTCTCGCTTCCGCCGTCCAGTACCGCGCGGCATTTTGAGATGTTCCCCGCGAACATTTCCGAAAGCTCCTTTGCTTGTTTGGGGTCAACTCCTCCGTCGGCAAGGCACTGCATACAGTCGCGAACGCCCGTGTCGGGGACCTCGAATTCGGTGACGCGCGACAATATCGTTTCGAGGATAAGGCTTGTGTTCTCGCAGGTGAAAATGAACCGCAAATGCTCGGGCGGCTCCTCGATTATCTTCAGAAGCGTGTTCATATGCTGAGGGAGCATAGTGTCGGCTTCCTCGAAAATATAGACCTTTAAGTCGCCGTTGTTGGGCTTTACGACCGTGCTCCGCAGAACTCCGCGGAACGGCTCCATAGCGTATTTCCCGCCGCACGCCGTCTTGACGAAGATAACGTCGGGGTGACCGTCGTGCTCGATATTGCGGCAGGTCACGCACTGACCGCAGGCGTGGTTTTCGCAGAGAAACAGCTGCGCGATATACCGCGCGAGCGACTTTTTCCCGCACCCCTCGTGACCCGACAACAGGATAGCGTGGGGGAGTCTGCCCTTTGCGGCTATATCGTCAAGGCGCGCCTTTAACCCGTCTTTTCCGTATAATTTCATACCTTCTCAAATCTTTCTATATTAGTCACGAAAACCGTAGCGCCGCCGACCGTTACCTCAACGGGGAAACTGGTGTACGAGCTCTGTCCGAACGCCGAGGAATTAGGCACGAACTGCTGGCGCTTGTGCGAGTGCTCCTTGATGATCTCGATTATCTCGTCGAGCTTGTCGTCCTCCGAGGCTATCATAAAGGTGGTGTTGCCCGCCATAAGAAATCCTCCCGACGAGGCGAGCTTTGTCGCTTGAAAGCCGTTTTTGGTCAGCGCGGACTGCACCGCGTGGCTGTCGTCGTTGTTGATAATAGCAAATATCAGTTTCATATTGTCCTCCAAATAATTGTTTTATATTAAAGACCTCGGTCTTTGTTGTCGTAAATTTCGGTGATCTCCGCCGTGCCGACGGGTATTCCCTCAAATATCAAAGGGAGCTTTACGGGAACTTCCGAGTTTTTGAGGGAAGCCGCATACCTTTCCACTTCGTCGACCGTACCGCAGAACCTAAGCTCAAGCTCGTACCCCGAACCGTTTTCCCGTAAACTTACCAGATAAAGAAATACCCGCAAAGAAGAAAGCCTTGTTTCAAATACGTTTCCCGAACGGTAATATTTCCTTTGCGTTTCCGTAGGCTCGACCGCCGCGCGAATGTTCGGCTCAAAGTCAAATTCCCCGTCGAATATCGGGATAGCCTCCTCGGTGAATGTAAAGTTACTGCTGTATTTCATTATATTGTTTCGCTGTATCAACGCTCGAATAAACAGTGCTATTTCGACAACAATTATTATGGGCAGAGCCACGGGAAGAATATTTGTTCCCGACAGCGCCGCGATAACGGAAGTTATAACCAGCGCCAACACTATAAGAAACGATGCTATGTCAAAAACAAAAAACGGATCGTCCCGAAGCTTTATCCTGACACCGCACTCGGAGCAGTACATTTTTACTCCGTTGCCCCATAGCTTATCCCTTTCAAATGTATCTCTGTACTGTTCAGCTATGGTGTTTTTCCGTTCCGGATACCACTCATGATATTTGTCGCCGAGAACTTTTCCCATAAGCACCAATGGCTTTCCGCAGCACGGGCAAATTCTCTCTCCTCGTTTCAGCACGGCGTTACCTCCTGTCAGCTCCTCCATTTTCCGCAGGACTTACATTCCGAGATTGCGACGGGATTTATATATCCGCAGTTTTTGCACTGCCAGACTGTCTTGTCGTTGGCGATCTCGGCGGCTTTCTTTGCGTCCTCGGCGGAACGGCGGCTGTATTCCGAGCCGCCCTCCATTCTGGAGATCATACCGTTCAGCTTTACCGCGAGATAAATGCTGATTATGCCGCTTATCATATTTCCGCCGATGAAATACAGCACCGCGTTTATAATATAAAGTACGCGGCAGACCTGCACCGCCCACGTTTTTTTCAGCAATATCATTATACCGCAAAACAGCGAGCCGAGCTGCTCAACTATCATAATAACGCCGATAACGACAAAGCCGCTGCTTAACATCTTTGCGGCTTCAACCGCGGCGGCGTTTTCGGCGGTCTGCTCGATAAGCCCCGCGTTCCACTGAGCTGTTAAGTTCTTTGCCACCGAAGCGAACAGCGAGACCGTAACTATCCACGTGATGATCGAGATAACGCACGCCACAATGTTAAGAATACCGATGAGTTCAAGCAGCTTTTTCTCTTTTTCGGAGAGGTAATTGTCGCTTGCCACGCGGTCGAAAAAATCTATCGGAGTTGTAGGCTTTCCGCATTTATCGCAGGCGAAAGCGTTGGGATTTGCTAACGGCTGTTTGCAGACGGAACAGTATTTTTTCATATGTGACCCACCTTTCCGAAACGGAGCGTTTTGCGATTTGCCGAACCGTTTGAGCTCCACCTCACGGCACGGCATAATTCTCCAATTATATTATACACTATTTTCCGCTAAATTGCAACTATCTGTTATATCGCGGTAAAAAAATATAACGGGGCGAGTTAGCCTCAACTAAGCAAAATTGTACAAAAACAGGCGGCAAATTTCTCCGAAAAGAGACTTGATTTTTTTTGAAAATATGATAAAATATAAAGTAATACACTTAGGTGTGTAATACAAATCAGGAGGTACTTTAACTATGGCATATCAGATTTCCGATGAGTGCATCGCTTGCGGCGCATGTGCAGACGGCTGCCCCGTAAACGCAATTTCCGAGGGCGACGGCAAGTACGTTATCGACGCTGACGCTTGCATCGACTGCGGCGCTTGCGCAGGCACCTGCCCTGTTGGCGCACCCCAGGCTTAATTTAAGCTACATAAAAAGCGCTCAAGCGGTGGCTTGGGCGCTTTATTTTTGATGTTCCGATCTTGTTTGTTTCCCCCCCGCCTTCGACGGGGGAAAACAAACGGAAAAAATATACTGTCAAAAAAAGGGCTGTATCGCGATTGCTTCTTGCTTTCGTGATACAGCCCCTCTGTTTGGTTAAAATAACGCCTAATCAGCAGGTTTACTCAATCGGCACGGTGAGCCTGAACGACCCCGCTCGGTTTACCGTATCGTATCGCGCTAGAAACCGATCGCTGCGTTAATTGAATATTTGCCGTTCCTCCGAGCATTGTTTCGTGAAATACAGCCGCCCTCACGCCTCTCCTTACAGAGGGTCTTTTCCGCAAGGTTGTGACAGCTGAAAACCTATTAGATTTTCGGCGCGCAGAATCATCTGAAAAAGCTGAAATTCCTTGAACCTTTGCCGTTTCGGTCGGGCAAGGCGGACACAATATCTTGTATCCAACTATATTGTACTTCATTTTTCCCAAAATGTCAAGGGCTTTTCTCTAATTTTCATCAAAAAACCACGAATTCGACTATAATGCGCTTGACTTTTTCGGCGAAAAGATGTAGAATATAATTGCGTATCTGTATCCTATACGGTCATACGCGCAGACGACAGTGCTGCATAACAAATCGAGCAGGTGTTTGTATAACCTATCGGAAAGGAATTTATTATGAAAGTAACATTGAAAAACGGAGAAGTCAGGGAATTTGACGCGGGTATGTCGGCGTTTGACATCGCGCGGGAGCTGGGGCTTGCCAAGACCGCCTGCGCGGCGGAGATAGACGGCAAGGTCTGCGATATGCGAACTTGCCTTGACAAGGACTGCACACTTAATTTGCTCACCTTTGAGGACGAGCAGGGCAAACGCGCGTTCAACCATACCGCCTCGCACGTTCTGGCGCAGGCTGTAAAGCGCTTGTTCCCCAAGACCAAGCTGGCGATAGGTCCCGCTATTGAAAACGGCTTTTACTACGATTTCGACACCGACGAGCCGTTTACCTCCGAAACTCTTACCAAGATAGAAGCGGAAATGAAGAAGATCGTCAAGGAGAGCATCAAGCTCGAAGCGTTCACGATGTCTCCCGACGAAGCTATAAAGTACCTCGAGGAGCAGGGCGAGCCGTACAAGGTCGAGCTCTGCAAGGAGCACGCGGACAAGGGCGAGCCTATCTCGTTCTACAAGCAGGGTGATTTTACCGACCTGTGCGCCGGTCCGCATATGATGAGCACTTCGTCCATTAAGGCGTACAAGCTCACCTCCGTGACGGGCGCTTACTGGCGCGGCTCGGAGAAGAACAAAATGCTTACGCGTATCTATGGCTGCGCGTTCCCGTCCAAGGACGAGCTGAACGCGTATCTCGAGCGCGTCGAGGAAGCCCGCAAGCGCGACCACAACAAGCTCGGGCGCGAGCTGGAATATTTCACCACCGTTGATTATATCGGTCAGGGTCTGCCGATACTTTTACCGAAAGGCGCTAAGGTAATTCAGATACTTCAGCGCTGGGTAGAGGACGTTGAGGCAAAGCGCGGCTGTCAGCTCACCAAAACGCCGTATATGGCTAAGCGCGAGCTGTACAAAATTTCGGGTCACTGGGATCACTATCTGGACGGAATGTTCGTCCTCGGCGACCCGTATGACGAGACCAAGGAATGCTTCGCGCTCCGTCCGATGACCTGTCCGTTCCAGTATCAGGTATTTTTGAACCGTCAGCGCTCCTACCGCGATCTGCCGATGAGATTGACCGAAACAAGTACGCTGTTCCGCAACGAGGACAGCGGTGAAATGCACGGACTTATCCGCGTTCGTCAATTCACCATTTCCGAGGGTCACTATATCCTCCGCCCCGAGCAGCTGGAGGAGGAGTTCAAGGGCTGTCTGGAATTGGCGAAGTATATGCTCGATACCGTGGGTATGCTTGAGGACTGCACGTTCCGTTTCTCGCAGTGGGACCCCGCAAACCCGAACAACAAGTACGAGGGCACTCCCGAGCAGTGGGAAAAGGCTCAGTCGGCTATGGAGAAGATACTCAAAGACTTGGACGTAAACTACACCGTCGGCATTGACGAGGCGGCATTCTACGGTCCTAAGCTCGATATCCAGTATCACAACGTATTCGGCAAAGAGGACACTATCGTTACCATTCAGATAGATATGCTTCTTGCGGAGAAATTCGGAATGGAGTACGTCGACGTTGACGGTACGAAGAAAAATCCGTATATCATTCACCGCACGTCGCTCGGCTGCTACGAGAGAACTCTTGCGTACCTTATCGAGAAGTACGCGGGCGCTCTGCCGCTGTGGATGTCGCCCGAGCAGGTTCGTATCCTCCCCGTTACCGACCGCGCAAAGGAATACGGCGAGGGCATTGCAAAGCGTCTTGACGACCTCGGAATCCGCGTGACCGTGGACAACCGCAACGAGAAAATAGGCTACAAAATTCGTCAGGCTCAGCTTGAGAAGATACCGTACTTCTTTATCGTCGGCGACAAGGAAGTCGAGGACAACACCGTTTCGCTGCGTTCGCGCAAGGACGGCGACCTCGGCGCGTCTCCGCTGGAGGACATCATCGCGAAGATAGTTAAGGAGAACGCGGAAAAGGCAAGATAAACAACAAGTCGGGAGCGGGGCTTCCGTTCCCGATCTTTTCATCTGTATAAAGGAGGGCAATATGTCGAAGAAGTTAATATTATCGGCGCTGACCGCGGCAGCGGTTATGACCTGCGCGGGCTGCTCGGATATGTCTTCCGATATTTCCGGAAAGACCTACGTTTATGAAAACGGCGGCTTTGCGGGTATGGGTGAGTTCGCGATAAAATTGAACGCCGACGGAACGTTCGCCTACTATGAGGGCTGGGCGAGCAGCTACGTCGGTTACGGAAAATGGAGCGTCGAAAACGGAGAGCTTGTTCTTTCGGACGACGGAGATTACGGGTTTGTAAACCGTTTCAATGTGGACGGCGGCGATCTGGTATTTTCGGAGAACGGTTCGTCCAACTTCCTTTATGTAAAGGTCGCAGACGGCGAAAGATTTTCAAGTGATGTCAAGACAGACAGTGACGATACGATATTTCTTTGAAAGAAATAACAACTAACGAAAGGCGGAAAATATGTCAGAAGAAAAAAGTTTTACGGAGCAGTACGAGTGGACGGAAAATCTGAAAGGTCTCAACAAGGAGCTTGAGGAGCGCATACTCGCCGCTAACGAGGATCAGACCAAGGTCAAGTGGAACAAGCTGCTCCCCGACCTTATGACGGCGGAGGTGCTTATTGTCGGGCAGTTTGCCGAGGGAATACAGACCGACAAAACGCTGAATATCCTTATGCTTCAAAAGGACGGCCACGCGATAATCCCGTTTTTCACCTCGCCCGAACGTATGAGCGTGCTTGTAAAGCCCGACAGCGCCGCGTTTGAGGTAATGAAAGTGAACACAGTGCGGTTCTTCCAGTCGATAAAGGGCAAGCCCTGCATTCTCGACCCGATGTCTCCGTATGCACGGGTGTTCAATCCGTTTGAAATGAAAGTGCTCGCCGCGGAAAACGAGGACAGAGTTCCTCCGCTTCCAACCGTTCCCAACGAAAAAGCCGTTTAATTTGGAGTGAAAAATTTGAATACGTTTAATAAATTACTCAGCATAATCGTTCCCTGTTACAACGAGGAAGAAAGCGTGCCGCTGTTTTACGCGGAGACGATAAAGCAGGAGGCGTTCTTTCACGAAAAGGGCGTGGAGTTCGAGTTCGTTTTCGTGAACGACGGCTCGCGCGACAAGACCGTCGAGCAGGTAAGAAAGCTCCACGAAAAGGACGAGCGCGTACACCTCGTTTCGTTCTCGCGGAATTTCGGCAAGGAGGCGGCGATAGTCGCGGGGTTTGAAAAGGCTAAGGGCGACCTTGTGGTGCTTATGGACGCGGACTTGCAGGACCCGCCCGCGCTGCTCCCCGAGATGTACGAAAATATTGAAAACGGCTACGACTCCGTGGCGACAAGGCGCGTTGACCGCAAGGGCGAGCCGCCTATCCGCTCGTGGTTTGCGCGGCGGTTTTACGGACTTATGCGCAGAATTTCCAAGACGGATATCGTCGACGGAGCGCGCGATTACCGAATGATGACAAGACAGGTCGTTGACGCGATACTTTCAATGCGCGAATACAACCGCTTCTCAAAAGGCATTTTCGGCTGGGTCGGCTTCGATACGAAATGGCTCGAATACGAGAATATCCAACGCGCGGCGGGCGAGACAAAGTGGTCGTTCTGGAAGCTGTTTCTGTACTCGCTGGACGGCATTATGGCGTTTTCCACCGTGCCGCTGTCTATCGCTTCGTTTCTGGGGATATTGTTCTGCATCATAGCGTTCGCGTTTCTGATATTTATTTTTGTGAGAGCGCTGGCGTTTGGCGACGACGTGGCGGGGTGGCCGTCAACTATCTGCGTTATAACGCTGCTCGGCGGCTTGCAGCTGCTCTGTCTCGGAATTATGGGGCAGTACCTCAGCAAGCTGTATCTTGAGGTCAAGGACAGACCGAAGTATCTGGTCAAAGAGGAATTCTGAATATCAAAGCGGGCTTGAGATATACAAGCCCGTTTTCTTATATTGACAAGCCGACGTAAATATTGTATAATATATGTATATTTTAAACATGGGGGATAAAGCTATGTATTTCAGACAACCGAGGTATTTCGGTGATTTTAAATGTATAGGCGGCACTTGTACAAATTCCTGCTGTATAGGCTGGAGAATTGACTGGTATAAAAAAGAGATAGACAAGATAACGGACGCTCCCGAATGCTCGGAGGAGCTCAGGGAACTTGTCGGCAAATCGTTTGTAAAAATTGAAAACTCTGACAAATATGTTGTAGCTCTCGGCGCGGGAGGGCGCTGTCCGTTTCTGACGGAGGACAATTTCTGCCGGATACAGCGCGAGCTCGGCGCGGAATATCTTTCCGATACCTGCTCGATCTATCCGCGGCACCATATGATCGCAAGCGAAGCGGTTTACCGCTACTGCAATATGTCCTGCCCCGAGGTCATGAGCAAGCTGCTCAACAGCGAAAAGAGTATGGATATGGTAAACGTCGCGATACGCGATAAGGTGACTGTCAAGGGTGCGGTGAAGAATACCGAAAAAGCACTTGAAAAGCACCCCGAGCTGAAATACCGCGGCGAGCTGCTGGAATTCTTCTACGAGATAATCGCGGACAAAAAGCACGACGTCGAGACCTCGATCATCCTCGGCGCACTTGCGGCGCAGTCGCTGTCTAAGATAGTCACCGCTAAGGATTATGACAGTATTCCCGAGGCAATAAAGCAGCTCAGACCGCAGCTTCACAACGGCGCGCAGCTAAAGTCTATCGATAATATCAAGCCCAATTATTATGTAAAGCTCGGCGCGTTGGGAGATATGTTGAAAAGCGTCTTTTCTTTGAACATCATGTCCGCGCTTACCGACAAGGAGGGCAGACCGAACATCGATCTGTATATCAATGGCGAAAAGCGCCTTGCGGAGACGTTTAAGGATCGTCAATTCTATCTGCGGAATATCGCGCTTAATCTTCTGCTTGAGTTCGTGCTGCCGTTTAAGTTCACCGACAAGACGATCTTCGAGAATTACAGCATTTTCGCCGCGGCGTTCGCGCTGTTCAAGCTGAACGTCATCGCGACCGCGGAGCTTACCGATTCGGCGGAAAGAAAAGCCGCCAACCCCAAGGTAGAAGTTACCGGCTACAAGCTGAATATCAAGGTCGTTGTCAAGTACGATACGGAAAGGTATGTCAACAGCTCCGCGGCGATGATAAGCCGCAATCTTTGCCATAACGACGACAACGCCAAAAAGCTGCTGGAGGAACTGCAAAACCGCAAATTCATCACGCCGGCTTATCTGGCGCTGCTGATAAAGTAAATTAGTATCATACCTCCTCGGAAACTTCCGGGGAGGTATGTTTTTCCTTTAGCAGATCATTCCACCGAAAATAGTCGGGGTACATATCCAGCAGAAAATCGTAAAACCTCTGCGAGTGGTCGTGGTGCCAGTAGTGCGCGTATTCGTGCCAGAACACCGACAGCACGGTCTCGCGCGGATAGGCGGCAAGGCGTATGTTTATCGAGATGTGTCCGCGTGTGTAGGAGCAGCTCCCCCAGCGCGACTTCATATCCTTGATCGTTATTTGTGTAGGCGGCGGAGTAAGTCCTCGGCGGACAAGCTCCGCGCGGACTTCCTCGTTGAGTTCGCGGCACAGCGCCGCAAATCTGTCCGCGACGGCGCGCTGTATCAGCGAAAGAACGTACTCCCCGTCACTCCCCAGCCTCGTGAACACCCGACATTCGATTTCGTCCAAAACGGCACATTCCCGTGCGTTGTGAATAATACGCACGGGATATTCTTCTCCTGACCAGTTTACCGTTTCGGTGTTTATCTCGCTGCGCTTTTCGCGCGCCCGTAATCTCTCGAACGCCCCGAAAAAGAAGTCGGCGCGCTCGGTGAGAAAGCGCTCGACCTCCTTAACGGAAACGCGGGAGTTTGCCGAAACGTATATAATGCCGTCGTCCTTGGCGCGGAAGTTGACGTTTTTCACGCGCTTTCGGACAAGCTCATAGGTGAGCGTTCTCCCGTCGGGGAGGGTTATGGTTTTCAGTTCGATCACTCCGTCTGTTTTTTGATTTTCTTTGACCGTACCACCGTTCCTGTGCCGATACCCAACGCCGAAACTACTGCCCCAATAACAAAATACATGGGCTTGAATGTCAAAAAGAAATCGGTTGCAGATACTGTTTCAAGCGTGGACAGCCATTTGATACCGAACGTTTCCATATCGGTCATTATCAGAGCCATACCGAAAAACAATACCATAAGCCACTTCAGCTTATTCCAGCCCCTGTCGGCACCGATGATGAACGAGATCACCAGCGTGCTTACGGGCATTACGATATATAGCGCCAATATCGAGTAGCTCATTGCATTTGAGCCTTCCGCCGCGCCTGCCCAGAACGTCATTGCCGTGACCGCCCATACCACCAAAAAACTTCCGACCTCAATCAGCTTTGAAAGCCACCTGCGGCTCTTCACCTCGTTTGTAGCCTCGTCCAGATGTTCGATCATTTTTTTGTCCTCCTTTAATAAATCGTCAAGGCTGACTGAATAAAGGTCGGACAACTTTATCACGCTCACGATGTCGGGATACGCGCGGTTGTTCTCCCAGTTGGAAACGCTCTGCCGCGATACCCCTATCTCCGCGGCGACCTGCTCCTGCGTAAGCCCGTTATCGTTCCGCGCGTTTTTCAGCTTCTCGCCGATCTCCATTCTATCATCTCCTTGTGCCTTTATTATAGAGGAACAAAACCGAAATGTCTACCAAATCGCTTTTACATCGGTGGATTTTCTTGTACAAATGCTTTGTCGTTCGTCCGAGTCAGCTTGGAAAGATGATAATACCGAACAAACAAACCGATAAACAGCCCCAGCGCCGCCGCGATAATTCCCGTGAGCGGATAGCTTGTAAACACATCATCAATTTCCGCGTCAAGGAATTTTTCGATGTAATCCCAGAGCACAAAATGTGCGCCCTCTTCCGAATACAAGATAAACAAATACCAACTCAAAGACCAAGTTGAAAAATCACCCACCGCGAACATTATTCCGTTTACGGGAATGTACAGCCATTTCAGCTTGCCGAAATATCCTTTCATTCCGATAATTACGGCAATAACGCCCGTGCATAAAGGATAAAACAATCTGAACATTACATCTTGTGAAACGCGCGAATTTATACTGAACGAAAACTCGTTCGGCAAGAACACCAACACCCAGAAAATCGGGATAAAAAGCACCCATATTGCCGCATATATTCCCACTAAAAGCCACTTTGACATTCTGAACCGTTTATTTGCCGTTTCCGTAGTCTCCGCTAAATGTCTCAACATATTCTTGTCCTCCTTTAACAGTTCGTCAAGGCTGACGGAATAAAGGTCGGACATTCTGATAACGCTTATTATGTCGGGGTACGAGCGGTTGTTTTCCCAGTTGCTGATACTCTGCCGTGAAACTCCAAGCTCCTCGGCGACCTGCTCTTGGGTGAGACCGTGCTCGTTACGCGCGTTTTTCAGTCTCTCGCCTATCTCCATTCTATCAACTCCTTGTGCCCTTATTATAGAAGATCAAGAAAAAAATGTCCATAAAATTTCTTTTACATTGCCGAAAAAACGGTGTCAAAATCCTTTTACATCGCTTAACAAAGCCGAATTTCCGCGCAGCACGAACACTTGGCTCGGGCAGCCGAATTCGACGATAAGTTCCCCCTCGTCGAACCCGAATTTTTTGTACAGCGCTCTCGGAGCTTTGCCCCTCGGGTCGTCCTCGCGGAACGTTGTCACGGTAATATCGCGCGAACGGTCGAGCCTTTCAAGAGCCTCGGTCATCAGCGCGGAAGCAATGCCCTTACGCCTGTGTGCGGGAGAAACGGCAAGACAGCATATCATATTATGCGTTATCGAGTACAACAGCACGCCGACGATTTCCGCTCCCTCCTTTACGCAGAGAGCGCGGTTTTCGCTCATAAATTCAAGCGTGGTGCTTCTGTATTCGTCAAGACCCTCCGCGGTTTCCAGTCCGGGGAAGTTGTCGCGCATACCGCGGACAAGCTCTATCCACGGCTCAATATCACGCTCTGTTCCGAATATCACGTCACTGATCATTTCCGAGCCTCGCTATCGTGCGGCGTTCCGTCAAATCCGTTAAAGCATATTCTTTGCTCAAACGGCATTTTGGGAACTCTTTTAACGTCCTCGTCAGCTATCCCCACGGGCAGTATGCAGACTATTTTGTATTCATCGGGCACGCCGATATGCGCGGCGATCTTCCCCGCAATATCGTCATCGTCCGTGATATGTCCCTCATACCAACAGCTCTCATATCCAAGCGCCTTGACCGCCAGCAGCATATTTTCAATAGCCGCGCTGTAATCCTGAACGTTAAAGCATTTGTCTCTGTACGCAAAGATTTTCCGCGTGAGGACAAGAATAAAAGCGGGCGCGGTAACGGCAACGGGCGGCTCGATAAGCGCCTTTATTTCATCGAGCAGCTTTTCATCATCCACCGCGATAAACGAGGCAGTTTGCTTGTTGCAGCCCGATGGCGCGGCTGCTCCCGCACGCATTATTTTCAGCAAGTCCTCTCTCGGAACGTGTATAGGCTTATACCTGCCCCGATAACTCGACCTGCCGTTTATAATATCGAAAATATCCACGCTCTCCTCCATTGCGGTAAAGGCACGTCGTCAGTGCCACCCGCACTCGTCATAGTCCTTCCACTTCTCGTTGTAGCGCATCTCGTCCGCGAGTTTAAGGCAGATGTACGCAACAGCCGCCGCGACGATAATTACCGCCCCGATTATCGGAATGACCACCTTGCCTACGGGACCAACTTTTTTCTCGATTTTTTCGATTTTCATAACAATATCCTCCAAAAATTTATTCGTTTGAAAGCGCCGAGTAAATATCCCTTTTGGAGATACCCGTCGCTTTTGCCGCCTGTCTGCAAGCCTCCGAGAGCTTTTCGCCGCCGCTTACCAGCGACCGCGCAAGCTCCGCCGCCTGCTCCAATGTAAATTCGCTCTGCCGGGCTTCCGCGCCCTTTACTACGATAACGTACTCGCCGCGCGGTTCGATTTGGTCATAGTAATGAGCCAGTTCGCCGAGCGTTCCGCGTATCACTTCTTCGTGCAGCTTTGTAAGCTCGCGGCAAAGCGCCGCGCGGCGTTCTCCGCCGAGAGCGCTTTCGAGGTCGAGAAGCGTCTGTTTTATCTTGTGCGGAGCTTCGTAATAGACCAGAGCGTGAGGGAATGATTTCACCTCGTCAAGCCGCTCCGAGCGCTCCTTTTTCGGCACGGGGAGAAATCCCTCAAACGCCCAGCGGTCGACCTCCAGACCGCTCGCCGCGACCGCCGCGACTGCCGCGTTACACCCCGGGATAACCTCAACGGGAATACCGCGCTCATAGCACTTGGCGACCAACACCGCCCCCGGGTCGGAGATACACGGCATACCCGCGTCCGACACCATAGCGATATTATTCCCCTCCAACAGCAGAGAAATTATCTTCTCGCTCTTTTCCTGCTCCTTGGGTTTGTAGCAGGAGAGCAGGGGCTTTTTTATGCCGAAGTGAGTGAGCAGCCGAAGCGTTACGCGCGTATCCTCGGCGGCGATGTAATCAACGTTTTCGAGCGTCTCAATGCCGCGCGGACTGAAATCGCCGAGATTGCCTATCGGAGTGCCGACTATTGAGAGTTTGCCGAATTCGTTCATTAAACCGCCTCCCGTTCAGTCATGCCAATAAAGCCTGTATTTTCCGCCGAACATCTCTTTAAGCTCGCTCTTGACATCGCTCAGCAAAATTGTGAATTCTTCCTCGTCTTGTTTGCTTTGAAAGCCCTCGACACCGAGATGTATCTCGTTATCGATAAGCGCGTTGTATTTTTCCGCAAGACGGTCAAACTTTTCCGCAAAGCCCGCCCGTTCCTCAAGCATTTTCTTAACGGATTCATCTCCGCATTCAAAAACGCCCTTGTTCGGCATACTCGCGCTATGCTCGATATTTCCGTATTCATCGACTAAATAGATAAGCGGCGAAATAAATTCAAGCATAAACCTAAAGCGTTTTTTCTGCCCGTGACCGAGCTTATTGCCCGCAAGCCAGTATTCACGCTCCATTCGGCAAACAACGATAACCTCATACTCGCCGCGCAATAATTCCCGAAGTTCATCAAACGCCTCGTTCGCCTGTCCGAGAAATTCGTCAAGCCCCTCGTCGTTTTCAAATCCAACGTAAAACCGGTCGTGTTTTTCGTTGTGCGACCAGAGCGTCTTGCTCGTATCGGAGAGATATTTCAGCCTTTTCCCCAGCTCCGTTTGCTTGATAAGTCTATCCGCGTCAAAGCAACTGAGGTTCGTCAGAATGTGCCCAAGAAATACTCCGTTGTCGTAAAGCTCAAAAGCAAACCCGTCCCAATCGCAGACGATCTCTATCCTTTTCATTCGTATATCCTCTAGTCATGCCAATAAAGCCTGTATTTTCCGCCGAACATCTCTTTCAGCTCGCTCTTGACATCGCTCAGCAGGCTTGCAAATTCTTCCTCGTCCTGTTTGCTTTGAAAGCCCTCGACACCGAGATGTATCTCGTTATCGATAAGCGCGTTGTATTTTTCCGCAAGACGGTCAAACTTTTCCGCAAAGCCCGCCCGCTCCTCAAGCATTTTCTTAACGGATTCATCTCCGCATTCAAAAACGCCCTTGTTCGGCATACGCGCGCTATGCTCGATATTTCCGTATTCATCGACTAAATAAATAAGCGGCGAAATAAATTCAAGCATAAACCTAAAGCGTTTTTTCTGCCCGTGACCGAGCCTATTACCTGCAAGCCAGTATTCACGCTCCATTCGGCAAACAACATTGACCTCATACTCGCCGCCCAAAAGCTCCCTCAGTTCATCAAACGCCTCGTTTGCCTGTCCGAGAAATTCGTCAAGCCCCTCGTCGTTTTCAAATCCAACGTAAAACCAGTCGTATTTTTCGTTGTGCGACCAGAGCGTCTTGCTCGTTTCGGTGAGGTTTTTCAGCTTGTTTTCGAGAGCGGTTTGCCCAAGCAGCCGTTTTTCGGGGTATCTTACGGGCGGCAGCCCGTATTTTTCGTCGCCGCTTCTCCATATATCCTCAAAGAAACCGCCGCTGTCTGCCCGAACGTCCCCAAGAAATCCTCCGTCGTCATAAAGCTCAAACGCAAACCCGAACCAATCGCAGACAATCTCTATCCTTTTCATTCGTAAATCCTCGAATACTCCTCGGTATACGACTTATCGTCGTTGCGGAGGATCATAGGCTTCTCGACTATCATACCCGGATTAGCGCCCTTTTTGCCGCTGATAAGGAACAGCCACGGCTTTTCGTTGATGTTGTTGTGAACGAACGTCACGGACTTCGGCTCGATCTTGTTGTGCCGCATAGCGCAGATAACGTCGCCAAGCCGCTCGGGACGATGACACATCTTCAGCAGACCGCCGTACTTCAGCAGCTTGCCCGCCGCCGCGCACACGTCGTCGACCGTGCACATAAGCTCGTGCCGCGCGATAGCCTGCGCCTGCGAAGCCTTTTCATAGCCCGAATTGCTCGGCATATACGGCGGATTTGCGGTAACGATGTCCACCGTTTCGTATGTGAGTATGCTCTGCGGAATGTGGCGAAGATCGCACTCTATGGGCTGAATGATGTTCTGGAGCTCGTTTTCGTCGACCGTCCGCTGGAGCAGTGAGATAGCCTCGTCCTGAATGTCGATAGCGTAAATGAGCTTCGGATGCGCGTTCTTGCAGAAGATCAGAGGAACGATACCGCACCCCGTGCACAAGTCGCAGATAACGCTGTCGCGGCGGATACCCGCGTAGTACGCCAGCAAAAACGCGTCCGTGCCGAAGCGGTGATCCTCCGAAACGTACATCTTGATCTTCCCAAGCTGAAATACCTCTGTTTCCATACCGTAAACCGTCCTTTCACGTTGTAATTATCCTATCAAGATCTGCCCGTCGGGAACCACGATATTTTTCCTCTCGCGGCTGTTCATAACAAGCGACATAATCAGCGACACGGGACCCACCCTGCCGACAAACATCGTCACGATAAGCAGGCACTTTCCCGCAAAGCCCGTAAGCGCCGCCGCGCCCGCCGTAAGCCCCGCGGTCGAGAACGCGCTCACCGCGTCGAACAGACACTGCACCGCGCCCGCCTCGGTATCCTCGGGCATTGAGAAGTACAGCGCGACAAAGCACACAACCACCGCGAACATCGACAGCACGGAGATAACCAGCGTGCGGTAAATAGTCAGCTTGTCGATCTTGTGACGGAACAGCTCAACATCGTTCTTGTTGCGGATATACGAGACCACCGTCATTATCATCACCATAAGCGTCGTGACCTTGATGCCTCCGCCCGTAGAACCCGGAGCCGCGCCGATAAACATAAGCAGTATCGTGCCGAGCTGCGAAAACTCCGACATCTCGCTCATTCCAAGGTTGTCATAGCCCCCCGACCTTGTCGAAACGGAGGTAAAATACGCGTTAAGGAGCTTTTCGCCGAACGGCATATCTTTCATAGTCGCGGGGTTGCGGCTCTCCGAGATCAGATAGAAGAGCGTTCCCGCCACAATAAGAATACCCGACATTATCAGCACTGTCTTTGTGTGCAGACTCAGCTTTTTGCGCGTGCGGATATTGAGAAAATTCTCCCAGACTATAAACCCCAGACCGCCGAGGATTATCAGCAGCGATACCGTTATCAGCACCACGGGGTCGTTCTGACAGGAGATGAGACTTGAGTTTTCATTCTCAATTCCCATCAGGTCAAAGCCCCCGTTGCAGAACGACATAAGGCTCATAAAAACGCTCATCCACACGCCGTAGCCGCCGTATTTCGGCACAAACACCGTCGCGAGTACCGCCGCGCCGCAAAGCTCGAAAATAAGCGAGTATTTGATAATGCTCACGAAAATTTTCCGCCCGCCCTCAAAGCTGCTTTCGGTGAGATCCTCGGCTGCGTTTTTCAGCGTTCGGTATCCGAGCTTTTTGCCCACCGCGATATTAAAGAACGTGATTATCGTGACAAATCCCAGACCGCCCACCTGTACCAGCAGCGCGATAACTATCTGCCCGAAAAGCGACCAGTGAAGATATGTATCGTATATTGTCATTCCCGTAACGCAGCTCGCCGAGGTCGCCGTGAAAAGGCAGTCGAATATCGGCGTGAACTTCCCGGATCTCGAGGAAATGGGCAGGCACAGCAGCACAGTGCCCGCCGCGATGATCACGAGAAACCCTATGACCAGCGTCCGCGTGGGGTCAAAGCGCTTAGCCGCTTTCCGAAATATCGGCATATTATCCCCTCTTTTTGTCTGTATTTTTGATTAGAGCGTGTTCACATTAACGCTCTAGCTGACTTTGCGGATAATGAGCTTTTCCACTTTTGTCGGTTCGGCGGAGGTGTTTTTGAACGTAAAGCGGACGTTCTCGGTTTTTTTGTCGAGCGTTACCTCCGCGCAAAGCTCGCCGTCCGTGTATGAGGTTATCTCAACCGGCAGGGCGGTATCGCCCTTGTCGGCGTACAGCTTGACCGTTCCCGAAATTATGCCCTCGCCGTAAACGGTAAAGGTATACGTTCCCTTTTGCAGGTGAGTGTAATTAGTGTACGCTGCCGCGCCGTTCGGGAGCGTAAGCGTGACGTTTTCGCCCTCGCCCGCGTAGTCCAGGTCGGCGTACTCGTCGTAGTTCGTTTTTACGGCGGACGAGTTCGTTTTCAGCTCGGCGGGGGTGTACGTTACCGCTCCGCTTTCGCCGAGACGGTAGCCCTTGTCAATTGCCCACTCGCAGGCGCTCTCCGAGGCGGCGTAGATATGCACCGCGTTTCCGAGCGAGCCGACAAGCCGCAGCTCGTCGAACCACAGCTCGGGCGTTTCCTCGATATTCGCGAGGACTATCTCGGGCTTGCTTTCGAGCTTTCGGTACGCCGAGACCGTCGACGCGACTTTCACCGTCGTTTCGGGATAGAGGAACTGCGTTTTGACGTATCTGTCGCGCGCTACCGCAAAGAGAGTTATCTCGTCAAACCGACCGTCCAGTTTATCCACCGCCGCGGTCATTATATCCGCGCTGCGCTTGGCGTTTTTCGCTTGGGGAACGTTGTACTTTATATACCCGTATATTCCCGAATATATCAGCACTCCCGCGAGCGGAACGCAGAACGCCGCCCAACGGAATTTATTGAACCTCTTGATAAGCCCGGCTATCGTCCACAATATCGAAACGCCCAGCACGGTAGCGAATATCTTTAAAAAAGTGGTCTGCGTGTACAGGGCTTTAAGACCCTCGCCGTACCGCATAGGGGCAAGTCCGAGCACCATTGCGCTTACAAACGTCTCGGAGTTTGTGACTATCGGCACGGTGAAAAGCTGAGTAAGCGCCGCGGCAACAGCGTTCAACCCGAACGCCGCGATACTCTGCCAACGCGACAGCTTTCCCTTGTATATAAGCACCAGCGCGCACAGTATCGCAACGGGGTAAAACGCCTCGGTATACCGCCCGTAGATAGTCGTGTCCATACGCTTGTCGAACAACGTGGACGTGCTCTTAAACAGCACGCTCACCGCAAACGCCGCGCCCATAAGCAGTAAAGAAAACCAACAGAAAACCGCCGTCTTATCGCCGATATACGGTAATGTTTTCGCGTCCGTATCGCCGTTTTCAAGCGTAACGGGCGTTCTGTTTCTCCGTCGGTAATACATCACGATCGCAACGATTATCATAACAACGCATACCGCGCCGAAGCCCCAGGTCGACGAAAAAAAGTAGAAGAAATGTCCGATAAGCGTCTGAAAGAACTTCGCTATCGAGAATGTCCCGTTCTCGCCGAACAGCCGAGACATCATCTTCTCGATAGTGTTTATCGGTGCGCTTTTGCCGTCGCCGACGTTCCATAACGCGCCTTGAAAAAATTTCTTGAGCGCCCTGTCCGCGAACAGTCCGACAAACGTTCCCCCGAAAAATCCCGAAAAGCAGAACAGCTTCTTTTTCATAGTGAAAAAGACGACAAGCTCCAGCACTATCCCCGCCGCGACAAGCGAAAGCATTCGCCCGTGAGTTGCGTACGCGGCAGCCAAGGTCAGCCCGCCGAGAACCGACAGCGCCTGCTTTTTTATTGCGCTTGTACAGTCGTACGCGCTGTACAGCAGCAGCAGGAAAACCCACGGAAGCAGACAGCACATCGTCTCGTTCCAGGTAAATTTCGTAAGGAGCATATAGCTCGGATACATTCCGCAAATCAGCGAAAAGACCGCCGCCGCGGGTCGTTTTACCTCAAACCCGCGCGAGAGCCGATAGGCGATAACCGGGATAAAGCTCATCAGCACGCCGTTTATCACCAGCATAAGCCGATACCGCATATACGGGTCGTCCGTCACCCAAAATACGGGAACGTAAAACAGACCTTGAAAATAGCCGTAATATCCGCCCATTGAGACCGTCGGAGACCAGTCGAGACCGTTTAAGTACGCCGCTATCGCCGTTACCGAGTATTCGTCGGGCGTGAGGTTGAAGATCGTTGCCGCGCCCGTTATCAGTATGTGCAGGGTAAGCGCCGCGATATAGACGGCTGTCATAATGAGAGCGTCTATATTCAGCGGCTTTGCGGCTTTTTTGAGAACTATTGTTTCATCCATACTCATCACCCATTCTCGGCGCTGAACCGCATAAAGTCGCGCGCGCTCTCGCCGTAAGCGTAGACGGTGTAGCTCGAGGTCCGCCCGACCATATCGTAAGAGCCGCCCTCAAAAGGCGCTTCTACGCCGTTCTCCGCGATAAGCAGACACGACTCGGGAACTCGTCCGCCCTTGCTCAGCATAGACACCCTTGTATCGGGCGCGAGGAACTGCAAGGTCGCGGCAAGGCTCGGGTCTGTCTCAAACGTGATTATGGGAGGAGACTGCGTAGTATTGTACAGCAGTCTCGATACCTCGACATACGGCTCGGTTTTCTCGGAATTTTCCGCGCCGACAGCGGGCAGATAAATCAGCCCCGAATACGCCGAGGTGTAGGCTATCATAAACAGTATCGAAAGCGATACCAGCCCCGTGCGGTGCTTTCGCGAGCACGCCGCGAACACTATCAGCAGCGCGAGCACGGAAAACGCGACGGAGGACATTATAACGTAACTCATTCCCGTAAGCTCCGCGGAAGTGCCGTTTCCGAAGTCGAGCGGGAGCAATCCCGTAGCCGCGGCGGTGAGCTTGCTGTCCGCGCTGCTCACGAGCGGATAACCCGCCAGTCCGAAGCAAAGACACGCATACGCGTATATCACGGCGCTGAACAGCAGCTTTTTGAGGTCGATACCGTACAAAAACACAAACACCAGCACCAGAAACATCGAAAACGGCGCAATGCCGTCGGTGTAGCGCCCGAAAACCGTAGAGCCGTCCGCGGACATTCCCGTGTTGAACGAAAACAGCGCGGAAATTATCGAAGCGCAGCCGATTGCCAGAAACTGAAACAGCGCGAAGATAGTGATACGCAGTCCGTATTTATGCTTGATGGGCTCGTAGACCTTTGTGTCGTTCTCCGAGGGCTCGCCCTTGTGCGTTATCATTTCCGTTATCCAGGTCATAAGAAGCACCACGAACAGCGCGCCCGCGACCGCGCCCATACCGAACGTTGAGGTCATAAACGCGTAAATGTGCGAGAAAAACACCCCGAAGAAATTCCCCGTAAGTCCGAGACGTCCGGGAATTACCGTCGCTTCGTTGCCCGCGCCGTTCCATACGTTTTGTATGAGCATAGCGCGCGCCAGAAATTCCGTCGCTAACGATATAGTAAGCGAGACAAAAAATATCGGAAGATTGACTATCTTTTCCTTGAACATCAGCCGCGACAACAGCACGGTCAGAATAAGCGCCAGCACCACCGCGAGCATTTTCTTGTCCGCGGCATAAGAGAGCGCGCACAAAAATCCCGCGAGCATTGACATTGTAAATCGGGCGTAGCGGTTTTTTCTATCCCACGCGCTGAACATACACAGCACCAGCAGCCACCCGAAAAGACTTGCCAGAGCCTCGTTCCAGATGAATTTCGAGCTTGTAAGGTACGAAAAGTACATTCCGCAGCATATAGCTATCAGCAGCTTGAACCTCACGCGCATAACGCCGAATTTCGCTGCGAGATGATACGCCGTCATCGGGATAAAGCTCACCAGTATGCCGTTTACGACCAGCATTGCCTTGTACAGCGCATACGGATTTTTCAGCACGAGAAACAGCGGCGCGTAAAGAAGCGCCTGTACGTACCCGCAGTCTCCGCCTATCTGCTCCATAAGCCCCGACCAGCTGTTTCCCGTGTAATACGCCGCGATACCCGCCACGCTTATCTCGTCGGGGAACACCGAGGGCAGCGAAATACTCACCGTCAGCAGCGAGTTCACCACCACCGAAAACGCGAACAGGATAAACATAACGCCCCTGTCGCCGAACGCGGCATAAAATTGTTCCAGTCTGTGTCTCATTCTTTATCAATTTCCTCTTTAGTGTAGCTGCAAACGTTGTAATTGCGGTTCGGGTTTGTGTTGTCGTATTCTATCCGCTTGACGTGAAACAGCGTTTCGTCCATAACGCGGCGGCAGTCCGACACCGCGTCAGCAAGCAGCCCGAATATCCCGACCTGTATCCCCACGATAGCCAGTATCGTCATAAGCACCAGCGACTGTATGTGCCCCGCGCCGTCGCCCATACACGCCAACACGATAAACCTTATCCCCAGCGCCAGCGCCGCGATAACGAACACCGAAGCCATTATCAGAAACGTTTTCATCGGCTTGCGCATAACGTAGTTGCGGATTATCGTCGCGGCGGAGCGCTTTATGTAGCCCCACATCGACTTGAAAAGCCGGCTCTCGCGCAATTCGGGATTTGTCGAAATATCCACCGACAGTATCTTGTTTTTGTCCGCGCCCGCCGTTATTATCGTTTCGAGCGTATAGGTGTAGCCCGACAGCACGTTAAGCCGCATTGCAGCCTCGCGCGAGTAGCTCCGAAATCCGCTTGTGGTATCAACAACGTCCGTGCCGCTCGCCTTGCGGACTACGCCGCTCCCGAGCTTTTGCAGACGCTTTTTCAGCGGCGAAAAATGCGCTATCTCATCGGTCTTGCGGTTGCCTATCACCATATTCGCCCTGCCCTCAAGTATGGGGCGAACCAGCTTTTCAATGTCCGCGCCCGAGTATTGATTGTCCGCGTCGGTGTTGACGATAATGTCCGCGCCAAGTCTCAGACAAGCGTCTATCCCCGCCATAAAGCCCTTTGCGAGCCCCCTGTTGTGCGGAAAGCTCACGATATGATGAACGCCCAGCTCCTTTGCGCGGATAACCGTTCCGTCCGTGCTTCCGTCGTCGATCACAAGATATTCTATCTCGTCGATCCCGTCGATATGCCGCGGCAGGTCGGCAATAGTAACGCCGAGCGTTTTTTCTTCGTTATAACACGGTATCTGAATTATTAACTTCATATCTTATCACCTCTTATAAAGTCGGCATTATATACGGCAGCGCGATAACGCAAGCCTCCATAAACGCCGTTGCCAGCAGACCGAGCGCCGCTCTCGCGAAGGATGGTCTGCCGCTTTCGTAGAGCGCCATATAGTACTCGTCGGAGGTCGGTCTGTCCTTGAAGTTCTCGCGTATTTTGCGGATACGTTTTACGGCGTGCCGGTAATAAATATAGTCGCCGAAAATGCACAGCATCACCATAACCGCCGTATTGAAGAGGTTAAACAGCATATACGCGCCGTCGCTTACGCCGCCCGTTTCGCTGTTCATTGCGGCAAAGGTCATCAGCACGGACGGCAGGGTCATCACGATAAGCACGATAACGCCGAAAAAGTCCATCTTGCGGTAAAACTGAAACGCGGGCGCAAATAATCCGCTGCACACGTTAAAGAAAACCTTGTGCTTTTTTCCGTCGACCATTCCGCGGAAAGAGCGGAACGCCCTGCCGTAATGGAAAATCGAAGTCGCGGAATATGCCGAAAGCTCGTGCATACTCACGTCGTCCGTGCCGATAGTCTTGTCCGCAAATCCGCTTATGAATTCGTGCAGCGGATCTTGCTCCTCAAGCATTTCCAGCATCTCCTCGGAGAGCTGCGGAGTATCGGAGGGATATTCCGCGTGGTGCGGGTCAACGGACTGTTCGGGCTTTACGGGTTCTTCCTCATCGGGAAGTCTGCCGTTCCAGACGAACCCCTGCGCGTGGAGCTCCTCCAGCGCACATTTGTTCTGCACCGCGTAGCACACCCTATGGTGCGGAGTTCCGCAGACGGGGCACACCACTATATCCGCGCCCTCGGTAAACGGCGCTTTGCAGACGGGACAAATTTTATTTACAAATTTAAGTAATTCTGCCATTTCCTTTTCCTTTCGTGTTGCTCTATATATACATACACATTATAATTATAACATATTTTGCGCAGAAATTCAACCTATATATATCCTTTAAGTGTGAAAAAAAGCAGAAAATTCATCTCTCCGAGAGGAGGGGGTGTGGGGCTGCGCGCCCCGACCCTGTGCCAAAGGGCTTCGCTCTTTGGAAACCCGATAATTTGTCTCCTTTAAAAAATAACAAAAAAGCTCCCTCCAAAAAGGAGGGAGCCGAGAATATTAGGTTTACGCTTATGCCGCGCCCAACTGCTTGTTGAGGTCGTCGATTGCAGCCTGGATAGTGCTCTCGTGAGTATCACGGAGTGTTGTGAACGAATTATCAATGTAGATAAAGTCGGTCAGGCTGGCAACGGGGCTCTCGGAAGCGTTACTGTCGTATACAGGATAAGGCAGACCTGTACGGAACTCAGCAACAGGATATACGGGGCTGGAGCCATCGAGCTTGTAAAGCGGATACAGGAAGTCGAGCAGCTCGCGAGTCCACTGCTTGGTGGGGTTGTCGATCATCTGCTGCTTAGCTGCCTCTGTTGTCTCGGGGTCAAGCGCTGCGGTTACGCTGCAGTCGATCCAAGCCTTAACGCCGTTTCTGTTGGTGGAACCCTTTACCCACATAAGCGAATCCTGCTTAAGCTGTACATAGTGCTTGTCAGCCTCGGGGTCTTTCGGGAACGGAACAACTCTGATCTCGTCCTCATCCCACTTGTATCTGATACGGTAGTCCTTCAGACCATCGGCGCTCTGCATAGCCTTCTTTTCCTCGTCGGTATCGGACTTACCGTTCCAGCCGTTACCCTCATATCTCCAGATACCTTCGCAGAAGAACAGGTTCTGGTTGTTGATCCAAGATCTGGGGCTGATAGTCCAGCCCTGCTCAGCTCTCGGGTAAGGCAGGTTCTCGGCGTCGAGTGTTTCAATGAAAGAAACCGCTCTCTCAATGTTCTTATCGTGCAGATTTGCGGTCAGCTTGCCGTCGGTAAGAGAAACCAGCGGAACGCCCGTGGAGAGCATAAAGTTGGTCTCAACGCCCCAACCGTCGTAGAGGTATCTGGGAGCGTCCTCTGTACCGCTCTGCTGCCATTTTCTGCCTATGTCAAGGAACGTGTTCCAGTCCCACTTGCCCTGCTTGAAGAGCTCCTGGGGATCCTCAGCGTCTATTTCTGCGATAGCGCTCTTCTTATACCACATAAGAGAGCCGAGAGTGATCTCCCAGAATGCGCAGTAATATCTGCCGTTGACAGCGTACTGATCCATAAGATCCTTAGCGCCCGCCCACTTCGGCTGGCTCAGATCGAGCAGATCGTCGATAGGCTGATAACGGTTCATAACAACGCCGATCGGGAAGTCCGTACCCTCAAACGGGAACAGGTCGGGAGACAAGTCCGCCTGGATATTCTGATTGAGCTTTGTGTAACGGTCTACATAAGCAACGTTTTCCCACTCGAAGATATTGCCTGCCGCTGTGGGATCGTCGCCCGTCTCGGGAATGCCGTAAGCGGTCTTGAACAGCTCGCCCGCGGGAGTAGACTCCTCGAGGTTATACCAAGCGAGCCACTTGATACGCTTCTCTACCTTCATATCGGGATCCTCGAGCTGATCCGTAATCTTGCCTACTGCTTCCTGTACGTTGGAATCAACATATTCCTCTCTCGAAGTAGCGAGAGCGGAGCTTGTTGTGCTGCTCGACGACTGGGTGGGGTTATTACCCGACGGTGTTCCGCTGTTTCCTCCGCCGTTCGGAGTGACCTCTTCGTCACACGCGGTCATCGTCAGCACCATAGTAGCCGCCATAGCAGCGGCAACAACTGACCTAAATTTCTTCATTGATGCACCTCCATTAGAATTGTGCACACACGGTCTCGAAACCCCGTATGTACTTGGCGAATACCCCGGTGATCCGAAGCTTCAAATCCCCGAGAGAAATTCACCTACCTTATCACTATTTATTATAACTCAACCGAAAGTTTATTTCAATATCAAAATCAGCTAATTTAAGTCGACAAATTTCTGTAATATTGCACAATGTCAAGGTATTTTTATGCATTTTGCCATAAAATTAACTTTATATAAACCTAATAAAACTGATTGATAAAGAAAAAATCGGTTTTCGGAGTTATTCCTCCTCTGATTACATTATAACATATTACTCTCAAAAAAGCGATTACAAAACGGTTACAATTTGGTTACAATTTTGTAATAATTTATTAACACAATATTTACACAAAAAAATCCCTCTCAAAAAGCGCGGGGCGAAGTTTATACATAATACGGATTAGGCTTAGTAAGTATTATAATAAGGTCGACAAGCCAGCCGATACCGAAAAGCCCCCAGGTGAAGAGCCACAGTATCCCCGTGCCTATCTTGCCCTCGTAAAAGCGGTGAACACCGAATATTCCGAAAAAGAAGCAAAGTATAAACGCGACCCATTTCTCCTTGGGCTTGCCGCCGACAACGGTCTGATTGACGTTGCTGTTATTATTCGAGTTGTTGATAATGATAGGCTGAGGAGCGGAGCCTTGGAGCTGCTCCACCTGACGTCCGCAGTGCGTGCAGATAACGGCTTCCTTAAGTATCTTTTGTCCGCAGAACTTGCAGAACTTCATTCCGTCATTCACCACGGTCACCTGCGCGTTGTTTACGGGCGCGGGAACGTCGTTGGGCTGATATGTACCCGACAGTATCGGCTGCGAGACCTCGTTCGGATTGCCCCCGGGGTATATCTCCCCCGTAACGGGATCGGTCCACGGCTCGGGCTTTTTTAAGCTGACAGAAGGTCGATTATCCATATTATCCTCCGATTAAAATTCAATGTTTACACAACAATTATATCACAGTCCGTCCGAAAAGTAAAGAGTTTTTCGGAGTAATTTAATCCCAATTCCCCGTTACCAGTTTGATAAAGAACTTGGAGACCTCCTGCGTCGCAAACGTATCTATCGCCAGTATCAGCATAACGATAACGCTTATGCGCGAGAGGAATATCCCCCACCGTCTGCCCGTCGATATTTCGGTCTGCACCTTGGGAACTCGGTATTTTTTTATTTTCGTGAACTTATAGATAGCCATAATAATACCGACTGCCAACAGCAGAACAATAAAGCCCATCCATACCATATACAGCACGACCGCGGGAGTTACCTCTGCCGCCTCGCCGCTCATCGACGAGAGCAGATACTCGCCAACCGACGGCACGGACGAAAGCAGTATCAGCATTCCCGAGATACTGTTGAACATCGCGTGCATAATGGTAGTCGTGACAAGGCTGCGCGTTGAAACGTAGATGTAGCCGAGGAAAATGCCGAGCGCCGTAGCGTAGAAAAACTGCGCGAAATTCGCGTGAATAATACCGAAAAGCAGCGCCGAAACAAAGATAGCAAATCCGTTTCCGTAAGGGCGTAAAGCCTCGATAATAAGCCCTCTGCACCAGAACTCCTCAAAGAGCGGCGCAAGCACGGTAAGCTGAATAAACAGCACCACCGCGCTCCCCATATCGGGCGCGGTGAGCGTTTCCTGCACGCCCGTAAACGAGTTGCCGAGCGGCGTATCCTTAAACAGCAGACCCAGCAGCTGCGTGAGCAGATTGCAGGTGATAGCCACGCCGTATCCCGCGGGGAACATCGCCATTGCCCTGCCGAAATACTTCGGCTTCGCGTAAATTTCCCCCAAACGGTCTTTCATCGGGCGCTTTAACAGGAATATCGCCGCGGTAATGGGGATAATATACAAAAACACCACCGACAGCGCCGCGTCGATAAGATACGCGACAGTCGGCGAAATAAGTATCGTCCCGGACAAGTGCGGCACGATAAGCGCGCCTATAACGTTCACAACTATCCTCGCCGCAAACACGATTATCATCATAATGCCTATCCGCACGCAAATACTCTTGAATCCCGGCACAAGCGACGGAGCTTCGGCAGGCGGTTCTTGGTCAACAGTCTGCACGTTAATTTCAATTATTTCCTCGGACATAAAATTCACCCTTTCCGTTTATATTGTATATAAACTCTATATACAATATAGCACGATTATATCCGTTTGTCAAGAGGTTTTTAAAAATATTTATTTCCCCGTTAATTTATGATATTCGCAAATTTCCGCGACCGTGTCCTCGGCGGTTTTGCCGTGACAGTCCACGGTAATGTCCGCGTATTCACGGTACAGCTCCATACGCCGCTTGAACACGTCCTCGATAGTGTCCTCGGGACGCTTCGCGATACCGCGCGTTTTAATGTTTTTGAGCCGCGCCGTAAGCTCCTCGGTCGGTATCGACAGGTAGTAAACTATGCCGTGCTCTTTCAAATGGAGCATAGCCTCGCGGCTGTATACCGCGCTGCCGCCCGTCGCGACGACGGCGTTCCCCTCCGCGGCAACGGAGCAGATAGCGCGTTCCTCCGCGATACAGAACGCGTCCAGCCCGTCCTTGTCGATAATATCCTGCAACAGCCTGCCCGTGTCCTGCTGAATAATAAGGTCGGTATCAATAAACGAAAAACCGAGCGTTTTCGCCAAAAGAACCCCGATAGTAGATTTCCCGACCGCGGGCATTCCGATAAGTACAATATTTTTCATTGTTAAAATCTCACCTTATCCAAGCTCATAGTAGCGACGGCGTTCAGGCTCTCATCGCCGATATTCCCCGCGAGGAACTCATAATATCCCTGACAGCCTATCATAGCCGCGTTGTCTCCGCACAGCGAAAGCGGCGGCACATACAGCTCCATTCCGTTCTTTTCCGCGGCGGCGGAAAGCGTCTCGCGCAGTCCGCTGTTAGCGGCTACGCCGCCCGCAAGCGCGATCTTTTTGTAGCCGTACTCCCCCGCCGCGGCGATAAACTTGTCCGTCAATATCTCGCTGACGGTGTTCTGAAAGCAAGCCGCGAGACTGTTTACGTCTATCTCCTCGCCCTTCCGGTTCGCGTTGTGGATAAGATTGATAACGGCGGTTTTCAATCCCGAAAAGCTGAAATCGTAAGGGTTCTGAGTTTTCGGCTTGGGGAGCTTGTACTTGGACAGATCGCCGAGCTTGGAAGCCTTGTCGATAAACACTCCGCCCGGATACGGAAATCCCATAGCACGCGCCGCCTTGTCGAACGCCTCACCCGCCGCGTCGTCAACCGTTCTGCCGACCGTTTCAAACTCGGTATAGCCGTTCACGCGGACGATATGCGAATGACCGCCGCTCGCCACAAGGCACATATACGGCGGCTCAAGCTCCGCGTGCGCAAGGTAGTTCGCCGCGATATGCCCGCGGATATGATGTACGGGAACAAGCGGCTTTCCGAGCGAATACGCCAGCCCTTTCGCGAAATTAACGCCTACCAGCAGCGCCCCGATAAGCCCCGGCGCGAACGTCACGGCGATCGCGTCAACGTCCTTTGCCGCTATGCCAGCCTTTTCCAGCGCCTCGTTGACAACGCCGACAATGCTCTCGCAATGCCGCCGCGAGGCTATCTCGGGAACAACTCCCCCATACAGCCTATGCTCCTCGATCTGCGTCGCGACAACGGAGGAAACTATCTCCCGCCCGTCGCGAATGACCGCCGCGGCGGTCTCGTCGCAGGAGCTTTCTATCGATAAAATATCCATTGGAACTCCTTATTTTTTAAGTGAAATAAAAACGCTATTGTTGAGCACACAACCTTTCCTCCCGATACTCCGCAAGCTCCTTGTCATAGTCAATATCGGGAATTTCCTCTATCATACCCTCCAAGGAACGGAAAGCCGCTAGTTTTCTGTCGTTTTTTAAACCGCTTGGCAGATATTCGCTGAACATAGCAATAAAGCCCTCTATCTGCTTTTCGCTGAGACTGTCGATTATGCTGTAAGCTATTTCCCGTGTACTCAAAAATATCCCCCTTACTTCACATCGGGCTTCCTCGAAGTAATAAACTCGATAGCCCTCTCAATAGAATTGCGGACGTGCTCCATTTCCTCGCTGTGGAGATTACGCGCGTTGCGGTAATCGAAGCTGTCGCAGAACTGCTGAACGTCGCCGTTTATAGACTTGATGTAATTCTCGACAAGCGCGTCGGTAGCCTCGATAAACGCCTTATGCTCGCTTTTCGGGAGCATTGTCGTAACGTTGGACATAAGCAGATTGTAGTGCGGAATGCAGATGTATTCCTGTTGAGAATACAGCTTTCTGAAAGTCGGCTCGTCCTTGAACATCTTGAACACCGTCTCCAGCATATGCTGAACGCCCCAGTCGACCTTGCTGCACACAAAGCAGGTCTCCTCTATCTCGCTCGCCTTTTTAGCCTTTGCGCCCTTGGTGAAGAATATGCTCTTGCGCTCGAAGATCTCTCCGCGCAGGGTCGCGAGATATGTATTCAGCATAAGTCCGAGCGACAATCGGTTGTTCTGCTTTAACAGACTGTTAAAGTGGTCGTGACAGAAGCCGAGCCTGTTTGTCTCCTCGCGGACGTCGGGCTCCATCATAGCCGCGCCCATAATGTACTCGCAGATGTGATCCTCCACGGTATTGCGCATAGCGCAGATAGGACAGCCGCATTTCGGCTCAAACACTTCGTTTATCGGGATAGTAAGTATGCTCTCTCTCATTTCCGTTTTTCCTTTCGGTTAATATTTTGTGTTGCTTTGCTGAAAAAATTTTCAAAACACTTGAAATCTTATTTATATTGTATTATAATTAAAGTAAATAATCAAGGGGTTTTTGAAAAAAATGAGTGTAAAAGTCAATAATTCCAACTTTAATTTAAAGCAGACGTTCCTCTGCGGACAGTGCTTTCGTTGGAAAGAGGCGGAAAACGGCGCGTTTTCGGGTATCGCCAAGGGCAAGCGGCTGACCCTTTCCGAGCAAAACGGAGCGATCGTTATCGACGGAATAACCGAAGCCGAGCTCCCCGTGTGGAGAGAATACTTCGACCTCGACAACGACTACTCCGAGTACATACGCCGCTTCTCCGCCGACAAAACGCTGAAAGCCGCCTGCGAGGTCTCGTCGGGAATACGCATACTTCGGCAGGAGCCGTTTGAAACGCTTATCAGCTTCATTATCTCCCAGAACAACAATATCCCCCGCATTTCGGGAATAATCGGCAGACTTTGCGAGAGCTTCGGCGAGGATATGGGCGGCGGAGATTTCGCATTCCCTACTGCCGAGAAGCTCCGCGGTATCGAGCCCGAGGACTTAGCGCCGCTCAGAGCGGGTTTCCGCGCCAAGTACATAGTCGACGCAGTGAACCGTGTGAACTCGGGCGAGATAAACTTTGACGAGATAAACGCGCTCCCGTTGGACAGCGCCCGCGATACGCTCAAGAAGATAGTCGGCGTTGGAGACAAGGTCGCGGACTGCGTGCTGTTGTTCGCGTTCCACAAGCTAGACGCGTTCCCGAAGGACGTGTGGGTAAAGCGCCTTATGGCGGAATTCTACCCCGACGGACTTCCCGAATGTACCAAGGGCGCGGAGGGCATAGCTCAGCAGTACCTGTTCGACTATGTACGAAATAACGACGGATTAAAGGTATAGGAGGAGCTATGAATATTGTACCGATGAGCGTTTCCGATACGCAGGTTTTGGAGCTTTTCTCCGAGCACGACGACTATATGATAGATTTTCTCGGCGACGACAAGGACTGCTATACCCGATACAGCGCCGCCGAAAATATAGAAAAAGTATGGGTCGCGTTTGAGGATAATACGCCGATAGGGTGTGTTGCCTACCGTACCAAAACCGACGACACGGGCGAGGTCAAGCGGCTGTTTATCCGCAGCGGATACCGCGGAAAGGGAATATCCAAAGCCCTGCTCTCCGAGGTGAAAAGCTATGCGAAAGCTCAAGGCTGCACTAAGCTCTTTCTTGATACGCGGATAACGCTCGAACCCGCCGTCTCGTTATATCGCAGCTTCGGATTTGAGATAACGTTCCAACAGGGACTTTATATACAAATGGAAATGAACATATAAGACATTTTCGTCTTTAAATCAACAGCTATCGAAAGGAAATAAATTATGTTTTGTACTAATTGTGGCAAGGAAATAATCGACACGGCGAAATTCTGTAACTTCTGCGGAATGCCGGTAAAAAATATGGCGGCAAGCGTTCCCATAACGCCGAGCGAGCCCGTTCGAGCGGAGGTACAGTCCGTTCCGCAGCCCGAGCAGTCTTTCCCCGACTATACGGAAAGCGCGGACGTTCCCGTAAGCGAACCTGTTTACGAAGCTCCCGAAACAAGCTCCGAGATACCGACCGCCGAGAGCGCTCCCGAAGCTCCCGAATACGAAGCCGAGCCCTCCGAATTGACCGAGGAGCCCGCCGAGCCCTCCGTTGAGGCAGATATACCCACCCCCAACACTATCCCGACCTACGGCGCGAGCGCTCCCGCGTATTCCGCCGTCAACCCGCCCGTAAACACCGTCATAACGCAGGAGATAAGGGCGGAAGTGCCAGAAGCCAAGCCCGAACGTATGTACACGCTCGGTCACATTATGATGTGCCTTGCGGCGGTGGCGGTAATGGCTATCGTCGCGGGCGTATTCGCGGGACTGTATTTCTCCGTTGTTTAGCACAAATAGAGCGCGTTCCTTTAAGTCATTTATACGGTTTTCATAAAAAGAATTGACATTTCTTTGCGAATATTGTATAATATAAGAATAGGCAACGGTATTATTATAAGATAATACACACTAATTCTAGCAAAGAGGAAATAAAAATGGTTTGCGTTAATTGCGGAAAAAATCTGATAAGGGGATACGCGTTTTGTATGGAATGCGGCTCGCCCGTGCCTCCCGAGGTACTCGAGGAGGGCGGAATGCCCGGAAGAACGGACAACGAGGGCAGACCTCCCAAGCCCGAGGCAGAGACGGAAAGCGCTCCGAAAAAGGATGAAGAGCCCGAAAAGCCTGCCCCCGAGGTCTCCGAGGTGCAGTCGTCAATGCCGGGTGTTGAACCTCTCGACAGCGGAAACAGCACGGAAACGCTCGTGTTCTGTCCGAACTGCGGAACGCATATGCAGGGCAGCGCCTTTCAGTGCGGCAAATGCGGAATGTATCTCGGCGACAAGCCGAAAAATATCCCGCTGTCGGCAGGCGGAGTGCCGCTTATGAATCCCGACGAAATGGCAGTCGGCGGCGGACTTGACATCGGCAATATTTCGGACAGCGATATAGAGCAGATAAACAGCTTTATGAGCGGAAGCGGCGTTATCCCGATATTTGCCGCGGAGGACAACAGCAACCCCGACCTTTTCGGAAACGATATTTCCGCACACGATTTCGCGGCGCTTTCGGAACAGCTCGCGAATTTCAGCGCCGCAAACGAAATGCCCTCGATCGAAGCGGTAGAGCCGAAAAAAACCGCGTCTAAGAGCAATGATCGACAAGTCGACAACTTCTCTATGCTCGACGACGGCTCGGGAGCGGCTGTCACCGAAAACAGCGTTCCCGTTATCGGCAATTACTCAATGGACGAAAACCCGAGCGAGAATATAAATCTCGACCCGTATAAATTTTTGAACAACTCAATGGACGATACCGGCGAAGTCGAGCCCCTGTTCTCAAAGTCTCCGACGCCGCCTATGTCGATAAAATCCGAGCCTGCCGAAAAGCCCGAACCCGAGCGCTTGGAATTCGAACCCATTTTCGCAAGCTCTTCGCCGAGACCCGCCGAAAAAACCGCGGAACAGCCTCCTGAACAGCCCGAACCTCCGAAACCGCCCAAGCCCGCCGCACCGCCCGTTCACGAAGAGGAACCTCCCGTTATCACGGAGACCGCGCCTGTCATCGGCGAGGTCGCTCCTCCGCCCGTTCAAGCCGCGCCAAAGCCGCAGAATGCCGTACCGACCGCCCCGCCCCCCGCACAGGAGCCGCCGCGCGGAAATATGTTCAGATGTCAGTTCTGCGGACAGTCGATGTACGATACGGACAAATTCTGCCCGAACTGCGGAGCGTCCTATAAAAACGGCTCTGCCGCCTCGCCGCGCCAAAAGTCGAAAGCGCCGATCATCGCCGTTATCGTTATACTGATAGTCCTCGCGGTTGGCGGGTATTTCGTGCTGAATTCGCTTAACGGCGGCGGTGAAAGCGAGCCCTCGTCCGTTGTCAGCAACGCCGAGCCGCCCGAGAGCTCCGAAAGCACGGACAGCGCCGAAAGCTCCGACATCTCGGAAAGCAGTTCGACCGAGGAAAGCTCGTCAACCGCTTCAACGGGAGCGCCCAACAGTTCAGCTTCAACGGGGTCAACCGTGCCAAACGGTTCAAGCCGTCCGTCAAGCTCGACGGGAGCGCCGACAAGCTCAACAAACGGTTTAACGCCGCACGCCCCGTTTTCATCAAGATGATCACCCCCCTCCGCGCGGAGGGGGTTATTTGTTGACATTTTTCGCCAAATATGTTATAATGAAAGTGCCGGAACTTCCCGAGCTTATTGCAAAGGAGGTGAATCTTCATGTTGGAGGTTATCCAAGGCGTAATAGCTCTTCTGAACTCCGTCGGAGTCGGTGTGATTGCGAATTACATAAGCAAGCACCTTGACAAGTGGCTTGACGGATCAGCCGGTAAAAAGTAAGCCCAGCAAAAACTCAACCCCCTGTGAGCCACCACTCGCAGGGGGTTATCTTCATGTTGGAGACATGATAATCTTTCGATCACTATTATTATACCACACCAATCCCGATTTGTCAAGTACCTATGCATAATTTAATTGACAATTTCCGCCAAATATGTTATAATGAAAGTGCCGGTTACTCCCGGACGTTCTGCGAAAGGGGGTGAATGTAAGTGGAGCATTTTATATCGTTCCTGTACACCATTATGGCGAATGTTATCTCAGCATACATAAGCAAGTGGTTTGATGGGAAGAAGTAACACGGCAAGCCCGAAAGGATTTTAAAAATCGCCCCCGCGAGTAGCAGTCGCGGGGGAAATTTTTTGTGAATGCAGTTTGGAGCAATTCAACATTCCTGTATTTATATTATAACACACCAATTCAATTTTGTCAATACCCCCGCAAAAAAACACCCCCGAAAACTCGGGGGTGAACTTTATTAAGTTTTTGTGAGCAAATCGGGCTAAGATTAGCCGAGGAGCTGCAGGATAGACTGCGGCTGCTGATTTGCCTGAGCGAGCATAGACTGAGCAGCCTGCTGGAGAATGTTGAACTTGGTGTAGTTCATCATCTCGGAAGCCATATCGGTGTCGCGGATCGAAGACTCAGCCTCGGTCAGGTTCTCCGAAGTGGTGGTCAGGTTGGTGATCTTGTGCTCGAGACG
>JAAVID010000100.1 GCA_014799395.1 Oscillospiraceae bacterium | reverse complement strand
CGGCTGGCAGATAATAGACTGCGCCGAAGAAGATATTCCGCTTCCGATCGAGGACATTTACATAAAAATATGCGATATGCTGAGGAAACTGGTAAAAAATGGCTGAACTGAAGTTTAGAAGAATTGAAATATCCGACGGAAAAACGGCGCGGGAGTATCTGGCGAAATCGAATTTCCGCGGCTGCGAATACACGTTCGGAAATAATTTCGTGTGGCGGAACGTTTACAACAACGAGATATGCTTTGCCGAGGGATTTTACTTTATCAAAAACGGCATCGGCGGGAAAACGCGGTTTATCTATCCCGTCGGGAACGGCGATATGAAGACCGCCGTCGGGCTTCTTGAGGAATACTGCGCCGAAAATAACATTCCGCTTATAATGTACGCCAACAAGGAGACCGCGCAAAGGCTGACGGAAACGTATCACGCCAAAGCCGTTTTCAACCGTGACATCAGCGACTATGTGTATCTTGCCGAGGACTTGGAAAACCTCGCGGGGAAGAAGTATCACGGCAAGCGAAATCATCTCAACCGCTTTTATGAGAACGACTGGAGCTTTGAGCCGCTCACCGCCGACAATATCGGCGAGTGCAGAGCGATGAACGACCGCTGGCGTTCGGAGAACATCTGCGAGATGTCCGATGCCGCCGAAAGCAAGCGCGAGGAGCTTTGTATCGTGGAATGCTCGTTCAAGCATTATGACGAGCTCGGCTACACGGGCGGAGTGCTCCGCGTAAATGGCGAAGTCCAGGCGTTCACGTTCGGCGAGAGGTCGTCGGAGGACTGCTTTGTCGTGCACGTCGAAAAGGCGCTCCGCGAGTTTCAGGGCGCGTATACGGCGGTCAACCGCGAGTTCGTCAAGTCGCTCGGCGGTAAGTACAAGTATATCAACCGCGAGGAGGATACGGGCTCGGAGGGGCTGCGCAAGGCTAAATTATCGTATCACCCGGTTTTTCTTGAGGAGAAGTTTGTGATAACATTTTAGATGAAAGGTTGTATATATTGGACAGCAAGCAGAAAACAAGGCGTTATGTGATTATTTGGGGGATCGTTGCGGCTGTCGTTACGGTTATAGCAATTCTTCGGAGCAATTATCTGCTTCCGTGGCAGTTACCGCTGTATAAAGACAGAAAAGCAATTATTGAATATGTCCGCGAAGTTCACCCGGATTCTAAGATCGCCGAGGAGCATATTGAATTTGGTCCCACTCCCGGCGGTATCCTCTCTGTTCAACCCGATTGTTATATAACCTTTGAGGGGAACGGCTTTCAATATCGGGTATTTGCGAGCAACGGCAAGGTCTTTTCCGATACATACGCGGACAAATACGCGCAAATGAAGCTTTGGAGCGAGGTTGAAACATTTATCAACGATGAATTTCTTGAACCGCGCGGGATAGAGAATGTGGATATATATTGTGATTTTTACAACAAACATTTACTTTCGTCCGAGTGGTCGGAATACAATTATAGCCTTGATGTGCTTTTAAGCATCTACGAACAGGGAAGCACACCGAGGGAAGTTTTGTGGCTCTACGAGTTCTACGAATTCTGGTTGGAAAATCAATGCTTTTCGCCGAAATGGTCGCTTAAGTTTGATATATACGGTACTTCGGAAAACGCTATGTATGACAGCTCATTGTATGTGTCGAGTTACAGTAATGCTATGAGCGCTGCAGAGTTTTATAAAAGGGCTTACATACCTAATAAGGCGAATTAAAAACGACAAATTCTGGAGGTAAAATTATGATCTATGTATTTTTAGCGGACGGCTTTGAGGAAACTGAGGCTATCGCGCCTATCGACATGCTTCGCCGCGCGGAGCTTGACGTGGTGACGGTCGGGATAAAGAACGACGCCGTGAAAAGCTCGCACGGCGTGCCCGTGCTGTGCGATATGACCGATATGCAGGTCGAGCTTGACGAGCGCCTTGAAATGATAGTGCTCCCCGGCGGTATGCCCGGAACGCTGAATATCGAGGCGAACCCCGTTGTGCAGTCGTCCGTTGACTACTGCGTGAAGAACAATATCCCGATAGGGGCTATCTGCGCCGCGCCGTCTATTCTCGGCAAAAAGGGCTTGCTGGAGGGCAAAGAGGCTATCTGCTTCCCGGGCTATGAAAAGTTTCTGACGGGCGCGAAGCTCTCCGATAAAAAGGTAGTGACGGACGGTATTTTCACGACCGCGGCGGGCGCGGGAATGGCTATCGAGTTCGGTCTGGAGCTTGTTAAAGTACTTTGCGGCAAGGAGCGCTCGGACAAGGTCCGCGCGGCTATCCAATGCGCGAACTGAAAACCTGTCCACATAGCCGCTCAACGCTTGTCTTGCGGCGAATTTTTCCGAGTACTGCGTCAAAGCTCCTTGGCGTACATACAGTACGCCTGCGTCGCTTTTCCTTGTCCTCGAAAAAATTCGCTTCGCAATCCAAGCATTTCGGGCTATGTGGACAGGTTCTGAAAAAAGCACTCCGCCGCGAGCTTATCGAGCGCCGCAGGGCAATGGACAAAACGGCAAAGGAAGCAGCCGACAAGGATATTTTCGAGCAGCTTAAACCCTTGGTTGACAACGCGGGCGCGGTGTTCACCTACGCTTCTACGGATATTGAGGTCGACACGCGGCGGCTTATCGCGTACTGTCTTGAACGGAAAATTCCCGTCGCGCTCCCCGTAAGCGGCGATACGCTGTCGTTTTATTACATAAACGACGTTTCCGAGCTGAAAAAGGGAAGGTTCGGCATTGACGAGCCGCCTGCGGACAGACCGGCTAACGCGGACGAAAATACGCTGTGTATCGTCCCCGCGCTCTGCGCCGACGGCGAGGGACTGCGCCTGGGATACGGGCGCGGCTATTACGACAGGTTTTTAAGCGGATTTCCGGGGAAAAGCGTTATAATATGTTACAGCGGGTTTAAAAGAGAGGTTCCGGCGGAACCGCACGATTTCGGAGCAAATTTAACGGTATTTGACAGACAAATGACGGAGGTCGTATAAATGGACGAAAATCATTTTGATAATAATAACACGGAGGTCTTTGACGACAGGACAAGGGAAATGGACAGCATACAGCTCCCCAAGCTGTCGGAGAGCGAGCACTGCGGCATTACGCCGCGCGAGGAGTTCACCGATCTGAATTCCGCCGACGATATGTCAAAAACGCTTATGATGGATTCCGTGAGCGACGACTATCCTCCCGCGGAAAATCCCGTCCGCAGGCGTAAAAAGAAGCATAAGAAGAAAAATCGGACAAACCATACCCGTACGATGGGGCAGATATTCCTCGGGGTGCTTCTGTCGGTCGGCGCGCTGGCGCTGGGCGTTATGGCGGCAGTGAACGTCGTGGGGGGAATGCGCGATATAACCGGTCTCGCAAAGCCAAACAGGCAGACGGATTTCGAGATAAACGCGAGTATGGGCGTAAACGAGATAATCGACAATCTTCACGCCGCGGGAATAATAGATATGCCGGGGCTGATGAAAACCTATATGAAGCTCACCGACCAGGAGTCGGGATTTCTGGACGGGATCTACACGATCTCGTCGAATATGAGCTATAACGACCTGCTGGAAACGCTGAAAACCGAAAAGACGTACTCGAAAACCGTCGACGTCGCTATACCCGAAGGTCTGACCGCCGCGGAGATAGGCAAGATACTCGAGGAAAATCTGGTATGCCGCGCCGTCGATTTTGAGACCTGCTACAAGGCAAAGCTCAACAAGTACGATTTCGAGGAGGGCATTGAAGCCGATCCCAACCGTCTCAATATGCTCGAGGGCTATATTTTCCCCGATACCTACCAGTTCTACGTTATCGACGATATGAAGAAGTATCCGAATTTCGATACGAAAAAGTACGCGGAAAACGTCGCGGACAAGATGTTCAGCCATTTTGAGGCGCAGATAACGAGAAGTATGCGCTCCCGTATGGCGGAGCTCGGGCTTACCCTTGACGAAACGATAAGGCTTGCCTCGCTCATTCAGTGGGAGGGCTACAACGAGGAGAATATGGCAATGGTGTCGTCGGTATTCCACAACCGTCTTAACGACCCCGAGACCTATCCTCAGCTTCAGTCCGATACCACCTACACCTATATCGACGAGGTCATCAAGCCGAAAATAACCTCGTCCAACAGCGCGAAAATGCAGACCATAATTGACGCCTACGACACCTACAAGTGCGAGGGCCTGCCCGCGGGCGCTATCTGCAACCCGGGACTGGACGCTATCAACGCCGCGCTTTATCCCGCGGATACGGAATACTACTACTTTGTAGCGAGCAAGTCGGGCGAATTCTACTACGCGAGAACCGCTGAGGGTCACGAAGAAAACGTTGAAATGGTTCGGCAATTGGATATGGAGGAAAATGGAGAATAAGAATTTGAGAGCCGAGCTTCTTGCTCCCGCGGGCGACGAGGAATGTCTGCTGTCGGCGCTGGATTACGGCGCGGACGCGGTCTACCTCGCGGGCAAGACGTTCGGAATGAGAGCGGGAGCGAAAAACTTCAATACCGAGGAGCTGTTCAGAGCCGTGCGGACCGCGCACGAAAGAGGCGTAAAGGTCTACATCACCTGCAACACCGTCCCCACAAACGAAGAAGCGGATCGCTTTCCCGAGTTTATACGAGCCGTTGACGAAAGCGGCGCGGACGCGGTCATCGCGGCGGATATAGGGATGATCTCGATGATAAAGGAGAACGCCCCGCGGCTCGCTATCCACGCGTCCACGCAGACGGGCGTGGTCAATTACCGCACGGCGCTCGAACTGTACAAAATGGGCGTTTCCCGCGTTGTGCTGGCGCGCGAGGTCGACCTTGAAAACATAAGGACGATACGGAAGAATATCCCGGAGGATATGGATATAGAGGCGTTCGTTCACGGCGCGATGTGCGTGAGCTTTTCGGGGCGCTGTCTTATCTCCGAGTATCTTACGGGGAGAAACGCCAACCGCGGCGAGTGCGCTCAGCCCTGCCGCTGGGGGTATTATCTTATGGAGGAAAAGCGCCCGAACGAGTTCTACAAGGTTTTCGAGGACGAAAAGGGCACGTTTATCCTCAACGCGCGCGATATGTGTATGATAGAGCACCTTGACGATCTCCTTGAGGCGGGCGTTACCAGCCTTAAGATCGAGGGGAGAGCAAAGTCGGCGTACTACACCGCGCTTACCACCAACGCTTACAGAGCCGCATTGGACTGCTGTCTGCGGGGAGAAAAGCCGCCCGCCTGGGTGCTCGAAGAGGTAAACAAGATAAGTCACCGTCCGTACTGCACGGGATTTTTCTACGGTCACCCGAACGAGGGAAGCGGCTCGCAGAACCCGGGCGAGATAACAAACGGCGGACAATACTTCACCGACAGCGGATATATCCGCGATTATGATTTTGTCGCGACTGTCGACAAATGCGAAAACGGCATAATGTACTTAACGCAGCGCAATTATTTCACGCTGTCGGACGAGCTGGAGATACTCGCCCCGAACCGCGGGCCTATCGGATTTGCGCCCGAAAAAATGTTCAACGCCGATATGGAAGAGATAGACGTTGCCCGTCACGCGATGAGCAAGCTGACTATCCCGACGGATATAGAAGTGCCGCCGCATTCGTTAATGAGAAAAAAGCTGTGAGGGAGGCTCGCTTATGTACAGATTTCAAGATACCGCGCTGTCATTCGATGAGCGCGTCGGAGCGCTGTTGGAGGAGCTTACGCTCGACGAAAAGCTCCTTTTGATAACCTGCCGTCAGCAGGAGATACCGAGGCTGGGGATAAAGGAGTTCAATATCGGCAGTGAAGCCGCGCGCGGATTGGTCTGCCGCTTTGAAAAGGACGGCGTAAAAACGGAACTTCCGACGACCGTTTTCCCCGAGCCGTTCGGTCTGGCGGCGACGTTCGATACCGACATTATGCGCGCTATGGGCGAGGTAACGGGTATCGAGGCGCGTATCCACAATAAACAGGGACATTCTTCGCTTTGTCTGTGGGCTCCCACCGTCGATCTCGAGCGCGATCCGCGCTGGGGAAGGACCGAGGAGGGCTACGGCGAGGATCCGTTCCTCACGGGAGAAATGGCGGCGGCGTTCACAAAGGGAATGTACGGAAACGACGAAAAATACGCGCGGGTAATACCGACATTAAAGCACTTTTACGCCAACAATCACGAGGAGGACAGGACCTCCGACAACGCCACTATACCGACAGCGCTCAAACACGATTACTATCTTAAAGCGTTCGAGCGCCCGATAAAAAAGGGCGGCGCACGGAGTCTTATGACCTCGTACAATATGATAAACGGCGTTGAGGGAATGTGCAATCCCGAGCTTTCGTATTGTAAGGAGAACTGGGGCTTGCTGTTTTCGGTAACGGACGGCTGGGATTTTATCGAGAACGTCACGCGCCATAAGACCGACCGTACACACGCCGAGTCTATCGCGAGAGTGTACAAAAACCGCGGCGCGGATATTATCACCGACGAGCGCGACGTTGTGGAAGCGGCGGCGAGAAAGGCTCTCGAAGCCGGAACGATCTCCGAGAGCGATATAGACAACGCGCTTTTCGGAGTGTTAAAGGCGCGGTTTCTGCTCGGCGAGTTCGACGAGGACTGTCCATATAACGATGTTCCAAAAAGCCACGAAAAGGCGGCGAAAAGCGCAGCCGAGGAAGCGATAATTCTCCTGCGCAACAAGCGAATGGTCCTTCCTCTGAAAAAGGACGAGCGTATCGCGGTGGTCGGAATACACGCGGGAATGAACTTCCGCGACTGGTACACGGGTCTTTCCGAGCGCAATACGACTATACTCGACGCGATAACCGCGCTTGTCGGAAAAGACAATATCAGCTACGAGACGGGCAACGATATAATCGCTCTGCGCAACGCGGAAAACGGGTTTTACTTCTCCGTGAGCGAGGACGGCACGCTCGTGTGCGACGCGCCGCTCATCACCGAGAGCTGTCTGCTGGAGCTGTACGAGTGGGGAGACGACAAGGTCTCGCTTAAATCGAAGTACAACGGAAAGTTCCTGAGCGACTGCGGCGTGCTGAAATGCGTTTCCGACGAGCCTTACGGGTGGTATGTGCACGAAATGTTCACGTTTTTGCGCACGGGAAGCGAGTGCCGTCTGAAAAACTGGCAGGAACGGTTTATGTACATCACCGAGGACGGAAAGGTCGCGGTATCGGATAAGATAAAGCCGCCGCACAGGTCGCTGTTTGATGTGGAGCTGTTCGTGTCGGGTATCGACAGGGTGCGGAAGGTCGTTACCGAAGCGCATAACGTCGTGTTCTTCGGCGGCAACAACCCGATGATAGGCGCGCGCGAATGCTTTGACAGAAAGCATCTTAATTTGCCAAAGCGTCAGCGGGAAATAGCGGACGCGATACTGTCGATAAACGAGGACGCTGTGCTGTTCCTCGTGTCGGGCTATCCTTACGCCGTTGACGGGTTTTCTTCCGTTCTGCATACCCCTCATTCGGGTCCCGAAATGGGGGCGGCAGTGGCTAAAACGCTGTTCGGCGAAGTATCGCCCGCCGGGCGCTGTCCCGTGACCTGGTACAGCTCGGAAAACGAGCTCGGCAGTATCAAGGACTACAATATAATCCGCACGGAGAGCACCTACCGCTATTACGAGGGCGAGCCGCTGTTCCCGTTCGGTCACGGTCTGACGTATACGGCGTTCCGGTACGGCGCTTTGAAGCCGAATAAGACTTCGTTTGAAAAAGGCGATCGCGTTGAGATCTCTTTCGAGCTTCGTAATGTCGGCGATCTCGACTCGGACGAGGTCGTTCAGCTTTACGTTTCCTCGCCGAAATTTTCGAGCGCCGTCCCGAAAAAGGAGCTGAAAGCGTTCCGCAGAGTGCATATCCCCGCGGGCGAGAAAGCGGACGTCGTGCTGTCGTTCGACGTTGAGGAGCTTGCGATGTGGGATATAAACCAAAACGCGTTCACGCTGTTCTCGGGGAAGTACGAAATACAGGTCGGCGCGTCCTCCGCGGATATTATCCGCACCGCTGACATTATCGTGAACGCCGATGAATATGTTGGTATCGACGTTGAAAAAACCGTTCCCGCGGCGGTATCGTGGGAGTATACGGGCGCGGAGTTCTTAACGGACAAGGCGCTGAACGAATACGTGCTGTTAAAGGATTGGCAGAGCAGTATCTGCTATGAGAATTGCCGGCTGAACGGGGAACGAAAGCTGGAGATAACAGCTTCAAATCCCGCCACCAAGGCTGCGCTCAGGATATTCGCGGATACGGGCGAGCTCGTAGCTACGGTCGAGATACCGACAACGGGCAGTATGACCGAGTTTGTGACCGTCACCGCCGACGCCGCGCCGTTCTTCGGAATGAAAAAGCTGAAATTCCAGCCGAGCGGAATGCTGGCGCTGAGATCGTTTAAATTCTTTGATAAAGGTGATAATAATGAATAATACGGATATTTTTCCGCATATAGACCATACCTTGCTCCGCGCAACGGCGACCGAGGCGGAGATAATCAAGCTCTGCGAAGAGGCGCTGCGGTACAAGACCGCGAGCGTCTGCATACCCGCGAGCTATGTGCGCTTTGCGCGCGAAAGGTTTCCGGAGCTGAATATCTGCACGGTCATCGGCTTTCCGCTGGGTTATTCGACTACGGCGGTGAAATGCGCCGAAGCGCGCGAAGCCGTAAGCGACGGCGCAAACGAGATAGATATGGTGATAAACCTCGGCAGGGTCAAGGACGGGAAATTTTCCGAGGTTCGGCAGGAAATTGCCGATGTAAAAGCGGCTTGCGGAGACAAGATACTTAAAGTCATAATCGAGACGTGCTATCTTACCGAACGGGAGAAGATCGAGCTCTGCAAATGCGTTACCGAAGCGAAAGCCGACTATATCAAGACCTCCACGGGCTTCGGCACGGACGGCGCGCGCATTGAGGACATACGGCTTTTCAAGGCGCATATCGGCGCGAATGTGAAAATAAAGGCGGCGGGCGGAGTAAAAACAAAAGCAGACCTCGAGATGTTCCTTAACGAGGGCTGCGGGCGTATCGGAACGAGCTCCGCGGTAAAACTGCTGACGGAGGGGGAATAGTATGCGCGTATTTCTTATCGTTCTCGACAGCTTTGGCGTAGGAGAAATGCCCGACGCGGCGGATTTCGGCGACAAGGGGAACACTCTGCGCTCCTGCTTTGAGACGGGAACGCTTAACGTTCCGAATATGCAAAGGCTCGGACTGTTCAACATTGACGGCGTGACCGTCGGCGAGAAGTCACATTCTCCCGAGGGCGCGTTTCTGCGCATTGCCGAGAAGTCAAAGGGCAAGGACACCACAACGGGGCATTGGGAGATAGCCGGCTGCGTCTCCGAAAAACCGTTCCCGACGTTCCCGAACGGCTTTCCGCCCGAGGTCATAGAAAAATTCGAGAGGGCGACGGGGCGAAAGGTCATCTGCAATCTTCCGTATTCGGGCACTAAAGTCATCGCGGACTACGGAAAAGAGCACGTCGAAACGGGCGCGCTTATCGTCTACACCTCCGCGGACAGCGTTTTCCAGATAGCCGCGCACGAGAACGTCGTTCCCGTCGATACTCTTTACGAATACTGTAAAATAGCGCGTGAGATACTTACGGGCGACTATGCCGTCGGAAGAGTTATCGCGCGTCCGTTCGAGGGCGAATATCCGTATACGAGAACGCCGCGCCGTCACGATTTTTCGCTTACTCCGCCAAAGGATACTATGCTCGATATTCTCAAGGCGAACGGGAAAGACGTTATCGGAGTGGGCAAGATCTTCGATATTTTCGCGGGAAAGGGCGTTACACGCAGCGACCGCAGGATAGGCAACGCCGTCGATATGGAGGTAACCTCGGAATTTCAAAAGCAGGATTGGAACGGGCTTTGCTTTACCAATCTGGTCGACTTTGATATGCAGTACGGACACCGCCGCGACCCTATGGGCTACGCCGCCGCGCTGAACGAGTTTGACAAGTGGCTCGGCGGATTTATCGCCGAAATGAAAAAGGACGACGTTGTTATCATCACCGCCGACCACGGCTGCGACCCCTGCCACAGCGGGACCGACCACACACGCGAGTATATCCCCGTGCTTATCTTCGGAAACGGTATAAAAAACGTAAACCTCGGCACAAGGACCTGCTTCGGCGATATTGGAGCTTCGGTGCTCGATCTGCTGGGAGTTGACGGCAAAGTCGACGGCGAGAGCTTCGCGGCGGAGATCGTCGGG
>JAAVID010000099.1 GCA_014799395.1 Oscillospiraceae bacterium | reverse complement strand
TGCGCCATCCAACGGAACACAAGCCGTTTCAGCTCCATATCTGCCGCTTACAAGTTTCATTTCGCCCAGTATCATCTCCGGGTTATCTACAAAATATTGATTTACCGAGATACCCTCCGTGATTCTGCCTTTCGCGAACCACTTAGTCGCGATCTCCGCATTTTTTCTCCAAGCAACAACGTTGAAAAAATCCGCTTTTCGCTCCTCGCCCTTTGTCCGAAAGCGCCGCTCCACCGCTATACGAAATTGACAGAAGTTCGTCCCGTTCGGTGTGACTTTCAGCTCAAGGTCGTTTACTATCCGCCCCATCATCGTTACATTGTTATACATAGATAATACCTCCCGTTATTTCGCAGAGAAAATGTGTCACCGGTGACACAATCTCCAATACGTTCACTGCTGAACAAAAAAATCCCCATCGTTTCCGATGGGGATCAAATGTTATTCAATTGCAGACTATCTACCGCCGTGTTTGGGCGGAGTTTTCTTATGGGCTTGCGGTTTCTGTTGTGCCTGCTGGGATTTGCTTACTGCTTGATTTTCTTGGCTGCGTTTAACCGCCTCGGCAATCATATTCTCGTCATAACCCATATCTCTTAGCGCCTGAGCCATTTTTTCCGTACCCTCAGCTCTGCCCTCGGCTCTGCCCTCTTTGCTCGCAGCACGGAGCCGTGCTTTCTCATCGTTGATCGCCTTAACACGCGCTTCGGCTTCGCGGCGCAGCACTTGATTTTCGCTTAGCTGTTTTACAACGTAAACAGCTTTCTTAATCTCAGTATTGCTTGTTGAATTACCTATCATATCCAACTCCCCCTTACTTTTAGCTGCAAACAACTTTGCCCACATAACACGGTCGTCAAGTCCTTGTGTGATTTTAATATCGCGTATACGCGGTATCTCTATAATGCCCATTTCCAATGCGTCGGAAAATACGATGCCGTTCTCATCTCTGAATTTAAAAGAATGAAAGAACTCGTTGTTCCGGTCGTATTCGGGCATTGTATAATCGAGTATGATCAGAGATTTGCAATTATGCACCTCGCTATAATCCATACCCTCTTTCAACTGTTCAGAATACATTTTAGATAAATACAAGGTAAAGCGCTCTCTGTCGCCATCAAGTTTCATAAGCTGAACTTCGACATCGATCTCAGCTCCGCCAGCCTCAACACGCAGATCAAGTATGCTGCCCTTATCATCGGGATAACGTTTGATCTCTTTGTCCATAAGATTAGCGGAGGAAACATCATTACCGTTAAAGTCAATGAAAGTTTCCAAAAAATTACACAGCATCGGAGCTCCGGAGTCTATACTGAACATTCGCTTGAACATAACATCGAGCATAGGCGAAATGATTTCCGTACTACCACCCCCATTAACGTTCTTGGTGCTATCTATATTATACGCCATTTTCTCCTCCTTGTCAAGCATTTTTGTTTAAAAAATCACGAGTGACACTCCGAAAGATGTGTCACCCGTGACACCGATTTATCGACCAACGGTTACGGCTTTGTTATACGGATAACCATTATTCACATCTTTATCGATCTGCCAATAATTATATCCGCTGCCCGAGGCATTCAGCACCGAAAGCACTCCCTCGACCGTAAGCCCGCTGTCGGCGGGAACGGACAATACCATTGTTTTGCTGATCGACCGAATATTTGAACCGCCTATCACAGCATATCCATTCGAGTTATCAACCAGACAATAAGCTATTCTATGCGGCTCTTTTTCTCCGTCAGCTCCCGCGATCCCGCCGTTATTTCTGCCATTAAGATAAATATTCGCGGCATAACAGCTTTTGATATATGCCGATTTGGAATGTGCGGTTGCCGTACCGACAATACCACCGCTGTTCTCGGCAGCCGAAACGAACGTGCGCACTCCGCACCCGATAATATTGCCTCCCGAATAGTAATATTCGCTGCCATTATCGTATATCTGCGTTCCGTAAGCAGTTCCCGCGATACCTCCTGCGGATTTTATCGTTCCGTCCGTTGTCACTCCGTTTGCGAGCGAACCCGTTACCGTGCAGGCGTTACCGACTATGCCGCCAACATTTTCTCCGGAGGTAATGGAAACTTCGTTTACATAGCAATCGGAGATCGTACCGCCGTAACCGCATATACCTCCTACATTCTTAGCGTTCTCGCCGTCTATCTTGCTTTTCAAAACGGAGCAGTTTATGATCTTGGAATTGCCGGCTGCGTAATCTCGCGAACCGTCAGCGCTCTCGAATGAATAGGAGGACACTTCATTGCATATAAGCCCGACGTTGGAATAGCCCGCAGCCGAAACAGCTCCGTCCTCAATAATGACGTTCTTGATAGTTGACCCTGCGATATTGCCGAACAAGCCGCCCTTTCCGCGAAGATTTTTGATCTTGAAATTCCCGCCGTCATACACAAAAAAGTCATAGGACTTATTTTCATAGCCACGCGAGATTTTCTTTGTATCGATAGGCTTACGCTCAATGTTAGCGGGGAATTTTATATCGGCAGTCTGCACGAAATATCCGCTTGCTTTCTGCTCGGAAAGCCTTATAAGCTGATCATAATAGCTGATGATATACGGGTTTTCGCTAGTTCCCGTGCCGCCGCCGTACTCGTTCAGCACCCTGTAAAGCGTAGTATCGGCGGAAAATTTGTACTCGGCATCACCAAAATACTTTATCGTACCGAACTCGCCCGTCTGTTTTCTGTCGGAATAGCCATAGGTGCATCCTACAACGTGGCTATTGGCGTCATTTTTATCATCAACTTTTGGCAGTTTCAAGGTCGCTGCGCCCGTCATATCAAGCGGTATTCTGTACGTTTCCGCCTCCCTGTTGAGATAGCTGCGGTCAATTGAAACGGTGATATATTCCGCTGCCTGCCATTTTGCATAAACGTCGCAGTCTGCGTCAACATAGAGATTTTCTATACGCACCGGCGAATTCTCAAAATACCAACCCTCGACCGAATATCCGTCTTTCCATACTCCAAAGCTGTCAAGCATATTGACGGTAGAGCCAATCTGCTTTTCTATGACTTGAATTTTATCATCATAGTGCAAGGTAATAGTCGCAGTAGGCGCTTCATCTGCCCATACCGCATAAAGCGTGACATCTTTTGCGGGCATTTTCAAAGATTTAAGCGCTGTTTGCGCATTTGCGGTTTCTGCCCAGCCCGAAAGAAAAAGTCCGTCCTTGTAAACGGAAACATCTGTCGGGAGCGGTACTTCGCCGCCGTATCTGACCTCCGCACGGGAGAGCGTTCCAGTGCCACCATTTGAGTTATAAGTTACGGTGTACCTATTCGGCTCCCATACCGCAAACAGCGTTACGTCATTATATGGCATTTTATACTCGTACAAGGGGTAGGTAATTTCCTTATTGTCGGAGAAACCTATCAGCTTGTACCCCTGTCTTGTGATAGAATTTGCGGCTGTATCGGCGCGGGGTAGCACAACGTATTGTCCTGCCTCTGAAGATATGCTTTCAAGCGTTCCTTCTCCGCCGTTCGCATCAAAGTAGATATTGTAAACGCCGCCGGCGCTGCTGCTTGACACATTGGAGGGAGTTTTGGTATATCCTCCGTTTGTATAACCGTTTTCATCTGTAACATCGGATGGTTCGGATGTTTCTTCGGGCGGTTCGTCAATGAATTCGGGCTCAGAACTGCTTGTAGACATTTCGGAACTGCTTTCCTCGGACGAGGTAGAAGTGCTGTCCTCGGTGCTTTCGGGCGCGGAGCTCTCCGTGCTTTCTACGATATCCGAGCTTTCGACCGAAGTCGTTGTGTTGTCGTCTTTGCCGCCGGCTACTGCCGAAACTATCATCAGAACCACGAGTGCAAGAGCAAATGCGCCGATTATCAGATATGATTTCATATCATTTTTGCCGCCGGACTTCTTCGGCTTAAAACCCGTTGAAACCGAAAAGCTGTTGCTGTCAAGTTTTTCCAGCTTACCCTCGGCTTGCAATTGCGCAAATCTCTCCTCTGTTACACTTTCGAGCCGTTCAACGCATTTATACTGCGTATAAACGCCGTCGACCATACTTGTCGCGTTTTCCTTAATAAATGCCTTATATTCGGCGGTTTGTGTGAGCATCTTCTCCTCAAACGGAACGCCTTGCTCATCGGCGTTTTGTTCGGGAATGACGAACAGCGTTTTTGCCGCATCGTCAAAACTCGATATTTCTATGCGAAAAAAATACAATAAAATCGCTCCTTTCTATGTGCGCCGCATATTTATCGTTTCTTCTTTTTGGAATTGTCAAACTCCATCGCAAAGCCTATGCGGGTCTTTCCGTTTTTGTCATTCCAATCATCGCCGAACGAGATTACTGCGTCGTAGGTGGTATCCTTTGTCTTGGATTTGAGACCGCTTACTTTAGCTTTTCCTTTTGTAAGCAAGGACTTCATAATGCTGTCAGTCAATTTCTTTCCCTTTGAGGAAAAGAAATAATCGTCGTCGTAAACACGGAAAGTGCAGGGGTCAACAGTATTTTTTGAGGACGATTTCTCGCAGTAATATACGGTTTTGCCCTCCTTGCTCGTGTATTTGTAAACATTCGCACCGCATTTCGGGCATATCCCGAACGGGTCACGCTGCGGAGCGAGCGAAACGTGTTCGCGATTTTTTTCAAGACTGATAATAGAATTTATCTTGTCGCATATCGCGGATATGACCTCGTTTGCGCTTACTGTTCCGTTCGCAATCGCGGATAATTGCAGCTCCATAGCCGCGGTCATTTCAATAGACTTGACCTCATCGGGGATAAGTGAAATGATTTGCTTGCCCTTGTCCGTTGCAATAAGCGACTTGTTTTTTCGTTCGACAAAACCGTATTTAATAATTCCCTCAATAATATCCGCTCTTGTTGCAGGCGTTCCCAGACCGCGCTCGGAAACATATTCGGATAATTCCTTATCCTCAATGCGACGGTCAATGTTCTCCATAGCTTTAAGCAGCGTACTTTCGGTGAAATGTTTCGGCGGCTGCGTTTCACATTCGGAGACCGTGAGGTTTTCCGCTGTAAAGCTCTCTCCCTGAGAATAGCTCACGGATATGTTCTCTCCGCTTTCCTTGTCTGCATAAAAGGCTTTCCACCCCATCTTTACGGGTTTTTTAGTTTTGCAGCGGAATTTCTCGCCGCATACCTCAAATACATATTCCGTTTCCTCGTATTCATACTGCGCCGACAATGCCGCCAAGAACCGCGTCATTACCGTATTGAGGATCGCTTTCTCATCGTCCGTCAATTCGGGAACATTCGCTATATTTTCTGTTGGAATTATAGCGTGGTGGTCGGATACTTTGCTGTTGTTTATAATTCTCCCGTCGATATTTAAACCGTCGGAAATCAAACCCTCAGCCTCTTTGGGGAAGTGGTCACGCATTAAGAGAACACGTTCGGGCAATATATCTTTCATATCATCTGTAAGATAATTGCTGTCCGTACGCGGGTATGTGAGCAGCTTTTTCTCGTATAATGACTGCATTATTTCGAGTGTATACGCCGCTGTAAATCCTAGCTTTTCGTTCGATTCGGTCTGAAGAGAAGTAAGCGAGAACAGCAGCGGACGATTTTCTTTTTTCAGCTTTGTATCGGCTGATATGACGGTACACGGCTGATTTTCGCACTTAGCTTTGACCTGTTCGGCTTGGGACTTTTCGGGGAAACTGTCCGTTTCTTCATCGAACCATTCCGCGCCGTTTACCAATTTCAGCTTGAAAAAAGGTTTTTTTACAAATTGCGCTATATCGTTATCCCGCTGCACGATCATATTTAAAGTTGGAGTTTTGCATCGCCCGATAGAGCACATCGCGCCGAAACATTTTGTGTAGAGCCGCGTCAGATTCATACCCCACAGCCAATCTATTTTATTGCGCGTGATACCCGCGTCAAACATTTTGTCGTAATCGGAATACGGACGGAGGTTCGCAAACCCGTCACGGATAGACTGTTCCGTCATTGAAGATATCCAGAGCCGCTTTACGGGTTTTGTGCAGCCGATATAATTGTAAATATATCGGAATATGCACTCGCCCTCGCGCCCCGCGTCCGTTGCCTCTATGATCTCGTCCACCTCATCGCTTTGCATAAGACCCTCGAGCCGCTTAAGAACGTCCTCTGCTTTTTCAATGGGTAAGAACTCGAAATCCGGTGTTATCGGAAGATCGGCGATGTTCCATTTTTCGTACTTTGAGTCGTATTCCTCCGGCTTTTTCAGACGTACCAAATGTCCGACTGCCGAGGACACTATGTATCCGTTTCCGCGCAAAACGCCGTTTGTATTATTATCCGCGCCGATCACTGCGGCTATATCCCGCGCCACCGAGGGCTTTTCAGCTACCACCAATTTCATATTTCCTCACCCTTTCGTATAATGTAAAAAATGTCTTTTTTGCGGCAAATGAAAATCGAGCCGTCGCTCTGCACATATTCAAGCACCGCCTTTTTTCGCGCGATATAGAACTCGTAGCATATATCTCCGCCATAGCGTGAGCCTTTAATAGGTATAACGCGACCGTCCGCAAGATGAAGTTCATACTCCGCGGCGCTGCCGCTTTCGGAGCTGTTGAAATCGGTATCGGGCGCGGCTGTTTCTTCAACTTCCCGGTTCATTTCAGCGCCGCTGTAAATATACACTATCTCCGCAGCGGTAAATTCTCTCGCGAGAAAATCTTTTTGCTTGGTGCTGTCACCCATAAATATCTCCGCGGCTATGCGCGTCAGCTCCTCGGGCGGAAATATCCGATGTCCGCATTCAAACTCGAAAACCAATGCTCCCGCGTTCTTTTCGTGAAATCCAAGGCTCACGCCCACTTCTTTGTGTGTGCTATGTCTCGCCTTTCGCATTGCGCAGAGATTTAGCGATGCGAATTTGTTAGCATCGGCATTTTCCGCTACAGCTCCTTCATCAAGACAAAGCAGCTGTTCGGGTCTTATCTCGAGAGCCTTTGCAATGCGCTTTATCGCGGCTTTGCCGCTCGCGTCATCGTTAGAAAGCACTACATTCCCGCGCTCGACCTTTCCAATGTTGGGATACCCCGCCATTTTTTTAAGCTCCGCTTGAGTTAAGCCGCTTTTAAGTCGGTAAAATTGCAGAAAATCCTTGTCTACCGTATTAGTTGTCGTTGTCATCATTCGTCAAATCCTCCCGTGTCACGGGTGACACATTTTCATCATTACTTTGCTCCGACGGCTCGCTGCTTGTGCTTTCGGTCGTCGTTTCGGGTTTATCGAATACGCCGCTGTTTACCGCTTCACGGATATCCTCAAACGCTACGCCGTTTTGACTCAGAAAGTCGCCGAGAACCTCAAGCTCCGTCGATTTTATTTCCTCTTCCAGCGCGGAGATTTCAGACTTCAAACGCTTTTCCAACCGCTTTAAACCCGTCTTTTTCTCGCTGCAGTCATTTAATGCCTTTTCCTTTGCGGCGAGTTTTTCCGTAAGATTTGCCAGTTTTTCCTCCGGTTTCAAAATTACAGCCTCCCTTGCTTTCGTTTTTCGCGTATCTTATGTATGGAATACGCTGCTATTACACCGAGCAGCACACCCACATCAATTAAGCTGATAT
>JAAVID010000098.1 GCA_014799395.1 Oscillospiraceae bacterium | reverse complement strand
GCTGTTTGAAGAGCCGTATGCGGGAAAACCGCACGTACGGTTCCGTGAGGGGCAGTAGGCAAGCCTTTCACTTTGAATTTTTTGTGAAAGGAGTGTCGAGACTGTCTACTCGACGTGAGACTATGAGGAAAGAGACCCGTGTGGTGTTCGACGATGAGCTGCGTATCGAGGCGTACCGCTTTAAGGGCGTTGTACAGCCGTTTCCGAACCATTTCCACGATTATTACGTTATCGGTCTGGTCGAGGGAGGAACGCGCGTTCTGTTCTGCAATAACCGCGAGTACGAGCTCGGCGCGGGGGATATGCTTCTGCTGAACCCCTCGGACAGCCACGGCTGCGTGCAGACCGACGGCGCTCTCGATTACCGCGCGCTGAACATTTCCAAGGAAATAATGACCGCGCTGTCGCGGGAGATAACGGGGATAATTGGCGAGACCGCATACTTCTCCGAGAACGTCATAAACGACGCGGAGACCGCCGACTGCTTCCGCCGTCTGCACGATATGATAATGCGCGGTCACGACGGTCTTGAAAAGGAGGAAACGCTTCTGATACTTATCTCGTCGCTTATCAGGCTGTCGAAGCCGTTTTTAGAGTGCGTTTCGCGCGACCCGGAGCCGATAGAGCGCGCCTGCCGGTATATGGACGAGCGCTTTGCCGAGCATATCACGCTCGAACAGCTCTGCAAATGCAGCGGACTCAGCAAGTCGACGCTGCTGCGTTCGTTCACGAAAGCGAAAGGCGTAACGCCGTACAGGTACTTGCAGGCGGTGCGTATCGGCAGGGCAAAGGAGATGTTGGAGCATGGCGCGAGACCCGCCGATATAGCCTTGCGGACGGGCTTTTCAGACCAGAGCCACTTTACCAACTCGTTCGGAACGTTTATAGGCTTGCCCCCGACGGCATACAGAAAGATCACCGAAAAGGAGAATAAAGATGAATGACGAAAAATGCGTGATAATTGTTGACGAAGCGCTGCCGCTGGGCTTGATAGCCAACACCGCCGCGATACTCGGGATAACTCTCGGCGCGAGACTTCCCGGGGTCGTAGGAGCGGACGTGCGCGATGGAGGCGGAAACGGGCATATCGGGATAATCGAGTTCCCCGTGCCTATCCTCAAAGCGCCGTCGGAAACGCTCGGCAAAATACGTCTGTCGCTTTACGGCAGCGAATACGCCGACGTGACCGCCGCCGACTTCACCGATATAGCCCAAAGCTGCAAGACCTACGACGAGTTCATAGACAAAACGGGCGCGGCGGAGGAGCTTCACTATTTCGGCATAGCGATTTGCGGCGCAAAGAAAAAGGTAAACAGATTAACGGGAAATTTACCGCTGTTAAGATAAAGAAAAACGGCTCTTTATGAGCCGTTTTTGTATTTTTTCATTATCGCTGCCGCCGTCCTTATCCCGTCCACAGCCGCCGACATTATCCCGCCCGCGTAGCCCGGACCTTCGCCGCAGGGGTAGAGATTATCGCAGTTTTCGGCGGTCAGAAGATCGTTTCGGGGTATTCTCACGGGGGAAGAAGAGCGCGTTTCTATCGCGGTGAGTATGCTGTCGCTATCGGAGAAGCCGCGTATCCTCCGTTCAAATTGACGTATCCCCTTTGCCAGATATTCGCTCACGAAATCGGGGAACAATTCTCGTAAATCGCACGGCTCAACGCCGAGGTTATAGGTCGGCACAACGCGCCCGAGCGAGAACCCGCCGTTTCCGAGAAACTCGCGCGTGAGCATTGCGGGGGCGGCGCCGTTTTTACCCTTGACCGCGCCCATTTCATACGCTCTGCTTTCCAGTCTCTTGATGAATTCCGCGCCCGAGAGCGGCTCGCTCCCGAAATCCTCCGGCGAGACCGAGACCAGCACGGCGCTGTTGGCGTTTTCTCCCGCGCGGTCAAAATAACTCATTCCGTTTGTGACGATACTTCCCGCGCCGCTCGCCGAGGCTACCACGAACCCTCCCGGGCACATACAGAACGTATACACGCCGCGCCCGTTCTCGCGGTAGGAGAGCGCGTATTCGGCAGGGGGCAGAGCCGGGTGACCCGCCGGCTTCCCGTACAGCGCCTTGTCAATATCGGCTTGGAGATGCTCTATCCTCGCGCCGACGGAGAACGGCTTGGGCATAAGCTCCACGCCGTTTTTCAGCAGCATTTCAAAGGTGTCGTGCGCCGAATGACCTATCGCCAGGACAAGCGCTCCGCACTTTATCCCGCCGCCGTTCGCGCTTACCGAGCGCACGCGCCCTCCGTTTATCTCGATATTCTCCAGCGGAGACAAAAACCGAACCTCTCCTCCGAGCTCAATAACTCTTCGGCGCAGATTTTTGACTACTCCGCGCAGCTTATCCGTGCCGATATGCGGCTTTGCCTTGGTAAGTATCTCCTCGGGAGCGCCGAATTCGCACAGCTTTTCGAGAACGCGCGAGCATAACGGGTCGTTGATACGCGTGGTGAGCTTGCCGTCCGAGAACGTTCCCGCGCCGCCCTCGCCGAACTGAACGTTTGTACAAGGGTCGAGAGCGCCGCCTTTCCAGTAGTTTTCCACTGCCGCGACGCGCTCGTCCATTGCCGCGCCCCGCTCGAGAACTACGGGCTTGTAGCCGAATTCGCAGAGCGTTAAAGCGCAGAACATTCCCGCCGGACCGAACCCCGCGATGACTATATCGCCGTCAAGCGCCTCCGAGCCGAAGTCCACGGTCAGCTTTTCATAGGTATACAGCTTGACGTTCTCGTGTCTTTCGGCGAGAATTTTCTCTTTTTTCGCGCTGTGCAGCTCGATAATGACCGAGCTTACGAACCTTACCTCGCGCCGCGCGTCGACGGAGGTCTTGTAGATCTTCGCGGACTTGATCTCGTTTTCGGACAGTCTTAACAGCGAGACCGCCTTTGATACCGCACGGTCACGCTGTTCGTCTATGCTTGTCCGTATCTGCGAAACGATAATTGCCATTATTCCGGCTCCTCGGGCTGCTGTTCCTGTTTGGGAGCAACGTTTATCGTTACCTTGTACTCTCCCGAGATCCAGTACTGCTGATTTGTGCCCTTGGTCTGAATGGATACGCTCACGTCCTGCGAGCCCTCGTGGAGCGAAATGCCGAGCAGGTTGACGTTTACTGTCATATCGTTCGCGGTAAGGCTCATGATCCTCGAGCTCGGACCTATGACGTTGAGCAGGAGCTCGTTGGTGATAAGCGTAACGTCGTAATTGTCGGGAGGGTTGGAGATATTGACGTTCTCCTCGGTGAGGGTAACGGGTATATCGACGGTGCCGTAGTTGTCGAATTCCCAGTAAATACGCGCGAAATTATTGCCGGAAAGGTTCTTGTAGCCGTCGGGGAGCTTTATCGGGATAGTGGAGTTGCTCCGCAGCGGTATCTCGGAAATGTCGATAGAGCCGATATTGAGCTCGCTGAGACTGTCGATAGTATCATCGGGAGCGGCAATGGTTATCGATTTCGGCAGTATATCGTATTTCAGGCTGCTTATATTGAAGTTGCTCGGGTATCCGACAATGGAGAATTTCAGCGGAAGCTCCTTGGTTTTCAGAATGTTTATGTTCACGAAAACATTATTCGTCGACAGCAGAACGTCGCCGAGAATATCGTCAACGGGAAGAAGCGTGTTGTTGCTGTAAATATACAGCTCGCTGTTGGTCTGCCGGGACTCGGAAAGCTCGCCGTGATAGAAGCTCCGCGCCTCGATACGCGTTATCTTGCCGAGCGTTTCCGCCGAGCCCGTAAGCGTTATCTTCTCGGGCGATACAGTAATGCTGTCGGTGTAATAGCCGTCGGGCAGGCTTATGTCGGGCGCTGTACCCGTAAGCGTGAACTCCTTGGAGATTATCTCGTCTATTTTAATGGTAATGGCGCGCGGCTCGAACCGTTTTAGCTCGTATTCCTTGTCCGTCTTTCCCGATACCTCGATAGGCAGGGTATAAGTACCCGCCGAGCGCACCTCCGAGAGGTCGACGGCGGCGAAGAAATCGTTGTTGGTGAGGTCGCTTATCTCATAGCGCCGCCCCTCGATATTGATATTCGCGAGCTCGGAAATGCCCGTGACTATCTCCAGATTGTTCTGTACCATATATTCGGTGGGCTGAGCCTGTATCCCTATGCCCCTTATGTCCATATCGGTAGTCGGGAACACCTGTATCGACGCGACCACCCAGAATCCGAATGCGACAAGGAACGCGAGGATAAGCGTTTTATAGTTCTTTTTTATATCGTTGAGAAAGTTCAGAATAAGATTTTTCACTTTTTATCCTCCTTTCTTAGCGCGCGTTTTCTTCTTTTTCTCGAGCGACGCGCCGGGCATATACTTGCGGAGAATGGTTATAAGCCCCTCGCGGCTCTGGTCGCGGGAGAGCTGACCGTCAAGCGCCACGGAGATAGTTCCCGTCTCCTCGGAAACGACCACGACAAGCGCGTCGGAGTTCTCGCTCATTCCGACCGCCGCTCTGTGACGGGAGCCGAGCTCCGTCGACAGATACTGGTCCTTCTGCGTATTCGGCAGGAAACAGCCCGCCGCGTATATCCTGTTGTCGCGGATTATCACCGCGCCGTCGTGGAGCGGCGCTTTGTTGTAGAAGATATTGCAGAACAGCTCGGGCTCGCACTCGGCGTTGATAACGCTGGTGGTCTCCTTTTCGATGATGTCTCCGAGCTTGGTCTGCCGTTCGATAACGATAAGCGCGCCCGTTTTTGTGTCGTGAAGTCTCGAGCACGCGTCGGCGATGCCGAGAATGGCTTTGTCGCGCGCCGAGGCGCTGCCCGCGCTCTTTTCGACCGACTGCGTGAACGTGCTCACCCTCGTTCGTCCGACCTTTTCGAGAATACGTCTGAGCTCGGGCTGAAACACGATAATTATCGCGATAATGCCGACCTGCAAGAAGTTGTCGATAATAAAGCCCATTACCTTGAGCTGGAATATCTCGACCAGCACGAATATCGCGATTATGAAGAAAATGCCTTTCAGAAGCTGTATTGCGCGCGTCTCGCGCATAAGCTTTATCAGAAAATACACAAGCAGCGTCAGAATCAATATATCCAGCACGTCGAAAAAGTTTATAGACTCGATTATGCGCAGGAAATTCTGAAAAATATCGCCGATAAACTCAACAATTCTTTCCAAAGCGATTGCTCCTTTACAATGTCAAAGATTACTTGCGCTCCTGTCCTCTGATGATAACGCCGATAAACTCGGGTCCCGCGTTGCAGCTTACCACAACGCCGCACTTTTCGACCAGCGTGGGCGCGTAGCCGACCTTTTTGGTCATCTTGTCGATAAACTCCTTTTCGAGGTCGGGGCGCGTAGTCGTGATAATGTTGTAGGGGGTCTTGGGTATCATACGGGAGGAGATGGTCTCGACCGCCGCCTCTATTACCGCCTTTTCGCCGCGCGCCTTTTTCAGCACCTCGGTTTTCTCGTCGTACAGGATGATAAGCGGCTTCAAGCCCATAAGCTCGCCGAGGAACGAAGCTGCCGCGGAAATGCGCCCCGACTTCTTCATATGACGAAGCTCAAAGCCGATTATAAACGCCTCGGTGTGGCTTGCCCAGTCCTCGAGATAGCTTACCACGCTCTCGACGGTCTGACCCTCGGAGAGCTTCTTGCACGCCTCCAGCACGGGATAGCCGTAGCAGAGCGTATAGCAGCGCCCGTCGATAACGTAAACGTTAAGGTCGTTAAGCTCCTCCTTGAGATTATCCGCGGCGAGCTTGGCCTGCGCCCACGTCTGCGAGCCGTGCGAGTTGATAACGTCGACGATTATATCCCGAACGCCCTCCGCGTACAGCTCGCGGTACTTGTCCTCAAACTGTATCGAGGTTATCTGCGAGTGCTTGGGTATCTCGTCGTTCTCCTTGAGCACCTTGTAGAACTCGTCGGGGGTGATGTCTATCCTGTCAAGATAGGTCTCGCCGTTGATAGTTACCGCAAACGGCATTACAACAAGATATTTCGCCCATTCCTTTTCCGCATCGGGCGAAATATCGCAGCCGCTGTCGGTGATTATTCTTACTTTCTCGTTCATTTTCTTTAAACCCTTTCAGTTATTTTTTATTTAATCCGAAATGCTCAGCCAGTGTATTAAGAGTTTATTCGCGGGTATCGGTCTCGAAATCCGAGCGCGTTATCGTGAAAAATCCCGTGTGCTCCCAATCGGTCTCGACGGGAGGGTGATACAGCGCCCACGAGTTGAAGTTTTTCAAGGTCTCCTCGGGGTCTTTGCACTTTTTTATCTGCTCCAGCATAAATTTTTTGTCGGGGTCGTCGCGGTCAAAAAACTTAGTTGCGCAGATGTCGGGTGGGTCGCAGAGCATTATCGCGACGTGATCATAATCGGATATTTCGCGAAGCACGTCGGGAGGAATATTCGTGTCGACAATTACTTTCTTCCCGCTTGCCGCGAGCTTTATCAGCTCGAGTATCTCGATCTCGACGCATTCCTTGGCGACGCTGTCCGTCCAGTTCCAATGCTCCTCGGGGGTCATATTCAGCCATTCCTCCCACCCCGACATCGTGTCGAAGTAGCACAAGCCCGGCTGCTTCCACCGCGAGAGCTTTTCGCGAGGAAATACGTCGTGGTAATTCTCGCCGCAGAATATCATATCAAATCTTTCGGAGAGCATTTTCACCATAGTCGACTTTCCCGCGTAGCTGTGCCCGTTGATAAAATACACGTTCCGAAGATAATGCTTTATTAAATTATCGCTTATCTGAATTTTCAAGTGATGTCTCCTAAAATTTATTCTGCCTGTGACCAGTCGAATTTTGTAAGACTGCCGAAGTTCTGCAATTCGGGGAAATCCCACTGCCTCAGGACTTCATACGCCGCTATCGCCACGCTGTTCGACAGATTGAGACTTCTCAGCGTAGGCATCATCGGTATCCTTACGCAGTCGTCCTTGTGATGAAACAGCAGCTCCTCGGGAAGCCCCGCGTCCTCGCGCCCGAACACGATATAGCATTTGTCGGGATATTTCACGTCGGTGTAGCGGTTCTGAGCCTTGGTCGTGAAGAAAAAGCACTGCCCGCCTGTCTTTGCGAAAAAATCCTCAAAGCCGTCGTAGTAGCTTATATCCAGATAATGCCAGTAGTCCAGCCCCGCGCGCTTTAGCTGCTTGTCGGTCGGCTCGAAGCCCATCGGTTTGATAATGTGCAGCCGCGCTCCCGTTACCGCGCAGGTGCGGGCGATATTTCCCGTGTTCTGCGGTATCTGCGGTTCGCCGAGGACAATGTTAAGTTCCAAACCAATCCCCGCTTTCTTTATTACGGTATACCTTATAATTATAACATAATCCGCTGCTTATTGCAATACATTTTTGTAAAATAACTTGAAAAAAATAGTATAACGTGCTATAATATGTATTGTGTTTTTATTCATACCAAGCGTAAATAAATACGCCTTATTTTCTAAGGAGGTTTTCCGATGGTTGAGCTAAGGGAAATTACAAAAGAAAATTATGAAGAATGTCTTAATTTGAAAGTTGCCGAAAGTCAGGAATGCTTTGTTTCATCAACCGTTCATTCGTTAGCACAGGCTTGGGTATATCGTGATACCGCTTATCCTTTTGCGGTTTATGCGGACGGCACAATGGTCGGGTTTATTATGTTGGGATATTATGAGGTCGGGAAATATTATACTTTATGGAAGCTTTTGATCGATGAAAAATACCAGAATAAAGGATATGGCAAAAAAGCATTAAGGCTTGGTATTGATTATTTGGTTGAACATTTTAATGTGAAAGAAGTTTATACAGCATATTACACAACGAACCGTATTGCACGAGAGCTTTATAAATCGATTGGATTCCGTGAAACGGGTGAAATAGTGGATAATCAAATCGGTATGAAGCTAATTATAAGTGATATGGAAATGCAGTAATAAAGAGAACGGAGTGACAAATTGATCTCACAAATCCACATATCAAACGAAAAGTACAGATCGGAGCGCAGCGCGGAGCTCGCCGCCGCGTGCGATATAACATCAAATTCGATAAGTATCGTATACTACGATCTCGCGATGAAGCGCCGCTACGCGCGGACCGCGCTGGTCGGCACGGCGGTGACGGCTCAAAACGCCTTAAAGGAGCTCGCGAAACTGATGATAACGTCAATGCGCGGATACGGTATCGGCGCTTCGGCGATAAAAAGCGTCGGCGTTGCCGCGCCCGTGCATATCGAGAGCGTTCTCGACGAGCTTTCGGAAGCGCTGTATCTGCCGCCCGAGACGGAGATATTTTTCGTGCCGTACATCTCCGCGGGGATAAGCGGACGGTTCACCGCGTCGCTGCTCACGCTGCCCGACGGCGAGCTGCTTATGGCGGATATAGGGCGGCAGCTCTGTATCGCGCGCAAGAGCGCCGACGGCATTGTCTGCGCGGCGTTCGCGCTTACGGGAGCGTTCGACGGCTCGGGTATCGAGAGCGGAATGCCCGCCGAGAGCGGAGCTATCGACGCGGTGCGCCGCGAAAAGGACGGCTCGATAGTCTACGAGGTGGTCGGCGACCGCGACAGCGTAGGCGTTTCGCCCTGCGGCGCGGCAATGGCGGTGAACGTAATGCGCGGCACGGGCAGCGTCGACGCCGACGGAATAATGACCGACCGCGACCTCTTTTTTATAGGTGAGGACTTTTTCATCTCGCAGAGCGACGTGCGCGTGATACAGTCGGACAAGGCGCGGTGCAGAGCGGCTTTTGAGGTTTTTCCCCGTGCCGGGAGGACGTTTCTGTCGGGAGAGCCGTTCGCGACGGAGACGGGCTTGCGCGCGATGCTCGAGCTAGGAGCGCTCCCGGAGAGCTGCGCGGGCGCGGGCTTCTGCCGAAACTCGGCGGAGCAGGGGATAATAATGTGTCTTGAAAGCGCCGAAGCGCGGCAAAAAGCCGCCGAAATTTCCCGAAGCGCCAAGGACATCACCGAGGAGCTTATGGAAAAATTTGATAATTTTTATTTCGATAATCTTTCATTTTAGCTTCAAGATAGGAATGATCTTGAAAAAATTGTGAAAATTTGATAAAAAGCACTTGATTTTTTTTATCAATAGTGTTATAATAAAAAGGCATTTAGTATCCGCCGGTATTGCTATGCCCAAATTTAAACCGCAATATGTGGGCTTTGGGCGGCGGTAAGGCGTGTGTTAATGCTCGCGGGTCGCACTCGCAAACATTAAAAACGGGTAGTCCTCTGAACGCTCGGGAAAAGACCCGAGACTTTTAAGTCCGAACAAGTCGGGTTCAAGAATATCCGAAAATCAACAGGAGGAAAAAATGGACGCATTAAAATTGATTGAACAGAGCAGCATGAAGGAGACCGCTCCTCAGATCGAGATCGGTGACTTCGTAAAGGTGTACGTACGCATCAAGGAGGGCGATAAGAGCCGTATCCAGATGTTCGAGGGCACCGTTATCGCAAAGAAGCACGGCGGTATCAACGAGACGTTCACCGTAAGACGCGTGGCTCACGGCTGCGGCGTGGAGAGAGTATTCCCCATTCATTCGCCGTCCGTGGATAAGGTAGAGGTCGTTAGAAACGGTAAGGTTCGCAGAGCTAAGCTGTACTACCTGCGCGACAGAGTTGGTAAGGCTGCTAAGGTCAAGTCCAAAGTTTAAACCCCCGAGGATCCCCGAAATTCCCGTTTGCGGACAGTGGTATTGTTATGCCGTTCATTCCGCTTTTCGGGAATGCTTTGGGGATAATTTTGAGAAAAGAGATGTGCCATGAACGAGATCGACGAGGAACTTAATCAAACACAGACGGAGCCCTCCGCGCCTGCCGAACCCCCCGAAGAGGAAGAGCCCAAAAAGCCCTTTTCCGACGCGCTGGACTGGGTGAGCAGCATTGTGTACGCGGTGGCGGCTATGCTGGTGCTGAATTTGTTTTTCTTTCGCTCGATAACCGTTTCGGGTCCGTCTATGTTAGATACGCTGGAGGACGGCGATCAGGTCATTGTGACTAATTTCTGCTATACTCCCAAGTACGGAGATATAGTGGTTATCCAGGCAAACAAGCTGAAGCCCGATACCTCGGAATTTTGGGGAGAGCCGATAATAAAGCGCGTTATCGCCGTTGAGGGTGATACCGTGATGATAAACTTCAACAGGGGCGAGGTCTACCTTAACGGGGAACTGCTAGAGGAGGATTATATAAAGGATCTTACCTATTTCCGTCTCAACGATTCGTGGATGGAGAGCGGCAAGGAGTACACCGTGCCGGAGAACTGCGTTTTCGTGCTGGGCGATAACCGCCCCGTGTCGAACGACAGCAGAAACCTGCCGCAGATCGGCTTTGTCGACAAGAGCTTTATTATGGGCAAGGCGTTTGTGCGCGTTGCGCCGTCCGATAAATTCAAGTGGCTATGAGTGACGTGGGAAATATTCAGTGGTTTCCGGGGCATATGACCAAGACAAGGCGGCTTATCGAAGCCGACCTTAAAATGGTCGACGCCGTTGTGGAGGTCACGGACGCGCGTATTCCCGAAAGCAGCAGAAATCCGATAATGGACGAGCTGGTGGGAACTAAGCCGCGTATTATGATAATGAACAAATGCGACGTTGCCGACGAAGCGGCGACGAACGTATGGCGTAAATTTTACGAGAGCCGCGGGATATGCGTTATCGTCTGCGACTGCCGCAGCGGAAAGGGGATAAACAGATTTCTCCCGACCGTGAAGAAGCTGCTTTCCGAGCTTATCGAGCGGCGGAAAGCGCGGGGTATGATAGGCAAGGCGTTAAGGCTGATGGTCGTGGGTATTCCGAACGTCGGGAAATCCTCGTTTATCAACCGTATGGCGAATTCCAAGAAAACCAAGGTCGGAGACCGGCCGGGCGTTACGCGCGGAAAGCAGTGGGTCTCCATTGATAAGGACGTTGAGCTGCTGGATATGCCGGGCATTCTGTGGCCGAAGTTCGATGATAAGGACGTGGCGCAGAGACTGGCGTTCACGGGGGCTATCAAGGACGAGGTAATGGATACGGCGGCGCTCGCGAGGGCGCTCGGCGAGGTGCTTCTGCGCGATTATCCCGAGCTTGTCAAGGCGCGGTATAAGATCGCGGGCGAGGACGATATTCTCACGGAGATAGCGAAAGCGCGCGGTATGCTTATCTCGGGCGGAGAGCCCGATATTGAACGCGCGGCGGCGACATTTCTCGACGAGTTCCGCGGCGGAAGGATCGGCAGGATAACGCTCGAAATGCCCGAAACGAACGGAGCGTGACTATGGCTTACCAAAGCAAGCACAAAAAGAGCCGCGAAACTCAGCTGGTTATCGAGGTTTCGCTTGACGGGCTGACCCTGCGCGAGTTTGACAAGATCGTTTCGGAGCGTTACGGCGCGGTCTGCGGTATCGACGAGGCGGGGAGAGGTCCCGTGGCGGGCGCGGTTTTCGCGGCGGCGGTGATTCTCGATCCGAATAACCCTATCGAGGGCTTGAACGACAGCAAAAAGCTCACGCCTAAAAAGCGCGAGGCGCTGTTCCCGATAATAAAGGAAAAGGCGCTGACTTATTGTATTTCGAGCGCTTCCGTTGAGGAGATAGACGAAACGGATATTTTGTCGGCGGATCTGCTGGCGATGAAGCGAGCGTTCGAGGGCTTGAAAAGCGCGGCGGGAATAGTTCTCGTCGACGGCGACGTGCTGCCCGATATTGTACTTGACGGCGCGCTTAAAAACGTTATCGGCGGCGACGCGAAGTCCGAGGCGGTAGCGGCGGCTTCCATTCTCGCAAAGGTCGAGCGTGACCGGTATATGTGCGAAATGGCGGAAAAGTACCCGGGCTACGGCTTCGAGAAGCATAAGGGCTACGGTACGAAAGCGCATTACGAAGCCATTGAAAAGCTCGGCTTATGTCCGATACACCGCAGAACGTTCTTAAAAAAGTACATAACCGAAAATGGACAGACAGACTAAGGGTAAGCTCGGCGAGGACGCGGTCTGCGCGGAATTGGAAAAACGCGGACACACGATAATCGCGAGGAATTATCACAAGAGGGTCGGGGAGATCGACATAATCTCGCAAAACGACCGATATATCGTGTTTACGGAAGTGAAAACGCGAAAGCTCGGGAGCATGGTCTCGGGGCTGGAGGCGGTGAACTTCGCCAAACAAAAGAAAATAGTGCTGACGGCGGACGCGTATCTGGCGGAAAATCCGACGGACTTGCAGCCGCGCTACGACATCGCCGAGGTGACGGTCACGCGCGGGGAATTCCCCGCGGTAACGGGGATAACGATCTTCGAGGACGCGTTCTCAGCCGACGGCATATACACAATAAACTGAAAGGATGACGGTTTATGAATTACGCAAGCACAAGAAATTCTTCCCTTAAAGTGACGAGCGCTCACGCTATCGTAAAGGGACTGTCCGACGAGGGCGGACTTTACGTTCCCGAGAGCATTCCCGCGCTGTCCGAGGAGGAAATTCTCGGTCTTTGCGGTAAGAGCTATGTGGAGCGCGCGTACGCGGTGTTCTCGAAGTTCCTGACGGATTTTACTCCCGACGAGCTGAAGCACTGCGTTGAGAGCGCGTACAACACCAAGAATTTCGATACCGACAATATCGCGGAGATCGCGAAGTTAAAGGGCGGAAGATACATTCTGGAGCTCTGGCACGGTCCGACCTGCGCGTTCAAGGATATGGCGCTGCAAATTTTGCCGTATCTGCTGACGACCTCGGCTAAGAAAGAGGTCGACGGAAAGCAGATCGCCATTCTCGTTGCGACGAGCGGCGATACGGGCAAGGCGGCTCTCGAGGGCTTTAAGGACGTTCCCGGCACTTCGATCTCGGTGTTTTATCCCGAGGACGGCGTATCGCCTATGCAGAAGCGCCAGATGATAACCCAGGAGGGCAATAACGTAAGTGTCTGCGCGGTAGTCGGCAACTTCGACGACTGTCAGAACGGCGTTAAGGCTATTTTCACCGACAAGGAGATCGAGGATAAGCTCGCGAAGAAGAACATACTGCTGTCGAGCGCGAACTCCATCAACTGGGGCAGACTCGCGCCGCAGATAATCTACTATATCTCCACCTACGCTCAGCTTGTACACGACAAGGACATAGCTTACGGCGACAAGGTGAATATCGTAGTGCCGACGGGCAATTTCGGCAACATTCTCGCGGCTTATTACGCTAAGCTCATGGGTATCCCCGTGAACAAGCTGATATGCGCGTCCAACAGCAACAACGTGCTTACCGATTTCATAAACACGGGCGTTTACGACAGAAACAGAAAGTTTTACACCACTATCTCTCCGTCTATGGATATTCTTATCTCCTCAAATCTGGAGAGACTGCTGTATCACCTTACGGGCGGGAACGACAAGCTGATAAACGAGTGGTTCGGCGCTCTTAAGACCGAGGGTAAGTATGAAGTCAACGACGACGTTAAAAAGCAGCTTTCGGAGCTGTTTTACGCGGACTGCTGCTCCGACGAGGAGACAAAGGCTCGGATACACAAGACCTTCACCGAGGAGCATTATCTGCTCGATACGCACAGCGCGGTCGCGGTCAAGGTTTACGAGGATTACAGGGCTAAGACGGGCGACGATACCAAGACGATAATCGCGTCCACGGCGAACCCCTACAAGTTCGGCAGAGCGGTTTACGAGGCTGTCGGCGGCAAGGGCGGTATCGAGGACGAGTTCGAGCTTATTTCCAAGCTGGAGACCGAGACGGGTACCAAGATGCCCGCTCCGCTCGCGGCTACCAAGGATAAGGCGGTCCGCTTTACACAGACGGTCGAAAAGCAGGAAATGGGCGGGTTCGTGCTTGATTTTCTCGGCAAATAAGGCAGGGTGAACGCTTGATATACACTATCGGAGACCTGCATCTCTCGCTCGGCTGCGATAAGCCGCAGGATATTTTCCCCGGCTGGACGAACTATGTCGAACGGCTGAGGAACAACTGGAACAGCAAGGTGACCGACGACGATACGGTCATACTGCTCGGCGACCATTCGTGGGCTATGAAGCTGGAGAACTGCGCGGACGATCTGCGGTTTATCCACGAGGAGCTGCGAGGCAGAAAAATACTGGTAAAGGGAAATCACGACCTTTGGTGGTCTACGACGAAAAAAGTCAACGATTTCATTGAGGCGCACGGTTTTTCCTCGATAAGTTTTCTGTTTAACAACGCGTATCTCGCCGAGGGTATCTCGATATGCGGAACGCGCGGCTGGATACGCGAAAACGGCGAGCCCGCCGATCAGAAAGTGCTGAATCGTGAGGCGGGAAGGCTGGAGGCTTCGCTCCAAGCGGGCGTAAAGCTCGGCGGAGAGCTTGTGGCGTTTATCCACTATCCGCCGATATACGGCACGGAGGAGAACGTTCTTATAACGGAGATCCTTCATAAATACGATGTAAAGCGCTGCTATTACGCGCACCTGCACGGGTACAGCATAAAGGGCGCGCTGAACGGCGAACGCGGGGGAGTGAGCTACAAGCTGGTCTCCGCGGACGGTATCGGATTCGATCCGATAAAAATAAATTAAGTTGTCCCGACGGACAAGGAAGGAAATTGAAATGGAAATCATATCTCAGAACAACACGGCGACAAATACTTACGCGATTGAAGTAAAGTTCAGCGCGGATGAATTCGAGACGGCTCTCAATACCGTTTATAACCGTCAGAAGTCCAAGATAACTATCCCCGGCTTCCGCAAGGGCAAGGCTACGAGAAAGCTCATCGAGACTCACTACGGCGCTAACGTTTTCTATGAGGACGCTGTAAACTCGCTGTACAACGACAATATCGAGGAGATCGTCGACAAGACCGGTCTCGAGGTCATCAACGTTGAGAATACCGAGGTAGTTGAGGTAAGCAAGGAGAACGGCGTTACTATGAAAGCCGACATAATCGTAAAGCCCGAGGTAGAGGTTTCCGATTATATGGGTATAAGCATAAAGAAAACCGTCAAGACTGTAACCGACGAGGCGGTAAACGAGGAGATCGACAAGATGCGCGAGAGAGTTGCGCGTATCGTTACCGTTGAGGGCAGAGCGGTACAGGACGGCGATACCGCCGTTATCGACTTCGAGGGCTTTACCGACGGCGTTGCGTTCGACGGCGGCAAGGGCGAGAAGTTCCCGCTCGAGATAGGTTCTCACACATTTATCCCCGGCTTTGAGGAGCAGATCATCGGCAAGAACGTCGGCGACGAGTTTGACGTAAACGTTACTTTCCCCGAGGATTACCAGGCGGAGGAGCTCAAGGGCAAGCCCGCGGTGTTCAAGTGCAGGCTGCACGAGATCAAGGCTAAGGAAATGCCCGAGTTGGATGACGATTTTGTAAAGGACGTTTCCGATAAGGATACCGTTGACGAGCTTAAGGCGGAGCAGAGAGAGAAGCTTGAGAAGCAGTATGCCGAGGAAGCCGAGGACGAGGCTGATAATCAGCTTATGGACAAAATGCTCGAGAATATGAAAGCGGAGATCCCGCAGGTAATGTACGAGCGCCGTATCGATGAGATCGCGCGCGAGTGGGTTGCCAGAACGCGTATCAATATCAACGATTATCTGAAGTATACGGGTATGACCATGGCTCAGTTCCGCGCTAACTTCAAGGACGCGGCAAAGCGCCAGGTGGATATGCGTCTCTGCCTTGAGAAGATCGCTAAGCTCGAGAATATCCAGGTAACAGCCGAGGATATCGAGAAGGAGTACAACGAGCTCGCCGAGCAGTACAAGCTCGACGTTGCCAACGTAAAGGCTGCGATCTCCGAAAAGACCCTTACTACCGACCTTATGATCGAAAAGGCTCTTGACCTTGTAAAGGACAACGCCAAGGTCGAGGAAGTCAAGGAGTAATTGCGTTTAAACGGCGTTCCGCGTTTGCGGAGAAAGGAGCTTACAATGCCATATATCCCTTATGTAGTGGAACAGAGCAGTCACGGAGAGCGTTCTTACGACATCTTTTCGAGACTGATGAACGACAGGATAATTCTGCTGCACGACGAGGTGAATTCCGCGACGGCGAGCGTTATCGTCGCTCAGCTGCTGTATCTTGAGGGTCAGGATCCCGACAAGGATATTTTCCTCTATATCAACAGCCCCGGCGGCTCCGTATCCGACGGAATGGCTATCTACGATACCATGCAGTATATCAAGTGCGACGTTTCCACGATATGCACGGGTATGGCGGCTTCTATGGGCGCGTTCCTTCTGTCGTCGGGAACCAAGGGCAAGCGCATCGCGCTGCCGAACAGCGAGATAATGATACACCAGCCCCTTATCTCGGGCGGCGGTATCTCGGGACAGGTAACGGATATCCAGATACGTTCCAAATATCTCCAGCGCACCAAGGATAAGCTGAACCGTATTCTCAGCGAAAACACGGGCAAGAACTACGATACGATCTGCCACGACACCGAGCGCGACAACTTTATGACCGCCGAGGAGGCTCTCGAATACGGTCTTATCGACAAGGTTTACAACAGGCGCGACGAAAAGAAGAGCTGAAAGGATTACTGAAATGTTGGTTTGTTCCTTTTGCGGAAGAAATGAAAATCAGGTCAGCCGTATTCTGTACGGTATGGGCGAAAATTCCGTTATTTGCAGCGATTGTATCGTGACATCGTACAATATGCTGGTGGAGAGCGGAGATATTCGCCCCGCCAAGAGCGGCAAGCCCGTCCGTACGGGAAAGGATAACTTTCTTTCCAATGCCGACGAGCTTATGACCCCCGAGGAGATCAAGGCGTACCTCGACGATTATATCATCGGACAGGACGAAGCCAAAAAGGTGCTCTCGATCTCCGTATACAATCACTATAAGCGTACTTTTCTCAACAGCAAGGACGTTGAGGACGTTGAGCTCCAGAAGTCCAACGTCCTGCTTCTTGGACCGACGGGCGTGGGCAAGACGATGCTCGCGCAGTCGCTGGCGAGACTGCTCAACGTGCCGTTCGCGATCGCGGACGCTACCACGCTTACGCAGGCGGGCTATGTCGGCGAGGATGTTGAAAACGTGCTGCTGAGGCTCGTGCAGGCTGCCGATTACGATATTGAGGCGGCTGAACGCGGCATAATCTACATTGACGAAATAGACAAAATTTCCCGCCGCAGCGAGAACACCTCCATTACAAGAGACGTAAGCGGCGAGGGCGTTCAGCAGGCGCTGCTGAAAATAATCGAGGGCACGGTGTCCAACGTTCCTCCGCAGGGCGGAAGAAAGCACCCTCACCAGGAGTTTATCCAGGTCGACACCAAAAATATACTGTTTATCTGCGGCGGCGCGTTTGAGGGCATTGAAAAGATGATAGCGCAGAGAGTATCGAGCTCCGCGCTCGGCTTCGGCGCCGATGTAAAGAGCTCCGCCGACAAGGAAAGCGCGGAACTGTTAAAGCAGGTAACTCAGCAGGATCTTATGAAGTTCGGCATTATACCCGAGCTTATCGGTCGTCTGCCTATCGTAACGCCGCTAAACGCGCTTGACGAGGAAGCTCTTGTGAGAATACTCGACGAGCCGAAAAACGCGCTTATCAAGCAGTACAAGTGCCTGTTCAAGGCCGACGGCATCGAGTTGGAGTTCGACGAGGACGCAAAGCGAGAGATAGCGAAAAAGGCTATCGCCTCTAAGACGGGCGCGCGCGGACTGCGTTCCATTGTCGAGGACGTTCTGCGCGAGATAATGTTCACCGCGCCGAGCGATACGACGATCTCCAAGGTCACGATAACGGTAGACTGCGTAAACGGCACCGGAAAGCCGCTCATCACTCGCGAAGGCAGGAGGACTATAGCCAAGCCGTCCAAAAAGAGCATTAAGAAAATAGGCTGAGATATTAAAGGCAATGCCGCACGGTGTTGCCTTTAGCTTTTGGAGGTATTTATGCTGCTTGACAACACCGAACGGTACAACGCGGTCTGGGACAGGGTTTACGGCGAGCTTGGATTTCGTCCCTCAACGCGCGAATTTATGCCGTTTGACATTAAAGCGCCCCACGCGGTCTACGGTATTGAGAATATGACAGAAACACAGATAGACGTTATGGAAAATATTGCCGGGGAAATATTCGCGAGGATAGCGAACGGCAAGGTTTACGCGCTTGACTGGCAGCACAGCGCGCTGCTTTACGACCCGCGTAATCCCGATGAACAGCGTGATTTTCGTGTCGAGGACGAGCGTTATATCGGCGGCGGTTATAATGTATATTTTCCGTCGTTTTATCCGGACGGAGATTATCATTTCTTTATCGCCGAGGATTTCTCGTTCGGCTGGCTCGGACACCCGTGGCGGGAGGAGGTAAGGATATTCGGCGAAAAGCTGCTCCCGGAGATCGACGCGGTTTACAAGGACTTCGGCCGGACGAGAAAGTGAGAAAGGACTGCGGTTTTAGTTATATTTCGATAAGAAAGGGAATGACCTATGACTACTTTTGAAAAGATATACGAGATCGTGAAAAAGATCCCCCGCGGAAAAGTCGCGACCTACGGGCAGATAGCCGCGCTCGCGGGGAATACTAAGTGGGCGAGGGCGGTCGGCTACGCGCTCCACGCAAATCCCGACCCCGACGGCATACCGTGCTACCGCGTGGTGAACCGCTTTGGAGGGCTTGCCCCGGCGTTCGCGTTCGGCGGAACAGACGCGCAGGCGGCTATGCTGAGAGCCGACGGGATAGAGGTTCGCGGCGACAACACGGTCGACCTCGAAAAATTTTTATGGGACGGGCTGTAATTTTTTGTCGGAGAACGTAAATTTTTCATATTTTTTTATATTATAAGGTAAAAATTTGCAAAACATATTGATTTTTTGGCTGAAATATGAGATAATAAAAGAGAGTGTACTTGCATTATATTTAGAGAAAGAAGTTTTTTATGGCAAAGTTTTTTAATTTTGAAGAGGAGTATTTCGGGCTTACCGATAACGAGATCGAAGAAAAGCTGTCGATGTACGGCTTGAATACATATACCAAGGCGCCGCGGTTTTTGGGCTTTTCGTATGCGGACGTTTTTTTGTCGCCGTCGGTGCTGCTGATGTTTATCGCGGGAGTGCTGTGCTTTTTCGGCGAGGGTATCGGAATGGGCATCGCGACGCTGCTTATCGACGCGTTTTATGTGTGTATGGAGATATATTTCCGCAGGATAGCCGACGACAGGCTCGACGAGATAGAGGAGACCACCGCGGTGAAGTTCCGCGTTATCCGTTCGGGCAAGCCCGAGCTTATCGAAAAGGAGCTTATCGTTCCCGAGGACATTATCGTCGTGCAGGCGGGGGAGAGAGTTCCCGCGGACGCGTTTATTCTCGAGTCGCGCGACCTCACCGTCGACGAGGGGGTATTCACCGAGGACAGCACGCCCGTCGCGAAATACGTCGGCGCGATGTCGAAAAACGACCTCAAGCCGACCTTCGTTTACAGCGGCACTATGATAATCTCCGGCATTGCCGTCTGCAAGGTGAGCGCTACGGGCGTGGATACCAAATACTTCCGCAAATACGGCGAAGTTCCCGACCGTCACCCGTATTACACAAATCTTGAAAAGGTGGTGCGCTCGGTCGTTCCGCTGTGCGGAGGGGTCGCGGTGCTTCTTACCGCCGTTTCCGCCGTTATCAAGATAGCTTCGGGCGGCGAGATAATCCCGTCCGCTCTCGGGGGGATAACCCTCGGCTTATGCTTTATTCCGACGGGAATAGGCTCGGTAATAAGACTGTACTACACCAAGGGCGCTATGAACCTCATCAAGGGCGGCGCGGTGGTGAAGTCGCTGTCCGATATTGAGAAGCTCAACTCCATGTCCGTGCTCTGTGTGGAAAAGGAGGGCGCTATCTCCAAAAATTCCCTTGAGGTAAGGGGAGTGTACGCGAAAAGCGAGGAACTGCTGTACAAGGTCGCGGCGCTCGCCTGCGAGCCCAACACTATCGACCCCGCGGAGCGCGCGCTTATGGTAAAGGCGACGTTCTTCGACGATAAAATAGCGGACGTTTATTCCGACAACGTTTTCATTGAAAAGGTTGCCGAGGGCGAATCGATGAACGGCGCGGTATGGAGCGTCGGCGGCGCGAAGATATGCTGTATAAAGGGCGTTCCCGAGCAGATACTGCCGATGTGCAGACTGAGCGGCGACGAGCTTTTCTCCGCGCAGAAAAAGTACGAGGATTACTACGCAAAAGGGTGCAGCGTAATGGCAGTGGCGTGCGTTGACGCGGATAATGAAGATATGGACGTAACGGCGGGGTTTTCGTATACGTTTGTGGGCTTTGTGGCGTTTTCCGCGCCCCTGCGCGACTCCGTCTCGTCGGCGGTCAAGACCTGCCGGCGTTCGGGAGTGCGCGTCGTTATGCTGACCGAGGAAAACCCGAGCGTCGCCGAATCGACGGGAAAAATGATAGGACTGTCAACTCATTCCGTAATTACCGGCAGGCAGATAGAGGAGTCGATCGAGTACGGCACGCATCTCGATTTCGAGGCGGACATCTACGCCAAGCTCACCCCCGAGCAGAAGCTGTACGTTATCGGAAAGCTGAAGGAGAGCGGCGAGGTAGTCGCGATGACCGGCACGCGCACGGGCGACGCGGACGCTCTCGAGGCGGCGGACGTGGGGATAACAATTTCCCAGCACTCCGCGGGAAGCGCCTACGAGGCGGCGGACGTTATAATGAACGACGACAACTTTTCGACTATCGCCGATATGATAGCCTCCGCAAGACAGATACACCGCAACATAAAGCGCGCCGCGTCGCTTATGATCTCGGGCTATGTGGGGCTTATCGTGCTGATAATGATAAACCTTTTCAGCGACGTGGACCTTATGCTCACCCCCGCGATAATCGCGCTTGTCTCAATGGTATTCCTGCCCGTGGCGGCGCTGGGATATATTGACTGCCGCGCGGATATTCGCTCGGTAATGCCGCCCTCGGAATTTGTTGCCGCAAGGAAGATAAACTACCGCTTTATCGGCGGCTCGGCGCTTTTCGGAGCGCTTTCGGGCGCGGCGGCGATAGCCTCGTATCTGTTTATGAACAGCGGGACCGATTTCGGCGTCGCGAGGAGCTGCGCGCTTATATCCTATTCGTTCTGCTCGGCGGCGTTCGCTGTGCTCCGTCATTCGGACGAGGAGCCGTTTATGACGTTCGGCAGGTCGGGAATGTCCGCAAAGGCGGCGGCAGCGGTATTCGCGCTCTCGATACTTCTCGTGTATATCCCGTTTGTGAACGCGGCGTTCGGCTTTGCCGCTATTGACATTCTGGCGCTTCTGATAAGCGCCGCAACGGGGATTCTCCCCGCCGCAGCTTATTACTTCATAAGGCATTTCATCAAGTTTAAGGAGCTCTAATGAAAAAATTTATTGAGTATCTGAGATATTTCCTGTGCGGACTGGTTTTCGGCACGGCAAACGTTATCCCCGGAGTAAGCGGCGGCACTATGCTGGTCGTTTTCGGAATTTTCGACAGGCTCACCGAGTCTGTCTCGGGGATAAAAAAGATATTTCAAAACTTCTGGTTTCTGCTGACGTTCGCGCTGGGAGCGGGCGGGGGAATTATTCTCTCCGCGTTCGTCATCTCCTCGCTGTTTGAGAACTTCGGCGTACAGACGAATATGTTCTTTATCGGGCTGATACTCGGCGGAGTGCCGCTTATTTACAAATTCGGCACCGAGGAGAAGAAAGCAAAGCCGTCCTGCGTCGTGCCGTTTATTATCGCGATGGCGGTCGTTATCGGGCTTACCGTGCTCGAAAAGCTGGACGTGTTCAAGCTCGCGCCCGACGTGGTAACGGGCTTTGACCTCGTTATCTCGCTGAAGCTCGTCGTCTGCGCGGCTATCGCGGCGGTGACTATGATAATCCCCGGCATTTCGGGCTCGTTCGTTATGATGCTTCTCGGCGTTTACGAAACGATAATCGGCGCTATCAAGGATATGAATTTCTTTGTAATCATCCCGTTCGCGATAGGCGCGGTGATCGGCATAATCGGCGGCGCAAGGCTCATCTCGATGCTGATAAAGAAAAACAAGCTGATGGTGTATTCGGCGCTTATGGGGCTGGTTATCGGCTCGGTATACGCGATACTTCCCGACGGCTTCGGGTTTAATCTGCAAACGGGCTACGGCTTCGCGTGCGCGCTGTTCGGCGTAATGGCGGCTACCCTCGTTGAAAAGCTCGGCTCGGAGGAATGATAAAATGGAGCGCAAGCTAAAGCGCGGTAAAATAAAAAGACAAAGGGAATTTATTTCCGTGTTTCTCGGCATTGCCGCGTCGGTTTTTCTCGCGGCAGTGCTTTTTCTGTATTTTAACGACCGTTATTTTCACATAGGCGTTATCCCGTCCGAGTATGACGTAATAAGTTTTTTCGGCGGAGGTGCAAAGCCGTACGCAACCCTTTCCGACGGCGAGATCGCGGTCAGCTTTATCGATGTGGGGCAGGGCGACTGCGAGCTCATCTCGGCGAACGGTCATAATATCCTCATCGACTGCGGCGATACGGACAAGATAGACAGCGTTGCCGGGTTCCTTAAATACAGCGGCGTTGAACGGCTCGATACCGTGATAATAACTCACCCTCACGACGACCATTACGGAGGGATGTACAAGCTCCTCAGCCGCTTTGAGGTCGGCGAGGTGGTCATGCCCGAAGTTGAGGTTCAAAGCGTTACATATCAGCGGCTGACCAAGGTCATAAACGATCGGGATATTCGCTTTCGGTACGCCAAGGCGGGCGAACGCCTTACGCTCGGCGAGGATATTTTTCTCGACATTATAGCGCCGATATACCTTGATTACGCCGAGGAAAACAATTTTTCGATAGTCGCGCGGCTGATTTACGGGGAAACGTCGTTTCTGTTCACGGGCGACCTGGAGCGCGCGGGCGAGCTTGACCTGATCGACGCGGGACTTGATTTGCGGGCGGACGTACTCAAGGTCGGTCATCACGGGAGCGCGGGCTCGAGCAGCGCGGAGTTTCTGCATTGCGTTTCGCCGAGTATAGCGGTGTTCGAGACGGGCGCGATAAACTATTACGGTCACCCGAGAAGCGAGGTGCTTGAAAGGCTCGCCGAGGTCGGCTGCGGGGAGGCGTATTCCACCGCCGCAAACGGAAATATCGTGATAATAAGCGACGGCAAAGAGCTTCGGGTATTGACCGAAAAAGAAGAAGCATATAGCTTTGAATAAAAAAGCACGGGAAAATATCCCGTGTTTTTTCTTATGTGAAATTTTCTCCTCCGCGTTTTTTGATAGAATATAAAAACCGATTTCCGACAATAATACTTGTACAAAGTAACGGAGGTCGGAAATATGTACTATAACAAAGTCGAGATAAGCGGAGTGAATACATCTAAGCTAAAGGTGCTTAAGGAAGCGGAAAAAACGGAGCTGTTAAAGCGCGTGAAGCAGGGCGATATGCAGGCGCGCGAGGAGCTTATCCGCGGCAATCTGCGCCTTGTGCTGAGCGTTATACAGCGATTTATGGGCAGGGGAGAGAGCGCCGACGACTTGTTTCAGGTGGGCTGTATCGGGCTTATCAAGGCGATAGATAATTTTGACATAACCCAGCCCGTGCGGTTCTCGACGTATGCCGTGCCGATGATAATGGGCGAGCTCCGCCGTTATCTCCGCGACAACGCTCCGGTGCGTGTGAGCCGTTCCGTCCGCGACCTTGCGTACAAGGCAATGCAGGCGAAGGAGAAGCTTACCGCGGAAAAGGGCTGCGAGCCGCGCGTTGAGGACATCGCCAAGGAGATAGGCGTTCCGAGACAGGACGTTGTAATAGCGCTTGAGGCGATAAGCGAGCCTATCTCGCTGTACGAGCCGGTGTTCTCGGAGTCGGGCGACACTATCTACGTCCTCGACCAGCTCGGCGACCACAACGACGATATGAACTGGCTCAACGAGATCTCCCTTAAGGAAGCGATAGCTCAGCTCGGCAAACGCGAAAAAAGAATACTCAACCTGCGCTTTTTCAGAGGAAAAACGCAGGTCGAAGTCGCCAAAGAAATAGGGATAAGCCAAGCGCAGGTATCGCGGTTGGAAAAAGGCGCATTAAATAAGATAAAGAACCGTATCTAATTGCAAACTTTCTCCAATTCTTCCCGCAACTGTTTTATAATGCGCTTTTCAAGCCGCGAGATATAGCTCTGCGAAATGCCGATCTCGTCCGCGACCTCCTTTTGAGTTTTCTCCTTGCAGCCGTTCAGCCCGAAGCGCATTTCCATTATTTTTTTCTCGCGCGCGCCGAGGTGATTTACCGCCTCGTGGAGAAGCTGTTTTTCCACTTCCTCCTCGATATGCGAGTTTACGCAGTCGCTGTCCGTGCCGAGAACGTCCGAGAGCAGCAGCTCGTTGCCGTCCCAGTCGACGTTCAGCGGCTCGTCGATGGAGATGTCGTAGCGGTATTGCGAGTACTTGCGCAGATACATTAAAATCTCGTTTTCAATGCACCGCGAAGCGTACGTCGCGAGCTTGATGTTCTTCCCGACGCTGAACGTGTTCACCGCCTTGATAAGCCCAACCGTGCCTATCGAGATCAGGTCCTCAAGCCATATCCCCGTGTTCTCGAACTTCTTGGCGATATACACGACGAGCCGCAGATTGTGAACTATCAGCATATCGCGCGCCTTGTCGAAATCGGTCTCCATCAGCTTGAACGCGGCTTCCTCCTCGTCCTTGGTGAGCGGCGCGGGGAGCTGCTCCGAGCCGTTTATGTAGTGAATGTAATTTTCCGCTTTCACCGCGAAAATTTTATTGAGCGCAAGCCTTATCTGCCGTAAAAAATTCCTTAGCATAGCCGTTCCTCCATTTTATATTGAAATAATTTTCGGGTCGAAAATGCAGTCTATATCGCTGCCGAGCGGATTTTTCGTTACCCCCACAAGCGCGTCCGCCGATTTTCCGTCAACGGTTATCCCGTCGGTTTTGAATATCGGAAGCAGCGTTTCCGAGGTCACCGTCCTGCACGGGATAAGCCGCACGCTTTCGTCAAGAATGCCGTCGAGATAATCCCGCGCGTTTTTCGGGGTTATCTCGGCGATCTTTTCATATCTGCACACGATAACGGGCTTTCCGCTGAATATATCGCACAGTCCGTTTCCCGTGTCGCATAGACCGCGGAGCAGTATTTCCGTACCGTTCGAGGATATTTTAACGCTGCATATCCTGCCGCACCGAAGTCTCTTGTCGGCGAAGTACCGCACCAGTCTCACCGCGAAATAAGCCGCCGCCGTAAACGCGATTATCGCCGCGAGCGGGATATTGAAGTACGCCACGCCGTTGCCGAAAACCATTCCGTAGGGCGCGAAGAACGTCCACAGCGCGGTCATAAGCCCCGCGTACACAAAGCTCACCAGCAGGAAAAACAGCGCGCACACCGCGAAATCAACGGTTCTCTGTTTCCCGAACGCCGCAAACGTGATAAGCGCCCCGATAATTATCTTCTCAAGAGCGATAACGATAAACGGAAGCTCGGGAAGCAGTATCACAAGCGAGCCCGCCGCCCCGACCGCCGCCGCGAGCAGACAGCGCTTGGCCGAAACGCTTTTTCGCATAACAAGCGCGCTCGACCGTATCAAAAGAAAATTT
>JAAVID010000097.1 GCA_014799395.1 Oscillospiraceae bacterium | reverse complement strand
CGGCAGACGGAATATCCCCAATTTTATAAAATAAAATCGGCACGATAAAACGTGCCGATTTTTTTGTTTATAAAGTTGTCATTCCCGAGTACGTTCTGAGAATATCCTCGGCTATCTCTCTTTGTGTTCTGCGCGTGTCCATTGCCAGCTTTTGTATATGTCTGTGCGCCTGATTTTCCGTGAGGTTGAGATACTCGATAAGGCAGCACTTTGCGCGGTCAATGGCTTTCACGTCGTCGAGCTGCCCGAGCAGCTCGGTTTTCTCTTGTTCCAAACGGTTCATGTTCTCTTTGGCGACGAGCGCCATTTTTACCGTCTGCGCCAGCAGACTTTTCGGGAACGGCTTTGCGAGCACAAACGCTCCCGTAAATTTTATCCTGCTCTGAACGTCCTCGGCTATATCCGCGCGCGCTAAGACGATCATCGGCGCGGACGTTTTGCGCGAGGTCTCGGCGACGTAATTCAGCCCGAATTCGCCGCGCAGGGGAGCGGACACGATCACCGCGTCGCAGTCGGGGAGCGCCCGGCTTTCGTCGCAGCACGGGATACACTCCGCGCCGAGGTCGTCAAGCGCCGCGGCAACGCTGCCGCAGATCTCTTCGGTTTTGGCGATGATAAAGATACGCATACCGTCCGCTCCCCGTGAAAAAAATGCTGTTTTTTAGTTATTAACGTAAAGCTGCTTGTAAGGCGAAGCCGAGTTCGGCGTGAGCTTCCAGAATTTCGATTTGAGCAGCTCGTCGGTATCGTTGCCGAAATGCTTTACAAAGCGCTCTATATACTTCCTTATCGTCTGCTTTTCCTCGTCGGTCGCCTCGGTGCAGCACACCTGAACGGGCAAGCCCTCGGGCGCGGTCTCGGAGCGGATAAACATCTCGCCGCCGTGCATTCCCGTGCCGCAGAACGAGCCGACGGGACAGCCCTCGATACCGATACCGAGAACGATGATTATACCGCCCGCCTGATACTCGCCGAGGAAGTCTCCGACCTTGCCGCCGATAACGATTATCGGGTACAGGTCTTGATAGCTCTTCATGTGGATTCCCACGCGGTAGCCCGCGTTTTTCTCGACATATATCTCGCCCGAACGCATTGCGTAGCCCGTGGTATCGCCGCAGTTTCCGTGAACGATGATAGCGCCGTCGTTCATGGTATCGCCGATAGCGTCCTGAGCGTTGCCGTGGACGATTATCTTAGAGCCGTTGAGATACGCGCCGAGAGCGTTTCCGGGAGTGCCCTTTATCAGGATCTCCTTGCCCGACAGCCCCGCGCCGATATATCTGTGACCGAGCACGTTTTCAAGCTCCAGCTTTTCGTCCGCGCTTTCGCGTATGAGCTTGTTGAGCTCGGTGTTTTCGTAATTTGCCGCGTTTATCGTCATCTCTTGATACCTCCCAGCTTTTCCTCGCGCCGCGCCTTGCCGAACATCATCATCTGCGGCCTACATTTCAGCATTTCAACGTCGACTTCGCCGAGGTCGAGGCGCTCCTTTATCATAGAGGTATAAATTCCCGCGCGGCGCACGTCGCCCATAAGAATGTAACCCTTAAGCGTATTGTCGCGGAATACCAGCTTTTTATATGTATTCTCGGTCTCGTCGATAAATTCCTCGCCGTCATACGAACCCGCGCTGATTATATGCAGACCGAAAAATCCGATAGCGTTCATGGGTATCGCGTTCACATAGTTGAACTCTCTGCCCGCCATATTTTTGCCCGCGGCTTCGCCCTGCATATACGCGTTCGGCAGAAGCGCGAGGATCTTGTCGGTGTCGGAGGAAGCGTCGTGAGATACCGTGCAGTCGCCCGCCGCGTAAACGTCGTCGAGGGTGGTTTTCTGGGTGAGGTCGGTGATTATGCCGCGTTCCACCTTTCCGCCCGCGTCCGCTACAAGCTCGGTGTTCGGGCGAACTCCGACCGCGATTATCAGCATATCGAAATCCACGGTCATGCCGTTTTTCAGCTTCGCCGAATGTTCGGTGAACTCGTCCGCGGACGTTCCGAGAATGAACTTCACGCCCTTGCTCTCGATATGCTTCTGCATTTTCATACCCGCGCGAACGTCAAGTATAGACGGTAAAATCCTGTCCGCCATATCCACGACGGTTATCTTCGCGTTGTATTCGTGAAGCGCTTCGGCGGCTTTCAGACCGATAAGACCCGCGCCGATTATCAGCACCTTCATACCGTCCTTTATCTCCGAGCGGATAGCCTTAACGCTGTCAAAGCTCATAAACGTGTGATAATGCACCTTGTCCAGACCGTTCATCGGCGGAACGAACGGCTTTGAGCCAGTCGCCACCATCAGCTTGTCATACGGCACGGCAAGACCGTCGTCAAGCACGACCGACTTGTTAGCCGTGTCTATTTTAACGACCTTTTTTCCGAGAACCGTCTCCACGCCGTTCTTCTCGTAGAAGTCGGGATCGCGGTAGTAGATATTCTTGTCCGAAACGCGCCCTTGCAGCCAGTACGAGATAAGCGGTCTCGAATAGGTGTGATATTTCTCGTCCGAGATGACGGTTATCTTGCCCGTGCTGTCGATCTCGCGTATACCCGCGATAGTGCCGACCGCCGCGGCGGAGTTTCCGATAATTACATAATTCATTCCGCTCACCTCTCTTCAAACACTATAGCGTTGTTCGGGCAGCCCTGAACGCAAGCCGGGTCGCCGTTGTGATTTTTCGTACACAGATCGCACTTCTGTATTCTGTGATTTTCCTCGTCGAAAACGATACAGCCGAACGGACAGCTCAGCACGCACGTTCCGCAGCCCACGCAGCGGTTCTCGTCGCACACGACAACTCCGTCGACTATCGAAAGCGCGCCCGTAATGCAGCCCTTAACGCAGGCTTTTCCGTCGCAGTGGCGGCACTGTACCGCGAAGTTCACCTCGCTGCCCTCCTCCACCTGGATACGGGGAATAGGCTTTTTGCCGCTCTTGAACGCCTTTATCATATCGGGCGCTCCGCTGTTAGCCGCCGCGCAGTAGAACTCGCAGAGGTGACAGGCCAAGCACCAGTCCTCATTAACGTAAACCTTTTTCATCAGTCCTGCCCCCCTTATTCGCCCGCGTGCTGGATACCGAGAATATCCAGCTCCTTCTGATTGAGACCGATACCGCGCAGCATAAGTCTGTTTCCGCGCAGAGCCTCGATGGAATTGATACCCATACCGCCCATGATCTCCTTTATTTCGTGATCCCAGGCGGTAACGAGATTTACAAGTCTCTTATAACCGATGTCGGGGTTAAGTCTCTTTACCAGGTCCGCTCTCTGAGTCGCAATGCCCCAGTTGCACTTTCCCGTGTTGCAGGAGCGGCAGAGATGACAGCCGAGCGCCAGCAGCGCCGCCGAAGCGATATACACCGCGTCCGCGCCGAGCGCTATCGCCTTTACTACGTCCGCCGCCGAACGCATAGAACCGCCCGCGACGATAGACACGTCGTTGCGTATTCCCTCGTCGCGCAGACGCTGATCAACGCTCGCCAACGCGAGCTCTATCGGGATACCCACGTTGTCGCGTATTCTCGTGGGAGCAGCGCCCGTACCGCCGCGGAAGCCGTCTATCGCGATTATGTCCGCGCCCGAACGCGCGATTCCCGAAGCGATAGCCGCAACGTTATGCACCGCCGCGACCTTTACGATAACGGGCTTCTCCCAGCCGGTCGCTTCTTTCAGCGAGAAAACGAGCTGTCTCAAGTCCTCGATAGAGTAAATATCGTGGTGAGGAGCGGGGGAGATAGCGTCCGTGCCCTTGGGTATCATACGGGTCTTGGAAATTTCGTCGTTTATCTTCATTCCCGGCAGATGTCCGCCGATACCGGGCTTTGCGCCCTGACCCATTTTTATCTCGATAGCCGCGCCCGCGTCCAGATAGCCCTTGAACACGCCGAAGCGTCCCGAAGCCACCTGGCAGATCGTGTTCGCGCCGTACTTGTAGAAGTCCTCGTGCAGACCGCCCTCGCCCGTGTTGTAGAACGTTCCCAGCTCCTCCGCCGCTCTCGCGAGCGACTCGTGAGCGTTCTTGGAGATAGAGCCGAACGACATAGCCGAGAACATTATCGGCACGTCAAGCTCCAGATACGGCGTTTTCTCGAAATGCGCCCTGCCGTTCTCGTCGTAGGAAATTTTCTGCGATTTCTTGCCGAGGAACGTCTTGGTCTCCATAGGCTCGCGGAGCGGGTCGATAGGCGGGTTGGTTACCTGAGACGCGTTCAGCAGTATCTTATCCCAGTAAACGGGGTAGTCCTTGGGGTTGCCCATTGCCGACAGCAGAACTCCGCCGCTTCCCGCCTGCTTGTATACCTCGTCCATAACGGTATGCTGCCAGTTGCCGTTCTCGCGGAATTGGTTCTCGTTCGGGCGTATCTTGATCGCGTGAGTGGGGCAGAGGCAGACGCACCTCTGACAGTCCACGCAGGTCATTTCGTCCGCGACCATTTTGTCGAGGTCGGGATCGTATTTATGTACCTCGTTGGCGCACTGCCGCTCGCAAACGCGGCACTTTATGCACCTGTCGGGGTTTCTTATCACCTCAAAAAGAGGGTTCATATAATTTATCACTTACTTTCCCACCCTTTCCTGTGCGTTCTTGTCGAGCGTGACGATGATAGGCTCGCCGCCGCGCGGACTCCATATCCTGTCAACGTCGGGGCACATTGTCCTTATCGAGCATTCCTCGGACGAAATATAAACGGTGTCGTCCTTCTCGGCGGCTACCATCGAACGCAGCTTGAGCCTGTCGTTTAGCGCCATAATACCGTTGTTGAAGCCGAGTATTATTGAGAACGGTCCGGTTATCAGCAGGCTTGAGTAAACGTTTCTGAAATGGCGTATCTTTTCCGTTTCCTCGGGGGAGAACTTTCCGCTCTCCAGCTCGCTCCAGAACGGCGAGGCTATTACCTTGGCAACGTCCTCCAGCGGCATTCCGAGCCGTCTGTTAAGGTAGTCTATTATATATGTAATGACTTCGGTATCGGTGAGCAGGTTGCACTTGTAGCCGAACATCTCGATAAAGCGGCGGTTCGCGTCGTAGGACGAAATTTCGCCGTTGTGGACGATAGTGTAGTCCAGTAGCGAGAACGGGTGCGCGCCTCCCCACCAGCCGGGGGTGTTGGTCGGGTAACGTCCGTGGACCGTCCACGCCCAGCCCGCGTATTCCTCTAAGCGATAAAAGTCGCCGACGTCCTCGGGATAGCCGACAGCCTTGAAAACGCCCATATTCTTGCCGCTCGAGAACACGTACGCGCCGTCTATCTTATCGTTTATCTTGATGACGCATTTCGCGACGAACGTGCGCTCGTCAAGCTGACTGTCCTGCAATTTCGTTGGCAGGGGATTGACGAAATAGCGCCAGATAAGCGGCTCGTCGGTGATGTTCGGGTTTTTGCGGACGGGTATCCTCGACAGGTTCACCACGTCGAAATGGCGGTCGAGAAACGCCTCGGCTTTGATACGCGCCTCGCTCGAATCGTAAAAAACGTGCAGCGCGTACTGATCCTTGTACTCGGGGTATATCCCGTACCCCGCAAAGCCGCCGCCCAAGCCGTTTGAACGCTCGTGCATACAGGCTATCGAATTCACGATGACGCTGCCGTCGGTACGTCTGCCGCTTCTGTTTATGAAGCCCGAGATCGCGCAGCCCGCGGGAATTCGTGTTGCTCCCTCTTTCAGTAACATTAAGTTCACTACTCCTTTACAGGACGGAAATTCCGACCTTATTGTCTGCCATGCGCAATTGTAAGCGCGAAAAAATTTCACAACCGGCAACTTGGAAAAATTCCTCCGCCGCATTGTTGAAAACTATGTTAGCTATGTTGAATAACGCAAACTCGGCGCTTTTTCAACATTTCTCAACATTTACATTATAACACCGTTTGAAAAAAATGTCAAGCGCCTTTTGCAAGTTTTTTGTTTTGAACTTTCATTTTTAATGGTGAATACTTCCATTAAATACATATACAGGAAATTATATCGGGGTATTCCGAAAAATCGCAAAGCTTTCTCTTGGCGTTTAGTTGTAATTGCAAGAATGTGGCGTGATATAATGCAAAAAATTCGTTATTTTGTATAAATTGTATTTTTTGCCAAATTGCTATTGAAAAAAGTTGGAAAATGGGATATAATATTAGATGTATGAATTGCGAAAGAGAGGATACGGCTATGGCAATTGAAATAAAAACGATTCAGCACCTCTGCGAGCTGTCCAAGCTCGATTACGATGAAGAGGGTATGAAAAAGGTAATGGGCGAAATGAGCGACATTATCGACCTTATGGACGAGATAAAGGAGTTCGACCTTACCTACGACGATACCAAGGACGGCAACGAGATACGCTTCGGCGATACCCGAGAGGACGTTCCCGAGGAGAGCTTCCCGACGGAAAAGCTGCTCTCCAACGCCGAGAATACGAACGGGTGCTATGTTGTTCCCAAGGTAGTTGAGTAAGGAGGACGCGCAATGGAGCTTATAAGAACAAGCCTCCGCGCTCTGCGAAAGGCGCTCGACGATAAACAGATAAGCGCGGCGGAGCTTTGCGGAGAATATTTCAAAAGAATAGAAGCGGTCGACAAAGACCTGCTTTCATACATCACGGTAACAAAGGAAAAGGCGATGAAAGACGCCGAAAACGCCCAGAAGCTCATCGACGGGGGCAAGGCGGCGGCGCTGACGGGCATTCCGCTCGCGATAAAGGACAACATCTGCGTTGACGGCGTGCGCACGACCTGCGCAAGTAAAATGCTGGAAAATTTCATTCCGCCGTACAACGCGACGGTCATTGAGAAATTGAACGCGCAGGGGTACGTCCTGCTCGGGCGCACGTCTATGGACGAGTTCGCTATGGGCGGCTCCAACCAGACCTCCGCGTTCGCCAAGACAAAGAACCCGTACGACCTCGAGCGCGTTCCGGGCGGCTCTTCGGGCGGCTCGGCGGCTGCCGTCGCGGCTTCGCTCGCTCCCGCGGCGCTCGGAAGCGACACGGGCGGCTCGATACGTCAGCCGTCGTCGTTCTGCGGCGTTACGGGTATCAAGCCTACTTACGGGCGCGTTTCGCGTTACGGTCTTGTGGCGTTCGCAAGCTCGCTCGACCAGATAGGTCCGATCTGCAACGACGCGCGCGACTGCGCCGTTATGCTAAACGCGATATGCGGTCACGACAGGCACGACGCGACCTCCGCGCGGGTAGATACTCCCGACTTCACCGAGAAGCTCGGTCAGCCGATAAAGGGTATGAAAATAGCGCTCCCGAAAGAGTTTTACGCGGAGGGCGTTGACGACGCCGTAAAGACCGCCGTTATGAACGCGGCGCACGAGCTTGAAAAACAGGGCGCGGTGCTCGTCGACTGCTCAATGCCCGGGCTTAAATACGCTATCCCGGCTTATTATCTGATAGCCTGCGCGGAGGCGGCTTCCAACCTCTCGCGCTTCGACGGTATCAAGTACGGCTTCCGCGGCGAGGGAAGAACGTTTGAGGAGCTTATCCGCGACAGCCGTTCCCGCGGCTTCGGCGAGGAGGTCAAGCGCCGCATACTTCTCGGAAACTACGCGCTCTCCAGCGGCTACTACGACGCGTATTACAAAAAGGCTCTCGCGCTGAAACAGGAGATAATCCGCCAGTATAATCAAATTTTCGAGCAGGCGGACGTTATCCTCACGCCGACAGCGCCCACGCCCGCGTACAAAATAGGCTCGCAGGACAGCGACCCCGTAAAGATGTACCAGGCGGATATCTGCACGGTAACGGTGAATATCGCCAAGCTGCCCGGCGTTTCAACGACCTGCGGCTATACGGAGAGCGGATTGCCTATCGGTATGTCGATAATCGGAAAGCGCTTTGACGAGCAGACTATCCTGCAAGTCGCGGACGCGTTCGAGCAGGGCTTTACGCCCGCTGCTCCGAAGCTGTAAGGGGGTGAAGAAATGAGCGCTTATTTTCCCACAATGGGTCTTGAAATACACGCGGAATTGCTGACGAAATCCAAGGTGTTCTGCACCTGCTCCGCGGAATTCGGCGGAACTCCGAACTCGCGCTGCTGCCCCGTTTGCAGCGGCTTGCCGGGAACTCTGCCCGTGCTCAACCAAAAGGCGGTCGAGTACATTATCAAGGCGGGCTATGTTATGAACTGCGACATCTCGCGCTTCACGAAATGGGACAGAAAGAACTATTTCTACCCCGACCTGCCAAAGGCGTATCAGATATCGCAGATGCCGCGCCCCGTATGCCTTTCGGGTACGGTCAACATTAACGTAAACGGCGAAGATAAGATAATCAGAATAAACCGTATTCACCTTGAAGAGGACGCGGGAAAGCTCGTTCACGACGACGTAAACCGCGTTTCGCTCGCGGACTACAACCGCTGCGGCGTTCCGCTTATCGAGATAGTCACCGAGCCGGATTTCCATTCCGCCGACGAGGTCATAGCGTTTATCGAGAAGATAAAGCTGCTGCTGCAATACGCGGGTATCTGCGACTGCAAAATGGAACAGGGCTCTATCCGCTGCGACGTTAATATCTCCATTGCGCCCAAGGGTTCAACGGAGCTCGGAACGCGCACGGAGCTTAAAAACCTCAACTCCCTCAAAGCAATTGCGAGAGCGATCGAAGTCGAGATCGAGCGGCAGGAGGAGCTGTTGGAGAACGGCGAGCGCGTGATACAGCAGACACGCCGTTTCAACGAGCAGCTCGGCGAGACCACGGCAATGCGCTCCAAGGAGGACGCTCATGATTACCGTTACTTCCCCGACCCCGATATTCCGCCTATCATCTTCACGGAGGAGGAGCTTGACGAGATAAAGCGTTCCATTCCCGAGCTGCCCGAGCAGCGCGTGGCAAGATACGTCGACGAATACGGGATAAAGAAAGCGGACGCGGATATTATCGTCGGCGACAAGCGCGTGTGCGATTTCTTTGACGAAGCTATCTCGGAATACGACAATCCCAAGGCGGTAGCAAATTATATAATCGGCGAGCTTATGCGCCGTATCAACCTTGGCGAGGTGGATATGGACGCGCTGAAATTCGGCGGCAGGGAGTTCGCTCAGCTCGTACAGTTTATGCAGACGGACAAGGTGTCGCAGGCGAACGCCAAGACGGTACTCCGCGAGATGATCGAAAACGGCGGCAGCCCTAAGGACATCGCCGACCGCGACGACCTCTGGATAAAGGAGGACAACGACTTGCTGGCGAAGGTAGTCGACGAGATAATCGCGAACAATCCCAAGCCCGTAGAGCAGTACAAGAACGGCGACCAGAAGGTATTCGGCTTCTTTATGGGACAGGCGAACAAGGCGCTTAAGGGCGCGGCTTCACCAAAAGCTATACAGGAGTATATACGCAAAAAACTCTCCGAGTAAGAATTATTTTAAAAGGAAATCCCCGAGGTGTTCTCGGGGATTTTTGTATTTTTGTTACTTTTGACGACCGTATTCCTCCAGAAATCTGCGTATTTTTCCCGTGCAGACCTCGGAGCTCGGCTGAATGTTCAGCTTTTCGGTTATCTCGGCGAGAAGCCCTCGCGCCGCCGTTTCGTCGGTGAACTCGATCTCCAGCTCGAAATCGGTCTTGCCGAAATATTCGCTCTTGTCGAGGTCGATCTCCGCGCCGTCAAAGCGCTTTACGGAGCGCGTTGTGGTAAGCGCGCCGAGCCGCTTTACGTCGGGCAGACCCTCTTTCGGCATATCGTCCGCCGAGAGCGTCTCCGGGAGCGCGTTCAGCGGCTTTTCAAGCTCCACGCGCGAATAAGTCCGAGCCGCGGGAAGCTTCATTTGCAGAAAATACGCTCCGTCGATCTCGCGGACGCGGCAGGTTATGCGCATATCGGAGAGCCGCAGGTCGTCCGTGTCGTAGTAGTGGTTAGTCTGGACTATCGTTTTGTCGAAATCGTAAAGCGACAGTAATTTCTCGTATTGCTCGGAAGTGAGCATTATCTTAAATTCGTTTTCGATCATTGTTACCTCCAAAGGTAAAAAGCATATTAAATATACCCGTTCAGCCCGCGGACGCTGACTTCTCCCGAGCCGACCTCGAAAATTCCGTTCTCGCCGCGGCAGATAAGATAGCCGTTCGGGGCGACGTCTACCGCCTCGGCTGCGCGTTCGCCGTCCGCGCCGAGAATTTTCACGCTTTTTCCGAGGTTGAGGAGTTTGCGCTTGTATTCGTCGAGACAGTCCGCAAACGGCTTTGCGGCGCGGTTTCTGACCTCGCGCACCACCGCTTCCAGAAGCGACCCGCGTTCGGGTGCGAAGCCCGTAAGCGTCAACAGCGAGCCCGCGTTCGGAAGCCCGGCATCCCGGAAATAATTCTCGTCCTGTGAAATATTTATCCCGATACCGCAAATTACAGCCGTACTTGCACCAAAACGCATACTCTCGCATAAAATACCACAGACCTTGTGCGAGGAGATAATAACGTCGTTCGGCCATTTAATGCCGATGTCGGGCGGTATCTCGTACATTTCGGCGATAGCCGCGCATACGGCAAGCCCAACGCGCGCCGTCAATGTTTCACACTCGGGCGGGTCTTTGAGCAATATCGACAGCGGGAGCATACCGCCGTTGTCCGCCCACGAGTGACCGCGCCGCCCCTTGCCCGCCGTCTGAACGCGCGCCGTGACCGCCGTGCCGTCCGAAAGCTCACAATGCGCTTTGAGGTAGTTGTTGGTGGAGTCGACCTCCTCCAGTGAGATCAGGTTGTCCATCGTTATCTCTCCAAAATGACAATTTTCATATCAACGCGCCCGTCCGCAAGCTCGATAACGCCGTAGGAGGGCTTGTTGCCGCCGCGCGGTTCCGAGGGACTGCCGGGGTTCATAACGTGAACGCCGTTTACGACCTCGGTCTTGTACAGATGAGTGTGCCCGTACAGCGCAATATCGCAGCCGTTCTGCACCGCGGCGGAGACGAGAAGCCCGGTCCCCGCGCGCACTCCGAGCGTATGCCCGTGACAGCAGAGGATATTGTGACCCTCCGCCTTGACGATATGCAGGGTCTTATGCGTCCCGTAATCGCAGTTTCCGCCGACATACACCATCGGGAATTGCGGAAAAACGTTGGAAACGTCCTCAAATTCGCGCTCGCCGTCGCCGAGATGTATAAGCATATCCGCGGGGTCATTCCCGATTATTCCCTCCAGAACGTTGTAATTGCGGTGGGTATCGGACACAACAAGAATTTTCATATTATTACCTCGTTTATTGCACGTCGGCGTATTTTAACGAATATAATTATAACATAATTTCCAAAAAAATAAAAGGGGTTTTATGAATTTTTTACAAATTTTACTAACGGGAGGAACTTTTTTATGAACGAAAAAAATCTTGATAAGCTCATAAACGCGGCGAGCGAAAAGCTCGGAACGTCGCCCGACAGGCTGAAAAGATCGCTTGAAAACGGCGATATAAAGGGCTTGTCCTCAAGTCTGTCGAGGTCGGATAAGGAAAAGCTGCGCGAGGTAATGGCAAACAAGGAGCTTATGGAAAAGCTCCGCAAGGCTTCCAGTCCCGACGACATAATGCGGCTTCTTATGAACAAGTAGAAAGGAGGGGCGCATGGACAATATCGAGGACATTCTCCGTGCGCTCACGGAGGATAACGACGACAACCAAGCCGATAACGGGCATTCGGGCGGAGAAGAACAGGGCTTGTTCTCGGGTCTAGACCCCGAGATGCTGCTGAAAATGCTCAGCCTGTTTGAGACGTTCAATCAGCCGAGCGACAACGAGCGCTTTCTGTTGGCGTTAAAGCCGCTTCTCCGCGAGGAGAACCGCCCGAAAATAGACTCGGCGCTAAGACTTATGAAGCTGTTTTCGCTTCTTCCCGTGCTCAGGGAGAGCGGTATTTTTGACAAGCTTCTTTAGTGTTTTTTTGAGCCGTTTTTCGGGTCGTTTTTTGAGCGTTTTTTTAAGCGTTTTTTTGAGCGATTTTTGATAGTTTTTTGATGAATTTCCGACCGTTTTTTCGGGGGGTGTCATTATGGTATGGAATTCAACGCAGTCCGCATTGTACAGGGCAATAGACAGGCATAACGACGGCGGAGACGAGGGCGGTTTTCGACGCGAAAAATTCACCGAAAAAAACGGTGGAAAATGCGGTGAAAAAAACCGCCGCGAAAACGCTCCGAAAAACGGCGGAAAATTCGCCCGCGCGGAGACAAAAAACCGCTGCGAAAACTGCCCGAAAAACCGTCCGCATGATCCGCCCCCCGACCCTGTCTCAAGGATAATGTCGGACGGGGATATGCTGCTGATAGCGGGCTTGATATTCGTGCTTATGCGCGAGAACGCCGATAAAGCGCTGATACTGGCGCTGGTAATAGTTCTTTTAGGATAACTGCGCTTTTAGGTCAAAATGCACAATAATTGTTAAGCAAAACGCCGTAATTTCGGCTTGAAATCCTAAGGGAAATGTGTTATAATAATGATAAATCAAGGATTTTTTATTCGCATTTCCCAGACTGGCGAGAAACACTCGCAGACAAGGAAAGGCTCGCGCGGCAAGCCTTTGTGGCTGCCGCGTGAGCCTTGACGAAGTAAGCGTCGCCGCAAAGCGGCGGCGCGGTGCGAGGGTTTATCGACAGTCTGCGATATATGTAAAGACGTTATACAGTTAGAGTAGCCGGAGGGGCGGGGCACAGAGAGCCGCGCGGCGCTGGAAGCGCGGAGCCCGCCGCCGGCGAAGTGCGGCTGTATGAAGTGCCGAAGGGCATTTCGGTCGGCGCGGGGAAACGACAGTATCCGCGCACGTTTTCCGCGTTAAGGAGCAACGAGGGGCGTTTCCGCCCGAAGCGAAGTGGGACCGCGTATCACACGCCTTCGCGCTGTACAGCAGGCTGTACGCGCGGAGGTTTTTTAATTCGCCGCGTTTGCCGATTGCTTTTGATAATAGAGGCTTTTATATCGGGAGGCAGAATGTTTGAGCGATTGAAAGAGGAAATAGCGTCGATAAAGGCGCGCGACCCTGCCGTTAAGTCGGCTTGGGAGGTGCTGTTTCTGTATCCGTCGTATAAGGCGGTGAGGAGTTACAGGATCGCGCACTGGTTCCACGAGCGCGGACATTTTTTCATTGCGCGGTGGATCTCTCAGCGCTCGCGGCATAAGACGGGGATAGAGATACACCCGGGCGCGAAAATAGGCAAGGGGCTGTTTATAGACCACGGCGCGGGTGTTGTCATAGGCGAGACCGCCGAGATAGGCGACAACTGCACGCTTTATCAGAATGTAACGCTCGGCGGTACGGGAAAGGACGTGGGAAAACGTCACCCGACGCTCGGGAATAACGTAATGGTGGGCGCGGGCGCGAGAGTTCTCGGTCCGTTCACTATCGGCGACAACTCGAAGATCGCCGCAAACGCCGTGGTGCTCGAGGAGGTACCGCCGAACTGTACGGCGGTGGGCGTTCCCGCGAGGGTCGTAAAGCGCGACGGTATAAGGATCGCGAACAGCGAACTCGACCAGATACACGTTCCCGACCCCGTTTCCGAGATACTGTGCAGTCATCTGATGTATATCGACAGGCTGACAAAAGAAGTCGGAGAGCTCCGCGCGGAGCTTGAACGGCTCAAAGATAAGGAGTAATTATAATGTTCATTTATAATACAATGACAAGAAAAAAAGAAGAGCTTGTGCCGATTGAGCCGGGCACTGTGAAAATATACTGCTGCGGACCTACCGTGTACAATCTGATACACATCGGCAACGCGCGCGCTTTGTGCGTGTTCGATACGCTGAGACGGTATCTGGAGTTCCGCGGGTACAAGGTGCTGTACGTTCAGAATTTCACCGATGTTGACGACAAGATAATCAAGAAAGCCAACGAGCTCGGGAAAACCTCTTCGGAGGTCTCCGAGAACGCTATCAGGGAGTATTTTGTCGACGCGGAGGGGCTGAACGTCCGCCGCGCGGATATTCACCCGAAAGTCACCGAAAATATGGAGATGATCATAGATATTGTAAAAACGCTCGTTGACAAGGGCTACGCTTATGAGGCGGACGGCGACGTTTATTTTGAAACGTCGAAGTTCCCCGAGTACGGCAAGCTCTCTCATCAGCCGCTGGACGATCTTCGGGCGGGCGCGCGTATCGAGGTCGGCGAGAAAAAGCGCGACCCTATGGACTTCGCGGTCTGGAAAGCCGCAAAGCCCGGCGAGCCTTACTGGGAGTCGCCGTTCGGAAAGGGCAGACCCGGCTGGCATATCGAGTGCTCGGCTATGTCGAGGCACTATATCGGCGATACTATCGACATTCACGGCGGCGGCAGCGACCTTATCTTCCCTCACCACGAGAACGAGATAGCGCAGAGCGAATGCGCGACGGGCTTGCCGCTTGCGAAAATATGGATGCACAACGGAATGCTCAACGTCGACAACAAAAAAATGTCCAAGTCGGCGGGAAATTTCTTTATGGTTCGCGATCTTTCGGCAAAATACGGCTACGAGCCGATAAGATTTATGCTCCTGTCCGTGCATTACAGAAGCCAGCTCAATTACACTCTTGAGGTCATCGAGAGCTGCAAGGCGGCTCTGGCAAGGCTGTACACCTGCCGCGACAGTATGGAGAGAGTTCTCGCTTCGGCAAAGGACGGCGAGGCTGAGGCGGAGACCCTCGAGAACGTAAAAACGGCGCGCGAGGGCTTTGTAAAGGCAATGGAGGACGACTTCAACACGGCGGACGCCATCGCCGCGGTCTTTGAGCTCGTGCGCAGGATAAATACCGCGCTCGGCTCGCCCGAGGTCACAAAGGGTGATATTAAAGTTTATCAAGATGAGTTTACGGCATTGACAAACGTACTCGGTTTGTTGTATAATAAGAAGGACGAGATCCCGGAGGAGATAACGGCGCTTATCGAGGAGAGAAAAGCCGCGCGCAGGGCAAAGGACTTCGCAAAGGCGGACGCTATCCGCGATAAGATAACCGAAATGGGATATATCGTCGAGGAGACAAGACAAGGCACGGTAGTTAAAAAAGCCTGATGTGCCTATTGTGAAAGGACAAAGAAATTGAAAAAAATATTTGCCGCGGTGCTCGCGGCTGTAACGGCGGTCACGCTGGCGGGCTGTTCGGCGTCGCCGCCAAACGGTATGCTGAGCTACGATTTCAAGACGATGAGTATGGATTTCGTTCAGCTTTCGCCGCCTAAGGACGGAGATACTATCGCGGTTTTCGATACCGATTACGGCGAGATAAGGGTGGTGCTGTACGAGGAGTACGCGCCCGTAAAGGTCCGGTCGTTCATTGAAAAGGTGAACGAGGGCGCTTACAACAATACGGAGATAAAGGGCGTTCGCAACGACACATTTTTCCTCGCGGGAGGATATGAGAACAGCAAGGGGCAGTATATCGGCAGAGACAGCGACAGCGAGCTGCTGGCTAACGAGTACACTCCCGAGCTGTGGCCGTTCAGAGGCTCGCTTCTGGGATATTCGGAGCGTTCGGGATACAGCGACGCGCGCTGGTTTATGTGCTGGGACGATAAGGAAAACCTCACGGCGGACGCGGTCAACGAGCTGAAAAGCGGCGCTTCGGCTGTACAGGACGAGCTCCAGCGGAGCAATATGCTCGCGCTGTTCGACAAGTTCTACGAGGCGGGCGGAGTGTTCGGAATGGCGGGAGAATGCACGATCTTCGGACAGACCTATCTCGGCTTTGACGTGGTGGAAAAGCTCTCGCATATCCCCGAGGACGAGAACGGAATGGCGACGACAAAGGTCATGATAAAGAACGTGACTATCTCGCAGTTCAAGGACGGAGACAAGGTCGACGAGTTTCCGCTGGCTCACCCGGAGGGGCTTCCCGAGAACAGCGAGGAAAATTCCTCGGATACGCAGTCGGAATAACGAAAGGTGAATAAAGATGAAATTTAAAAAATTTATGTGCGCAGTATTGGCGGCGGGTATGCTGCTGACGGGGTGCAAAAACAGCTCGGAGAGCTTTACGCTTAAAGAGATAGAGGGCTTTTCGGGAAACGTTTCGGACGTATCGCCGAAAGAGGGCGACTTGATAGCGACGTTCGAGATAGAGGACTACGGCACGATAAAGGCGGTGCTTTTCCCCGAGGCGGCTCCCGTGGGAGTCGAGAATTTCCAGAAGCTCTGCGAAGCCGAGTATTTCAAGGGCTTGAAGATACACCGCGTGATAAATGACTTTATGCTCCAGGGCGGCTCGCTCAACGGCGACGGAACGGGCGGCGACGCGCTTGTGAACGGCGGCTCGTTCGGCATTGAGACCGCCGAAAAGGCTCGTCACTTCTACGGAGCGCTCTGCTACGCCAACGCGGCGGGACAGAACTCAACGCAGTTCTATATCGTCAACAGCAAGACCTCGCTTGACAGTCAGATAGCGCTGTACAAGGAGAACATATCCGCGTGCGACGAGCAGATAAAGGCTTACGCGGGCAACGCGGAAGCGATAGCGTATTTCAATTCGCTGAAAGACAGCTTTAACGAAGCGGTGAATAAGTTCGAGGGCTTTGCGGACGACGTTAAGGCGCGGTACAACGAAAAGGGCGGAACGCCGTCGCTCGACGGGGACTACACCGTTTTCGGACAAGTTTACGAGGGCTTTGACGTTATCGACAGCATTTCCTCGGCAGAGGTCGAGCTTGGCAGCGACGGCGCCGAATCCAAGCCCGTAAAGGACATTATTATAACGAACGTTTATGTTTCCGAATATGTGGAGGGTTAAGTATGAAAAAGATCATAAAAACTGTTTTAAGCGCGGCTCTTGCGGTGTGTATGCTCGGACTTGCGGGCTGTAAGAATGAGCAGGGAGGAAATATCTCCAACACAATGACGTTTTCCGACGGCGATAAGCTGGTCGAGATAGTTATCGAGGATTACGGAACGATAAAGGCAAAGCTGTATCCCGAGCTCGCTCCGAACGCCGTTGAGAACTTCATAAAGCTCGCGGAGAGCGGCTACTACAACGGACTTAAGATACACCGCGTCGCAAAGGATATGTGCATACAGGGCGGCTCGCTGAACGGCGACGGAACGGGCGGCACGGCGCTTCTGGGCAAAGCGACCTCGTTTGATATCGAGACGAGCCAGGATCTGCGTAATTTTTACGGAGCGCTCGGCTACGCGAACCAGAACGGACAGAACACCACGCAGTTCTACATAGTTACCGCTCAGACAAAGACCGACATCACGCAGTACGACCCCGCGACTATCCGCGCAAAGGCTGCCGAGTTCACCGCGAAGCTGGAGGAGGGAATGGAAAGCACCGACCCCGCGTACGACAACACCGTGTATATGGAGGCGTACTACACCAACCTCGCGGATATGATAGAAAAGGCGTCCGATGAGATCGTCGAGAAGTACAACACCGTAGGTGGCTATCCGCTCTGGGACGGCGGCTACACGATCTTCGGACAGGTCTACGACTGCTTTGACGTTATCGAGAGGATAGCGGCGGCAGATGTCACCACCGATATGAACGGCGAAAAGAGCAAGCCCGTAAACGACATCATCATCAGCTCCGTGACCGTTACCGATTTCGTTATGCCGGAGGAAAGCACGGGAGAAGTTACGGCGGAATAAATTTGATAAATAATAACAAAACCGCAGGGTATTTTCCTGCGGTTTTTCTTTTAAGATAATCAACCTTATAACCTTACAGCGAAAAGTTTAAAATCATAATCAAGATAATATTGGGAACAGGGATTCCAAAGGGGCTTGCCCCTTTGGCGAGATGCAAGGGCAGAGCCCTTGCACTGACCTACTTACTTACTGACTTACTATGCCGCGCTTGAGATAAGCTCCGTGAGCGCCGACAGCGCGGAACGCTGTTCGCTTTCGGAGAGCGCTCCGCCGTTTCGCGTGCGGAATTTCGCGGAGACGCGCCAGTTGTTCCCCTCGGGAACGGCGCGGACGCTGTACGCCTCGCAGGTCCGCTCCGCGTCGTTGTGGAGATAATTCAGCAGGAGCTTGTCGGACTTGCCGGAGAGGAGCATAAGCGCGGCGGTCTCGACCTCGCTGTAATAGCCGTTCAGCATACCGTTTTTCATATACCTTGAGCCGTTCAGCACGGCTGTTCTGCCGTCCTCGGTCATTCCTCTGCCGTTTTTCGTCGGGGCGAGCCTCGGGAGGAGCGAGGCTCGCCCGCCCGCGCTGTCGGCAAGCAGGTCGAGGAGAGTGGTCTTGGGGGAAACGCCCATTCTGTTCGCGTTTTCGATGAGCGCCAAGGGCTTTTCCGCGGAGGTTATCCCCTCGGTGAACTGTAAGTCCGTGAGAGCCTCCGCGCTCTCCGCGCAGCAGACGGGCATATTGAGACTGCACCGCATATCGAAATACAGCGTTTCGAGAGCGTCCGCGGCGCTCACCTTTTCAAAGCCGCCGCCGAGTATCAGCAGCTTGGTCTCCGCCATATACAGCTTTTTGCCGTCGATAAGCGAAATGTTGTCTATCGCCTCGGCAAGCGTTTCGCCCTCGCCCGAGACCTTGATGACGTTCTCCTGCGAAGCGTCGATAGTGTCGCTGCTCCCTCCGCCGCTGAACAGCAGGGCGCTCACCCGATAGTTGCCGTTGAAGTCGATTGCCGCAGCCTGTATAATGGCGCGGTTGCCGAGCTCGGTCATATCCGATTCGCAGCCCGTGAGAAGCAGCGTTCCGATAATTATTAACACTAATTTTTTCATTGCGCACCTCGTACCTTTTTTGCCGCCGGATGTCCCGCGCGGTAGACCTCGGCGACCGCGCTGCCCGCCGCGAACAGCATAACGCCGCTCCTGAACGCCGCGCAGAGCGTCCACACAGCCGCCGAAGCCCCGTCAAGCCGCTTAAAGAAGGCTATATCCGACAGCGAAGCCGCCGCGATATGCGGATATTCGCACAGCCCGTACATATCGCGGAGGACAAGACAGCTCGTCACCGTTATCACCAGACCTCCGAGCAGCGAGAACAGCGCGAAGCACAGCGCGGTCTTTCCCGAAGATGTGCTTTTCTTTTTGTTTACATACGGCAGCAGCGCCGCGAATATCAGATAATCGCCGCCGCGGAGCATTCTCTCAAACGTATCGCCGAGAAGAGAGGAGAAGCTCCCTTGCGCCGCAAAGCCGTCCGTATGCATATACGGAATGTCCGCGAGAATGACCGCTATGGTTATCAGCGCGGCGGTCATAAGGAATATCGCGCCCGACCTCGCCAGCGCCTCCGCGCCCGTTATCGCGGCGTATACCGCGAAGATCGCCGAGACGGTGAAAACTATCCAGCTCACTCCGCCGTTGAGGAGATTTTTCACCGCGAACTGCGACGAGTTGAACAGCGTCCTCAAAGCCGCGGCAGCGAGCAGCAGCGCCGCGAACAGCGCTCCGCACCACCCGAAAAATCTGTTCTTTTTATAGACCGCGCGGTGGATATTCTGCCCCTTGAACGAGTAAATGATAACGGGCAGCGCGAGGATAAAGCGCAGTACCTCCGCGATAACAAGCGCGAGAATGCCCTCGCGGGCGGTTCCCGAAACGGTTCGCGGATAGACGATCTCGGCGCTCAGCCTGCACAGCAGCAAAACGCAGAACAACTGCGGCGCGCTTATTGAATTTTCCTTTGTCATATTAACCTCCCGTTTCCGCTCCGTTAAGGCTCTGCACGGTAACATCGCCCTTAGCCATTTTCTTCCAGCCCGCCCTTACCAGCATATCGCGCGACGCTTTCGGCGAGAACGGCGAGATAGGCGCCATATAGGGGATACCGTAGGTGTTGAGCGAGCACATCTTTATTATGACCGCGCCCGCCATTATCAGCAGTCCGTACAGCCCGAAAACTCCGCCCGCAATAATATACAAAAACCTCAGCACGACCGTTTTTTCGTACATAGTCGGCACTACAAAGCTGCATAATCCCGAAAGCGCCACTACCAAGACCATAGGCGCGCCGACCAGCCCCGCGCTCACCGTTATATCGCCGATAACGAGACCGCCCACAACGCCTATCGCGTGACCGATGGGGCGCGGCAGACGTATCCCGGCTTCACGGAGAATCTCGTACATAAAGTGGATAAACAGACATTCCACCATAAGCGAGAACGGCGCGGTCTGCTCGGCGGCGGCTAAATTCAGTATCAAAGCCGACGGGAGCATTTCGGGATTATACGAAGCTATCGCGACGTACGCGCCGGGCAGAAACAGCGTTATAAAATACGCGGTAAGTCTCACGAACCTTATGAAAAACGCGTAGAACGGCTTCTGCGTGTAGTCGTCGAGGGTCTGAAAGCTCTCGATAAACAGGTGAGGTATAACCAATGCGAACGGCGTGCCGTCCACGAGTATGCCCACGCGCCCCTCGTACAGCTTCGCGGCAAACGTATCGGGGCGCTCGCAGGTTCCGCATTCCGAGAAGAACCAGCCGCCGCTGCCCTCGAAATACGGCTGCAAGTAGCCGCTCTCGAGTATCGTGTTCAGCTTGACCGATTTAAGACGTTTCTTGATATTCTCAAGCAATTCGGGCGATACCTTGTCCGAGATGTAGCAAAGGCACACGTCGGTATTCGAGCGGTCGCCGAGGGTCTGAAGCTCGAAAACGAGGGTCGGCGATTTGATACGGCGGCGTATCATCGACATATTTGTGCGTATGACCTCCACAAAGCCCTCGCGCGAGCCGCGGACGTTCAGCTCGCTCGACGGCTCGTCGATACCGCGCGACTTGTAGCCCTGTATCCCGATACCGATCGCGCGTGTGCAGCCGTCAACGAGAATGACCGCGAAGCCCGACTGCATTTTCAGGACTAAATCGCCGAGGTTCGTTAAGCTAAGCTGCTCGGCAGCCATCATATACACCTCGAAAAAGCAGGACATAAGCGTTTCGGGCGGCATTATCTCGCGGTTCGCCAGGTCGTTCAGCTTGCCGTATACAAGCTCGGCGAGGGTGTCCGTGCCCGTCATTCCCTCGCAGGTGAGCACCGCGAGCCTGTTTCCGCAGACCATTCCCGTTTTGACGATAATATCCGACGAATTGTCCGTGTACTTCTTGATGTTCGCGAGGTTGCGGTCAAGTGAAATATCCACGGGAAGCTCGGGGGATAATCTTGTGTTTACATTTTCTTCCATTGTTTTCTCCTATCGGCTTATCGCCTGTATTTTTCCGCGATAAAGGAAATTTATTCGCGCGGCGTTTACAGTATCTTCCACAGGGTCGGCTTCTGCATATCGCGGAACATCTCGATCTGCGCCTGAGCGCGGTCGCAGGCGGCGTAAAGCTCCTCGTTAAGTTCCTGCGCGAAGGAATATACTTCGGCGATCGAGCTGGTTATTTCGACCGCGTGTCCCAGGTCGTTTACAAGTATCGCCATATTGGTAAAGTCTTTCCATTCGTCCTGAAGCTCCTTTGCGGCCTTGGAGGACTTTTCCTTGTCCTGCTCCTCATACGCTTTTTCCACCTCGTCGATCTTCGCGAGTACCTTGCCGGCAAAGCTGTCCACAACGCCGACCGAGATAAAGCAGCCTACCGACATAACGCACAGTATCACAATGCTGATGATTATTCTGTTCACGCTTTTCACCCCGCTTTTTTAATTATGGTGTGGTTGCCGTTCCGGTCGGCGATCATCAAGAACACGCCCTTTATGCCGACGTTGTTTTCACGCAGAATTTTCGTAAGCCATTGTTCCCCGAGACCGAGCAGCCGCAGCTGTTCGTTGTCGGTAATGCCGTCGCGGATTATCACCGAGGGCGGATTGTCGGTGCTTCCGCCCTTGCCGACGTCCTGCTTTTCGGCGGGCTGATAGTCCTTTTTCAGCAGAAAGTTGATCTTTCCCGTCGTCTCGACTATCGCGTAGTGTATCTGGGTTATGTCGAATATCTGCTGTTCGCGCATTGCCTCGGTGAGGTCGTCGACGGTGTAGCGCAGGCGCTTCATCTCTTTCTGGAGTATATCCCCCTCGGAGATGATAATGCGCGGACTGCCTATCATCAGCTTGCGCACCTTCGCGGATTTGAGCATTATCCCCGACATGATAACGTCGAGACATACCAACGTCAATATCGGGACTATGCCCATTATCATAGGCACGGAGCTGTCCTCGACGGGTATCGCCGCGATATTCGAGATGAGTATCGTCACCACAAGCTCCGACGGCTGGAGTTCTCCGAGCTGCCGCTTGCCCATAAGTCTCAGCGAAAAGGTGATGACGATGTATAAAATGACCGCTCTTATTAAAACGATTGCCATAAAAATATCTCCTTGCTTTTTTGGTTATTATTTGGCAAAATGTTAAAAATATTCTTGATTTTTCCGTTGAAATATGTTATAATTTTAACAAGACATATTTTGAACGGTGAGGGTATACCAGATGAAAATAAATATCGGCGTATCGACCGCCTCTTTATATCCGCTGCACGTCGAGGACGCGTTCGCGGAGTTGGCGCGGCTCGGCGTGAAATGCGCGGAGGTTTTCGCGAACTCCACGCGCGAGGCGGGCGAGCCTTACATTTCGCAGATGTGCGAAATCCGCGACAGGAACGGAATGACCGTAACGTCGTTTCACCCGTTCTCGTCGCCTATGGAGAGCGTGTTTCTGTTCTCGACCTACGACAGGCGCATTGAGGAAATGATCGAGCTGTACACGGGATTTTTCGGCAGTATGAACAAGCTCGGCGCAAAGGTGTTCGTGCTGCACGGGGCGATACTCAGCAGCAAGTGCACGGTGTCGCACTATCTGAACCAGTTCCGTATGCTGAGCGAGGTCGGCAGGGAATACGGCATAACCGTCGCGCAGGAGAACGTGCATTACTGCTTGTCGGGGCGGCTGGAGTTTTTGAAGATGATGAAGCGCGAGCTCGGCGACAGCGCGAAGTTCGTGCTCGACCTCAAACAGGCGCGGCGAAGCGGGGAAAATCCGCTCGAGTACGTCGACGCGCTCGGCGGGAGCATTGTGCACTGTCACCTCTCGGACGGCGACGAGAGCCGCGACTGTCTGCCCGTCGGCAAGGGCAAATTCGACTTTTCGGCGTTCGCGAGGAAGATGTTCTCGCACGGCTACAACGGCGCGTTCATAGTCGAGCTTTACCGCGACAATTACGGCGAGTTCGACGAGCTGAAAAGCTCCGTGGACGTATTGTCGGAGATAGTTGATAAAATAAACTAACGGTTTGTCCTCTCCCGAAGTTCGGGGAGGACAATTTTTTTCGCAAATTTTCCCAAATACCCCTTGAAATATATTCCGAATTGGGTTATAATATATATTGTATATCTTTTGAACAAACGATACATTATTTTTGGAGGACTAAAGTGAAAGGCGCTTTATTATATTTATTTGACTATTTCGCGGGAAGATGCGATCTCCTTGAAGTCGTGATAAGATTTTTCTCGGTGTTCGTAATTATTTTCCTGTGCTTTCCGATACACGAGTGCGCTCACGCGCTGGTCGCGAAGATACTCGGCGACGACACGGCGGAGCGGCAGGGCAGAGTGACCCTCAACCCCCTCGCGCATATCGACCCCATGGGCGCGATATGTATGTGCATATGCTGTATCGGCTGGGCGAAGCCCACTCCCGTTGACCTGCGCAACTGCCGCAAGACCTCGATACGCACCGCGAACGTCCTCGTGTCGCTGGCGGGTCCGCTGTCGAACATTCTCCTCGCGCTTGTCGTGATGATAATTTACAAGATAATGATAGTGTCGGGCGTTTTGACGGGACAGACCGCGATATACATTATGCTGGGCTTAGGTCAGATAATTCAGATAAACATATTCCTCGGAATATTCAACCTTATCCCGATACCTCCGTTTGACGGCTATCACATTCTGTCGAGCTTTCTGCCGGGCAAGGCGCTGTATTTTATGGAGAAAAACGGGCAGATAATCCACTTTATCGTGTTCGTGCTACTTATCTCCAACGTTCTGGACACGCCGCTGATGTTCCTCGAAAACGGAGTGCTGCGGTTCCTTGACCTGATAACGAGGTTCATTTGTTAAGCTATGACGGAACTTAATTTTAAGCTGGAGGTCTTTGAGGGACCCCTCGACCTGATGTTAATGCTTATCCAGAAGCATAAGCTGAACATCCAGGATATTGAGATAACGGTGCTGCTCGACCAGTTTATGCTGTATCTCGAGCGAATGACCGAGGCGGATATAGAGGTCACGTCGGATTTTCTCGAAATGGCGGCGCGGCTGATATTGATAAAATCCGCGGCTCTGCTCCCGAAAGAGGAAGCCGAGCAGATGAAGCGCGAGTTACAGGGCGCGCTTATCGAGCTGGCGCTCTGCAAAACTATGGCGGGGCGGCTGAAAAAGCGCTTTATGGGCGATACTATCTACGTCCGCGAGCCCGTGAAGATAGACATTGACAACACCTATCGGCTGATTCATCAGCCCGAGGAGATACTGCTGGCGTACAGCGCTGTCTCGGAGCGCTCGCGGCGCAAGGCTTCGTTTAATGTGCGCCCGCCCGCGCCCGTCGTCGAGAAGAGCTATGTTACGGTGTTTACGGGCGTGTTCTCGATACTGAAAAGCCTGCGGCAAAAGCCGAATGTGCCTATGACCGAGCTGTACGAGGGTCAGCCGCGCTCAAGAAAGGTCGCGACGTTTCTGGCTATACTGGAGCTTTCAAAGGACGGCAGGATAATCATCTCGGAGGACGGCGCGAGCATACGTCTCGCGACCGCCGAGGACAGGGCGCTTGCGGCGCTTGAAAATAACGCGGAGGAAAGCGGGGAGAGCGAGTGAAATTCAGCGAGGGAATGGCGGTCGTGGAGGCGGTGCTTTTCGCGCACGGAGAGCCAATCGAGGCGGACAAGCTCGCGGCAGCCGCGGAGATAGAGCAGGAGACCGTAGAGCGCATAGTGGAGCGGCTCAACGACCGTTACGGCGAGCAGGGCAGCGCGTTTACTATCGGAAAGCTGGGCAGCAGCTATCAGATGATGACAAAGCCCGAATTCGCGCGGTATATCAAGACGGCGATGGAGACGCGCAGGCAGACCCCGCTGTCGCCAGCGGCGCTGGAGGTCCTGGCGATAGTCGCGTACAATCAGCCCGTAACGCGCGGATTTATCGACCAGGTGCGCGGCGTGGACAGCTCGGGCGTGGTGAGAAGCCTTACCGAGCGCGAGCTTCTCGAGGAGCACGGCAGACTGAACGACGTTCCCGGCAGACCTATCGCGTACAGGACGACCGACACGTTTTTAAGGTGCTTCGGGCTCAACAGTCTCGAAAATCTGCCGCCGATACCCGGCAGTACCGACCAGATAGATTTTGACGAGTACGAGGAAATGACGGAATTCGGCGATGACGGCGGCGCGGAGAGCGCGGACGATACGGGAGATACTTCCGAGTAAGATGATCGGGAGGTGGTTTTTTGGGCTGGATAATAGCGGGGACTGTGCTTATAGTGCTGCTTGTCCTGCTTTTGTGCAATGTTACGGTTATTTTCGATTTCCGCGGGGATATTTATTTGAGGATAAGCTATCTGTTCTTTACGATAGTGAAGATACCCGCGGTAAAGAAAAAGACCCGTAAAAAGGATAAAAGGGTCAAAAAAGCCGCGAAGTCCGCGGCAAAGGACGTCAAAACGGAAGCCGTCAAGACGGATACCGTCAAAACGGGGAACGCCGAAAAAGAGGCGGTCAAAGAGGAAAAGTCCTCTAAAACGGCGGAAGCTCCCGAAAAAGAAAAAACTCTCGGTGATATTTTCGAGGTCGTGAAGCTGGTTATGGACAGTCTCGGAAAGCCGCTGAAAAAGCTCCTCAAGCGGACAAGAATATCGCGTTTCGCGCTTGAGATAGTCTGCGGCGGAGAGGACGCGGCAAAGGCGGCGCTGACCTTCGGCGGAGTGAATATCCTCGTCGGGAACGCGCTGGGCTGGATAGACAGCTTCTTTACGCTGAAGCCCATTGACGACCTGCATATAGACGTGGATTTCCAAAGCGAAAGGACGACCGCCGAGTGTTATCTGGAGGCAAGGCTTACATTGCTGGCAGCGCTGGCTTTTGTGTTTACGCTTCTCGGGAGGGCGGTAAGGTTTTATAACTCTCACGCCGAGGCAAAGTCGGCTGTTGATAAGTTCATTAAGAAATAATGTGTATCGAGGTATGCATTGCGTTTTGAAAGGAGTAAATTATGGCACATCCTATTGAGGGCATTATGGGAGTTTCTATGGAGAAAATACGCGAAATGGTGGACGTAAACACCATTATCGGCGAACCGATAACCGCGGAGGGCACTACGATAATCCCCGTTTCCAAGGTATCGTTCGGCTTCGCTTCGGGCGGAAGCGACCTTCCCACGGCGGTCTCGGAGAAGTTCGCGGGCGGCTCGGGCGCGGGCGTTACCGTAAAGCCCGTGGCGTTTATCATCATCAAGGAGGACGGCGACGTCGAGCTTAAGGAGCTCGGCGGAAAGACCTCTCCCGTTGAGGGCGTTATGGACGCGCTTCCCGGGCTTATCGATAAGCTCAAGGGTATGAAGAAGCCCGATAAAACCGAGGAATAATTTTACAAGAATGCCGCATACTACCGTTGAAAACATTTTTCAACGGGGTGATCTAATTGAAGAAAATCATTGCTTTAGCCGCCGTATTGACGATATTGGCGACAGTTCTGCCGATCTTTCGCGTGAACGCTTCCGCCGTCAGCACTTCGGCGGCGAGCGCGGTGCTTATCGAGGCGGAGACGGGCACGGTGCTGTACGAGAAAAACGCGGACGAACAGCGCGCCATGGCTTCGACGACCAAGATTATGACCGCGATACTGACGATAGAGGCGGGCGACCTGGACAGCGAATTCACCGTGGACAGCATGGCGATAATGGTCGAGGGTACGTCCATGGGCTTGAAGGAGGGCGACCGCGTTTCGCGGCGCGACCTGCTGTACGGGATACTGCTCCCTTCGGGCAACGACGCGGCAAACGCGGCGGCGGTCTCGGTCTCGGGAAGCATCTCAGCGTTCGTCAAGCTGATGAACGACAAGGCTGCCGAGCTCGGGCTTGTGAATACGCATTTCGCCACTCCCTCGGGGCTTGACGCGCAGGGGCATTACACCACCGCGCGCGAGCTCGCAATGCTTACGGCTTACGCTATGCGCAACGAGGTCTTTTGTGAGATAGTAAAGTGCCGTTCGGCGGAGGTGGAGTTCGGAGATCCGCCGTACAAGCGCACCTTGTACAACTCCAACAAAATGCTTCAGCGGTACGAGGGCGCTATCGGCGTGAAAACGGGCTTTACCGACAACGCGAGAAGATGTCTCGTCTCGGCGGCGGAGCGTGACGGAGTGACGCTTATCGCGGTAACGCTCAACGCGGGCGACGACTGGAACGACCACACGAAAATGCTCGACTACGGCTTCACAAAGGTGAGCGCTTATCCGCTGGAGACGGGCTGTTCGGCTAAGGTCTCGGTCGCGGGAACGGGACAGACTGTCGGCGTGTACGCGGATACGGTCACAATGGCGCTTACTCCCGAACAGCGCACCAAGCTCGAACGGCGCGTTCTTCTGCCGAGAATGGTGTATAACGATGTTCTCAAAGGCGACCGATTGGGAAGCATAGAGTTCCTGCTCGACGGCAAGGTCGTGAGGTCGGTTCCCTTGTACGCGGACGAGGACGTCTCGGCGGACAATGGGGAGCTCAGCGTGTGGCAGAGGATACTTTCGGTCTTCGGTATTTACGCGTAATTTCGCATAATTTTTTGGCGGTACTCGTTTGTACCGCCAAAAATTGATGTTTCATATTCGTTAATGTATAATGAAAAAGAGGTCAAAATGGAAAAGGTAAGGATTCAGAAGATAATTGCCGAAAGCGGCTACTGCTCGCGGCGCAAGGCGGAGGAGCTCATTTCGCGCGGCGCGGTCACGGTGAACGGCAGACCCTGCTCGCTCGGCGACAAGGCTGACGCGCGCGACGTTATAAAGATCCACGGCGAGACTATCGGCGCAGCGCCCGCCGAAAAGCGCTACATAATGCTCAACAAACCGCGCGGCTACATCACCACTATGTCGGACGAGCAGGGAAGAAAGATCGCCGCCGACCTGCTGGAGGGCGTGGAGGAGCGCGTCGTGCCCGTGGGGAGACTGGACAGGAACTCCGAGGGGCTTCTGCTGTTCACCAACGACGGCGCTTTCGCGAATGAGATAACTCACCCGTCGAAGCACGTCAGCAAGACGTATCGGGTGACGATAGACGGCAGAGTGAGCGAGGAACAGCTGATGCGGCTGTCGACGGGCGTGGAGCTCGACGACGGCAAGGTGACCTTACCGTGTACGGTGGACGTTCTCGTCGAAGAGCCCGAACGCACGGTGCTGCGTATCGTCATCAAGCAGGGGCTGAACAGGCAGATACGCCGTATGTGTACGGCGGTGGGGCTTAACGTCGGCAGACTGCGCCGCGTTGCCGTCGGCGGGGTCAAGCTGGGTATGCTCAAGCCGGGCGAGTGGCGCGACCTCACCAAGGAGGAGCTGCGCATTCTCCGCGCGGCGATAGGAAAATCGGCGAAGAAAACCGAAAGGGGCAGACGGTAATGGTTGAGATATTACAGAATAAGGAAAATTTGGATAAAATTGAGTTCTGCGCGCGCGACGGAGAAGAAAGCCTCGGCAGGATAGCGGGCTTCCTCGAGGGGGATATGTTCGTTATCGACGAGCTGGAGTGCGAGGACTATTTCACGGACGGACTGGTCCGCGCGATACTGAACCTGATGACCCTGCACGGCATAGACCGCGCGAGGTTCGACCTGCCCGAACAGCTCGGACGGCTGAAAAATCTCGGCTTTATCCGCACCGAGCCCGTAATGGAGAGCATAGCGGCTTTTTTCGATAAGGGTTGTAAAGGTTGACCTAGTTCCTCCGTTTTCTTTTTCGTTTCATAGAAAATCTCGGTGTCGGGCGCAGTCGCTCGGCACCGAAATACTTCTATACCGAAAGTTCCTTTATTCTCGGAGAAATTTCTTTGTGTAAAATCACCAAAAAATGTGGTTGATTTTGTTGTAAAACGTAAAAAATGAAATTAGTTGAAAAATTCACTTGTTATTTATTTCCCAAAGTAGTATAATTATTATGGATATTTTTTTGGCATTAAATTGCCATACTTATAATAAATGGAGGATATACTATGGCAGTAACAAAATCCTTGGCTGAAATGGAACAGAGCGTTCCCGACAGCGACGCGAGAAAAAGGCTCGCGGCATTTTTCGACGAGGACAGCTTTAAGGAGCTGGACAAGTTCCTGTCCGCGGAGGGCGAGCTGAGCTCGGTAGTCGCGGGCTGCGGAAGCGTTGACGGTACTACGGTCTACGCGTTCGCGCAGGACGTTTCCGTAAAGGGCGGCGCGGTGAACAAGGCTGCGGCGCTCAAGATCAAGCGCGTTTACGACCTCGCGGCTAAGAACGGCTTTCCCGTTGTCGGCTTTTACGACAGCAAGGGCGGCGACATCAACGAGGGTATGGCTGTGCTCTCCGCTTACGGCGACATTATGAAGGCTTCCGCGGCGGTCTCGGGCGTTGTTCCGCAGATCGCGGTGGTAACGGGCGTATGCGCGGGCTGCGCGGCTATGCTGGCGGCTATGTCGGACGTTGTTATCGCGGCAGAAAAGAGCGAGCTGTTCCTTACCGCGCCGTTCAATAACGCGGACGGCAAGCTCGCGGGCGCGGGCTCGGCGGAGAACGCGGCGAAGTCGGGCGTTTGCCAGATATTGGCAAAGGACGACTCCGACGCTGTGGCAAAGGCTAAGAAGCTCGTTGCGGTGCTCCCCGAGAACAATCTGTTTGTCGGCGCGAACACCGAAGCTCCCGATAACGACGCGGCGATCTCCGCTTCCATGAGCGGCGCGGACATCACGGCGGCTGTCGCTCAGAAGGGCAGCGTTATCGAGTTCGGCGAGAAGTTCGGCGCGGCGGCTTATACCGCTTTGGGCGCTCTGGACGGCACTACCGTCGCTTTTGTCGCGACCGATAAGGCTGCAAAGCTGAACAGCGCGGACTGCGCTAAGATAGCGCGTTTCGTTCAGTTTGCCGATCTGTTCTCGATCCCCGTTGTGACTATCGTGGACACCGAGGGCTTTGAGGGAAGCTCGGCGGCGGAGCTGGCGGGCAGCGTTCGCGACTGCGCGAGACTGGCGCAGGTATACGCGACCGCGACTACCGTAAAGGTGAACGTTATCAAGGGCAAGGCGTTCGGCGCGGCTTACGCGGCGTTTGACAGCGCGGATCTCAGCTACGCGTGGGAGAACGCTCGGATAGCTCCCATGAACCCCGAGGCGGGCAAGGTATTTATGGGCGAGGAGCTCACGACCGACCCGTTCACGGCGGCTTCGCTCGGTATGGTAGACGGAGTTATCGACGCTGCGGATACGCGCGAGACGGTTTCGGGCGCGCTTGCTATGTGCGACGCGAAAAATCTCAGCCCGAAGAGAAAGCACGCGAATTATACTTTCTGATAAAAATTAAGTGAGGTATTGAAATATGAAGAATTATGTTATCACCGTAAACGGAAACGCTTATGACGTTACTGTCGAAGAGGCGGGAGAGGTTTCCGCGCCCGCTGCCGCTCCCAAGGCTGCCGCACCGAAGAAGGCTGCTCCCGCTCCCAAGGCTGCTGCCGCGGGCGGAACTCCCATCAACGCGCCGATGAGAGGCACTATCGTTGACATTAAGGTAAAGGTCGGCGATAAGGTATCAAACGGCACTGTTGTCGCGGTTCTCGAGGCTATGAAGATGGAGAACGACATCGTTTCCGACAAGGACGGCGTTGTTGCGGCTGTCTGCGTAAACAAGGGCGAGTCCGTTGAGACGGGCGCTCCCGTTGTTACTCTTAACTAAAGGAGAACAAATATGGCTAAATTGAAAATAACAGAAACCGTTCTCCGTGACGCGCACCAGAGCTTGCTCGCCACGAGAATGTCTATGGACGATATGCGTCCTATCCTGTCGACAATGGATAAGATAGGCTTCTATTCCGCGGAGTGCTGGGGCGGCGCGACGTTCGACTCCTGCATTCGCTTCCTCGACGAGGATCCTTGGGAGAGACTTCGCATTCTCCGCAAGGAAATGCCCAACACCAAGCTCCAGATGCTGTTCAGAGGACAGAATATGCTCGGCTACCGTCACTACGCGGACGACCTTGTTGAGTATTTCGTTCAGAAGTCTATCGCGAACGGTATCGACATTATCAGAATTTTCGACGCGCTGAACGATATCCGCAACCTCGAGACCGCTATCAAGGCGGCTAAGAAGGAGAACGGTCACGCTCAGGTAGCTATTTCGTACACAACGGGCGACGTGTTCACTCACGAGTACTATATGAACTACGCTAAGCAGATCGAGAGCGCGGGCGCGGACTCCATCTGTATCAAGGATATGGCGGCGCTGCTCACTCCTTACGAGGCGGAGAGCCTTGTTAAGGACTTAAAGTCGGCTGTTAAAGTGCCGATCCAGCTCCACACGCACTATACCTCGGGTCTGGCTTCGATGTGTATCATCAAGGCCGTAGAGGCGGGCGTTGATATGGTCGATACGGCTATGTCGCCGCTGGCGCTGGGTACTTCTCACGCGCCTACCGAGTCTATCGTGGCTACGTTTATGGGCACGGATTACGATACGGGTATCGATCTGGCGGCGCTCGGCGAGGTTCGCGAGTACTTTATGGGCTTGCGCAAGAAGTACATCGACAGCGGTCTGCTCGACCCTTCGATGCTCGCGACCAACACAAAGGCGCTTATTTACCAGGTTCCGGGCGGAATGCTCTCCAATCTGCTTTCTCAGCTCAAGCAGGCGGGCAAGGCGGATCAGCTCGACGAGGTTCTCGCGGAAGTTCCGAGAGTGCGCAAGGACAGCGGCTTCCCGCCGCTCGTAACGCCCACCTCGCAGATCGTCGGCACGCAGGCGGTGTTCAACATCATTATGGGCGAGCGCTACAAGACCGTTACCAAGGAGTTCAAGGGCATGGTAAAGGGCGAGTACGGCAGAACGCCCGTTGAGATCGATCCCGAGTTCCGCAAGAAGATACTCGGCGGCGAAGAGCCTATCACCTGCCGTCCCGCGGATCAGCTCTCTCCCGAGTTCGACAAGATGAAGGAAGAGGCTAAGGCTTACGTTGACGATCCCACGGTCGAGGATATCCTCACCTACGCGATGTTCCCGAAGGTAGCCCCGGGCTTCTTCGAGAAGCAGCGCGACAGAAAAGTCGGCGTTGACGCGGTCCACGCGGACAAGACCAACAAGGTTCACCCTGTTTGATAACCGATGAAAAATCCTCGTCAAAAAACGACGGGGATTTTTTATATATTTTGGTTTTTGTTATCGTTTACAAAACGGTTGAATAAATTTTTGGCACTTTGCACAAACAAAAGTTACAAAAAGGTTACAAAATTTTTAAAATTCCGGAAAAAAAACAAGCTATTTTTTTGAAAGACGAATAAACGGCTTTATAACGCGAAAAAATACGAGAAAGTTTTTCAACGGATTTTTTTCGCGGT
>JAAVID010000096.1 GCA_014799395.1 Oscillospiraceae bacterium | reverse complement strand
GTTGACTGTCTGAGGATAAGAGAACTCGCCCATAAACTGGTTCCTGTTGTTGTTCCACTTGCCGTCTTCGCCGGACCAGCCCGCGCTGCCGTGGCCCACCAGGATGACGCGAAGCTTCCACACGCCCTCCGGCACCGTAAACGTGCCGGACTCCAAAAACTGCTCCCGCTCGGTAAACAAAAACAGCCCGTCTCCACGAATGAAGGTGCTGGTGCAATTCCTAAGGACACCGCCGGATATGGACAGCTGCTGCTTGATCCGGCGGGCGGTGGTGGCATTCCCCTCGGCCAGCCAGATCGTGTCCACGTCGCCGATCTCGCTGGACGGGTCGCCCCGGCCGGTGGTCTCTATCTTGTCCCCGCCATACCAGGTGAGCAGGGAGCGGGCTGCCGCCACATTATCCGTAATAAACGGATTCTCCACCTCCACTGTGTTGCCGCAGGCCGGGGCGTTGCCCTCCGCCGTGTAACCGTTGACCGTAACTGTCGCCGCGTCCTCGTTGGCGGACATGACGGGGTATTTGTTCAGGTTGTCCAGGGTGAGCTTGTTGCCCTCGTTCCATAGCGGCTCAGCGGCGAGATACCCCGTGGACTGATCCGCCCGGGGCCAGGTGCCGGTGGCCATGCACGCACAGCGCAGGATTTCGCCGCAGGTCATTTCTTTGGCGGTGTCCGCCTGGATGGATACGGGCAGATCGGCGTAGTCCGGGTCAACACGGACGCGATGAGCGAAGTTCTCCCCCAACTGTCCCGCCAAAGTTTCCACCAAGCACTTCAGCGTAGTGGGCATAACCTCCGGCGGCATAAATTTTCTGCTGGACAGCAGCCCGATGATGTCCATCAGATCCCAGGCCATCGTCATGCTGTTGTCGCCGGTTTTCCAGCCGCCGTTCGCCTGATATCCCACGCCTAATGGTTTGTAGTCCACCGTGCCGTCCGGCAGTTCGGGTCCCATGTAAAACGAAATGCCCTGCCGATCCTCCAGCATGAGAAATATCCCGTCCTTGGCACGGGGGTCGAATCGGCGGTTTTGGTTGTCCATTGCAATGTGATAAGTACCATAAGGGAGAGTGCGGCAGGATGGGTCTCCCTGGTACTTTGCGCTAAACTCGGATATCTCGTTTCCTGTCCACACCTCGTACACGCCGGGGACAATCTCCGTCACCCGCATCCGCCGTCCCGGCAGGCTCCACCGGGTGACCGTCACCCGGATGGCGTCGGGATTGTTCACCCGGAAGCCGGTGACGGATACAAGGGCTTGGTTATTTCCCTCCACCGTCTTGGTGTAGTAGGCCACGCCCTCGCTGAGTACCTCCACGGTAAAATCTGCCGCCACGCCGTCGCTCGGACGGTCTGAAAACGCCACGGCGCAGGCTTGGAGGATGCCTACATTGGTAAAACTGATCTGCGCCCACTGGGGCACGGGGAATACGCCGTCCTCCCCAGAGAGCACCGCCCCCACCAGCCCCGCTTCCCAGTCCCGGGTGGCGGCGTCCGCCGGTCGGAGCTTGGTTTTCCCGTCCAGAATCCAGCGGTTCGGTTCCAGAGCGGCGTAGCTGGCGTCCAGGGTGAAGTTTTTGTCCCACACCTGCGCGGGCCGGGAGATCCCCGGCTCCTGCTCGCTGGCCGTGGCCTCGCCCTGCACAAGGTCGGGATCCTCGATGTCCACCACGGCCTTGACGTACATCCGCCGAGCGTCCGCCACGATGGCTTCCTGGTACATTTCGCTGGATTTAATCACCGGGCTTCACCTCCCGGAGCGTCAGGGAGAAGCCGCCCCACAGGGGAATCAGCGTCCCGTGGTCATTTTTGCCCCAGTAGAATTTGGGATAGGTAAATTTGGTGACCCAGAACCGGGAATGACGCAGCGCCCCGCCGGAATCGGGGGTAAGGAAATCGCATTCAATGGGCGTCCGTTTGCCCTTCTCACAGGCGGCGATGACCCGGTTTTTCATCTCCTCTTTCAAGTAGTTATACTGGTAGTTCAGCACCCACACGTTGCCCCGCAGCTCCCGCGTCAGCCGCCCGGTGACCATCTCCACATCCACAGAGAGGGGGGTAAACTGGGCGGTATAACCGCCCTTCCGGCTCTCGGGCAGGATGACAGCGGAGCCGCCTGTGTCTAAAATCAACTGGGTCATGCCCATACGCATGGAGGATCACCACCTTGGATTCAAAATTGGGGTGCCGTTGGCATCGCCATAGTCCACCAGATCGTTAAATGTGGTCTCAGCCAACACCCGGCCATCCGGCACCATCACTTTAGCGATGACGATCGGGCTGCTGCCGTTTTGCGCAATGCCGGAAATGGCGTTGACCATGCCCGCCGTCATGGCTTCCATCTGCTGTTCCAGCCTTTCCGACACCGACGGCGCTTCCATGTGGGTGGGCTGGCTCCGGGCCATACTGGCCATCATGTCCTGACTCGCCTGCTCGTAAGCGGCGTCGAACGGTCTGCCGTCCGGCGTAACCATGCTGAGGTTGGCGATCTGTGCCACCTCCTGCGGCGTGATGTACCCGGCGGCCTTGGCCACCGACTCGGCCCGTCCCAGCCCGGAATTGTACCACTCGACCTGAGCCTTCAAGAGCGCGAGATCCCCCGCTGCCTTCTGCTTGGCCGCAGAGACCTTCTCGATCTCATCCAGCAGATCCTGCCAGGCCAGCTTCTCCTCCAGCAGGGCTTTTTGGTATTCCAAACTGCCTGCCGTGCCCTCGCCGTACAGCTTCACCGCCGCTTCATATTCAGCGGCAGCGGCTTTTACGATTTCCGCCTGGTCCTTTTGCTGCTGCTCCAGCAGCTTCAGCTGCCGGGCGTACTTCTCCACATCGGACGCGTTCTTGCCATCCGTGCGCTCCCAAAGCTGGTACTCCAGGTCGCCCACGCTGGACTTCAGGTCGACGAAGCCCTCAAAATCCTGGAACGCGGCCTTGACCTCATCCAGGGCCTGCGCGATTTTGTCCGCGTTGTTCAGCACGCCGGCCGCGTAGCTCTCCATCGCCATCTTGGCCAGATTTTCATAGGCGGCGGACAGGTTGGCCTTCTCCGCCTCCGCGCCCTGGATCAGGCCCTGGACGTCATAACTGCCGATTTTCGCGAACTCTTTGGACGGGGACTGCTGTCTAACAGGACGCTTATAAGCTGCAAGACTGCTGAGCCCCAATCCTTCATAAGCGGACATCAGCACATCTTTCATGCTCAAAGTGCCGTCGATCAGGCCCTGGACATTATTTATACCGGCCTGGTAAAGCTCCTCGTAAGAATCTAACTCCTTGATGGCATCATCCAGGTCGCTGACAACATCGGCCATCGTCTGGTCAAAGGCCTTCTCCATTTCCTCTACGGTGGAGCAAAAGGTCTCTTTGCCCTCCTGGACCCTGGCAAACTGCTCGTTCAGCTCCGTGACCTTGTCCTCGCCGCCCTCCACGATGGCCGCCAAAATTTGCGCGGACTCCTGGGAGCCGTCCGACAGCTGCTTGATCAGGCCCTCATCTACGCCCATCTCCATGGCTTTCTGGATGTTGGCGGCGTAGTCGTCCAGATAGGAGACCTGCCCCTCCAGCGTCTCGATCAAGCTGTCAATGGTGGTCTTGGCCTTACCGTCCATCTCCTCAAATAGGCCTATCTGGCCGCTGATGCTGTCATAGGCGGACTGGTAGCTCTCGGCATACTCCGCCTCCAGCTGCTTCATCTGGTCAATGAGCCCGCCCATTGTGGCCGTCATGGCCTCGGTCTTGGCGGCCGCGTCGGCCTGCTGCTGAAGGTACGCGTTGGTCTCCGCTTCCAACACCGCGATTTCGGCTGCGTTGGCTTCCAATGTGGCGGTAAGCTCATCTACGGCAGCCTGCTGGGCGCTGGCGGCTTCGGCGCCCTCCTCCAGGGCAGCGTTGTAGTCTGCCGCGATGTCAAAGTACGACGGAAGCGGCTCAATGACCTCCTTCTGGGCTTCCGCCAGGGCCTCCTCCGCTTCCTTCAACCGCTCAGTAATATCGGTCCGCTCAATCTGGAGCTCCCTCAGCCGCTCCATTTTGGCGTTATACTCATCCTGGTCGGCGGAAGCGTCTGCCATATCCCGAATGGCCTTGGTGGTCAGGTTGATGGAGTCCGTCACATCGTCGTAGACAAGCCCCAGCTCCGGCAGGGCTTCGTTCAGCTCGTCCACGATCTGCTTGATGGTGTTTTTTGTGGCGTCGGTTTTGTTGTCCTGCCCCAGCAGGCGCTCTAAGGTGGCCACCAGGGTCTCAAGGTCGGTCTGCCGCCCCGCGATTGTGTCCATCAAGTCCTCATAGGCGGCCTTGGATTCTTTGAGAGACTTGGTGAACTCCTTCGTGTCCGCGGTGCCGTCATCCACCGATGCGCAATAGGTGCCAATCGCCGTCACCAGACCGATTATTGCCCCTGCTACAAGCACGATGGGCTGAGCAGACAGAGCCGCCAATGCGGCGCCCAGCGCGCCAATGGCAGTCTCCGCGACTGCCAGACCTGCCGCTCCAATTGCCAGCGCCCCCAGTGCCGTAGTCAACCCGGTAACGGCGCTCACCACCCACGGATGGTCCTCCACGAAGTCCGTCGCCCAGGTAAAGGCGTCCGCCCCGGCATCGTACAGCTTTTCCAGCGCCGGGTTGAGCTGGTCGCCGATAGCGATGCGCAGGTTCTCCGCCGCGTTGACCATGCGCTGCTGGGCAAACTCGGTGGTGTCCGCCATGGTCTGGAAATTCCGATCCACGGACCCGGAACTGCTCTCCATGACCGCCAGCGTCCGGGTGAACTCCTCCGCCCCGCTGTTCAGCAGGGACAGGGCCGCCTGTCCCGCCGTAGTGCTGCTCCACAGGTTGGAGAACGCGGTGGCGTCGCCGTCCACGCTGTCCGCCAGGATGGCCATGACCTCGCCCAGGTTCTCCCCTTCTGCCATGAGCTCGGTAAAGCTCTTGCCCGTCTGCTTCTGGAGCACATCCGCCACCGTAGAGCCGTCCTTGGCCAGCTCGGTGAACATGGCCGACAGATTGGTGGTAGCAATAGCGGTATTGGTGCCGCTCTTGGTGAGCAGGGCGTAGGCGGTGGACAGGTTGCCCAGGCTGACGTTGTAGGCGGAAGCCACCGGGATGACGCGGCCCATGTTCTGAGCCAGCTCGCCCACGGAGGTTTTGCCCTCATCCTGGGTCTTGACCAGCATGGACGCCACCCGCTCGGCTTCAGAGCCCTCCAGCTTGTAGGCGTTGAGGGCGGTGGTCAGCACGTCCACGGCGGTAGCGGAATCGGTGAAGCCCGCGACGGAGGTCTTTGTAGCCGTGGCCACGAAGTCCACCGCATCGGCGGCGTCCACGCCCGCCGACATGGCCTGGTACGCCGCTTCGGCCAGCGAACCCACCGCCACGCCGGTCTCGCCGGACAGCTCCACCAACTGGGCCTTGATGCCCGCCAGGTTCTCGGGGCCTGCCAGGGTGGAGACCTTGGCCATGGCGGTCTCAAAGCTGGCTGCCGCATCGGCGCAGGCCAACAGTTCATCCGCGATTTCCTTCACCGTCTTGGCCACGCCGGCGGCGGCCAGGGCG
>JAAVID010000095.1 GCA_014799395.1 Oscillospiraceae bacterium | reverse complement strand
GGGCTGCCGCCCAGACCTGCGCAAGGGCTCTGCCCTTGCATTCCGCCAAAGGGGCAAGCCCCTTTGGAATCCCGATTTTTTGCTGCGAGACGAGAGGAGCCGCGGGGTTTCCGCGGCTCATTTTATACAGCATAAGTATGCATCTTCTTCAAGATCCCCGTTTTCATAATGACCCGAATAAAAAACACTCCGAGTATCAATCCGAACGCGCCTTGTATCGAGCTCCTCACGACACCCTCCAAAGCCGCGGGTATCGCTAATCCCAAAAACACAGTCTCATACAGAAAATACCCGCTCACCATAAACACTTCCGAAACAATACCGCTGACAAAAAAGCCCACCGTCCGCATTTTGACCGCTTTTTTGACGAATACGCGCATTATCACCGCCGCAAGCGAAGCCATTACGCCCTTTATCAGCACAGTTCCCGGAACGTACACCGCAAACCCCGAAGTAGCGTCCGCAAGCGCCGAGCCTATCGCGCTCGCCGCAAAGCCGTATACCGGACCCAGCACCCACGAGCATATCAATATAAAGCAGTCCCCGAGGTGCATATAACCGCCCGACGGACACGGTACCTGAATTACCCTCGTCGCCGCGAATATCAGCGCCGCGAACATTGCCGCAAAGCAAAGCTTCAGCAGCCTTTCGTGAGCTGTCTGTTTTTCTTTGTTCATTTGTATTGTCTCCTTTTCCTGTCTGTCGATAAACATATTATAGCATACTTTTGAGTATATTGCAATATCAAATTTAAAATTATTTAATGATACCGGATTTTTCTTCCCCGACGAAATACTCGCTCTCGCGCCGTTTGAGCCGCCGCCATACCACAATGTAACATACAATATGCACGAACAGCGTTATCCCCCACGATATGGGATAGGACAGATAAACGGTGCGCGGAGAGTGATATTCGGGAATTTGAAAAACCGTCGCGATCCATAGTATGCGCAGTCCGCACGCACCAAGCAGCGACACGATCATCGGCATTATCGAATAGCCAAGACCGCGCAGCATTCCGACCATAACGTCCATCATGCCGCACAGCGCGTAGGTCGTCGCGATTATCGACAAGCGAACCATTCCCGCGTCAACGACCTCGGAGCTGTTGGAGTAGATGCCGAGCAGCGGACGTCCGAGCAGGAACGCTGTCCACCCGAAAACAAGCCCCGTCACGGTAACGCAGAGCAGAGAGCTTGCGAGTATCCTCGGTATCCGCGAATATTTTTTCGCGCCCATATGCTGCCCCGTAAACGATATAGCCGCCTGGTAAAACGTGTTCATCGCCATATAGATGAAGCCCTCTATCGACGAGGCGGCGGAGTTTCCCGATACCACCGTATCTCCGAAAAGGTTAATCGACGACTGTATAACGACGTTCGACAGCGAGAAGATAGTGCCTTGAAATCCCGCGGGCAGTCCGACCCTCAGCACCGAGAAAAGTATTCGCTTTCGTATTTTGAGCTGTTTTACGTCAAGGTGTATCTCCGTGTTGTCCTTGATAAGGCAGAGCACCGTAAGCCCCGCGGAAATGCACTGCGAGATGACCGTCGCGAGCGCCACGCCCGCAACGTCCATTTTCAGCGCGATAACGAACAGCAGATTAAGCAGAACGTTGATAACTCCCGCCGCCGTCAGAAAGTAGAGCGGGCGTTTTGTATCGCCGACCGCGCGTAAAACCGCGCCGCCGAAGTTGTAGACCATAGTCGCGGGCATTCCGAGGAAGTATATTCTCAGATACATTACCGCGAGCGGGAGCTGATTTTCGGTAGCGTTCATAAGTATCAGCATTTCCGGCGCGAGAATAAAGCCCACCACCGCAAGCACCGCGCCGCATATCACCGACAGCAGCATTGACGTGTGCACGGTGTCGTGCATATCCGAGGCGGAGTTCGCCCCGTGAGCGCGCGCCGCGATAACGTTTACGCCGACCGACATTCCCACGAACAGATTTGTGAACAGATTGATAAGCGAGGAGGTAGACCCCACCGCGCCCATTGAGTTGTCTCCCGCGAATTTTCCGACCACGATAATGTCGGCGGCGTTGAACAGGAGCTGCAAAACGCCCGATGCCATAAGCGGCAGTGAAAAAAGCAGCAGCTTTTTAAGCACGGGACCGCTGCACATATCCATTTGATATTGTTTAGACAAAGCTATCCTTCTTTCAAAATCACATCATTCCCGTGAGATCAACAGCTCCGCGAAATACTCCGCCATTGACGGATTGCGTATAAGCAGCGGTCCTATAATATGTGTTCCGTAAAAATTTCCAATATGAATACCCTCGGCAGACGCGTCCTTGGGATTGTTGCCCGCGCCCTGCTTTACGGTGAAAAGCGGCTCTTTTATGCCATATATCCCGCTCGCCTTGTTGACGAAGCCGATAAGCCCGCGTCCCTCAAACTCGGCAACGCTGTCGGTAACGATACGCTCCGCGCCCTCCTCGGTAATAAAATCGAACAGCCCGAGCCCCTCGTGTACCGTTCTGTCGCGGTCGGTTATCTTCTTCCCGAACATCTCGAACGAGTTGCCGGTCGCCAGTATCACCGCGCTGCCGTCAACGGCGTTCTTTAACGCATCCGCGCTGTCGCGCAGATACTCAAGCGCCGTTTTTTGACTGCGTTCCGTTCCCGAGCCGATATAGATAAAGTCGAACTCCGAAAAGTACATATGATCGCCGACGGAACGCCGTGTTATCTCGACCTCCGCACCCTTGCTCACAAGCGCGCGCTCCAGCGCGAGAACGTTCGCGTAGTCGCCGTATAGGTTCATAAGATCGTGAAACAAATGCAGAATTTTCATATATCCCCCTTTACTTTACCGTGACCTTGGACAGGAATTTCGCCTTGTCCGAGAAACAGGTGACGGTGTACAGCCGCTCGTGCTTTTTAGCGGCGATCTCTTCCACAGCCGCCTCAATATCGGGCATTGCCGAGAACCTTTCGGGCGGAACGTCTGTATAGGAGAAGCGCGTTTCCAGATCGTGAGCGTGCGCGCCGAGCAGATAAATATGCTCCACGCAGGAAGAGTTCAGCAGCTCGAAATCAATATCCCACAGCCAGCTTATCTCGCCGGTGGAATAGCGGCGGCTCACCGCGTCAACGATAATTATGACCCCGCACGGCTCGCTGCGCCCGATAATGTAGCGTAACGACTGGTCGTAGGAGACGGAGTTTTCGTGCTTGGAAACGAGGAACGTGCCCTCGCTCTCTCCGAGAGTATACTCGACGACGCGTCCGCTTTTCAGCACATAGTCGCTTATGTCCCCGGAAATGCTCTCGGGAGCTATCCCCGCCCTCGCGCAAGCCGCAAAGCACGCGAGGATATTGTAAACGTTGTAAATGCTCTTAAAGCTCAGGGTTATATCGTACTTGCCGTTCACCGTTATCACGCCGCGGTCAAGGTCGGCGCTTGTGACGGTAAACTCGGTCTCGCGCTTCCGATGACCGCAGTAATCGCAGATATACGAGCCTATATGATTGTAATGACGGTAATTATAGCGCATACGATTCTTGCAGACGGGGCAGAACGCGCCGTCGTCGTATACGGAGGTGTTCTCGGCGGTGGAAAATGACTGTCTGTCCATACCGAACCATACCGTGTTTTTATGTTCTCTTCCGAGCTGTGAGATCAAGGGATCGTCGGCGTTGAGGATAAGCGTGCATTCGTCGGTAACGCTCTCGCGGATAGCCTCGTAGACCCATTCGGGGTGTCCGTTTCTCGTGAGCTGGTCGCGGTAAAGGTTGGTAACGACATAGTGCGTCGGCGAGAAGTATCTGAACGTGAGCTTCGCGTAGCGCTCGTCCGTCTCCAGCACTAGAACGTCGCCTTTAAAGCGCCCTACGAGCGTGCAGTTCGACAAAATGACCGCCGCTATTCCGCAGTCAAGATTTGACCCCTCCTTGTTGGAGATAACGCGCTTGCCGCGTTTTTGCAGAATATGCGTTATCATCTCAACGGTGGAGGTCTTGCCGTTGCTTCCCGTAACGGCGATTATCATCTCGGGCAGTTTTATCCTTGACAGTATGTCGGGATACATTTTCAGCGCGATCTCCCCGGGCAGACTGGAGCCGCGACCTATCAGATGCCCCGCGAAATACGCCAGTCTGCACACCAGTATGGTAAAGAACTTTCTCATAATATTTTTAACCCCTTTGGATAAAATAATCAAAACACCTTTTCAGACTGCCGATAAACCCTCGCACCGTGCCGCCGCGTTGCGGCGGCACTTACTTCGTCAAAGCCCCAACGGCAGGCACAAAGCCTTGCCGTTGGGGCTTTTCCTCGTCTGCGAGTGTTTATCGCCAGTCTGGGAGGTGTGGTTTTAAATTACTTTTCTACAAATCAACACCTTATATTGTAGCACATTATTTCCTTTCTGTCAAGATAAAAAGCAGTTTTACAATAAAAGTGATAATAAAGTGAAAATTCGGAAAGAAATGTGAAAAAATAAGAATATTGTGTGATAATGCTTGACAAATCCTTTTTTAGGTGGTAGTATTAAATTGAAAGAAGTGATAATTATGAAAAACAACACAGCCGATATAACCAAAAGGTATACGCTCGGAGAAGAGATATTCAATTCGGTAACGCACGGATTGGGCGGACTGCTGGCTATCGCGGGAACGGCGGTACTGATAGTGTTCGCGGCGGTTTATTCCGACGTGTGGGGAGTGGTGAGCTCCGCGGTGTACGGCGCTTCGCTGATCGTCCTGTACACGATGTCGACGCTGTATCACGCGCTTACAAACCGCAGAGCAAAGACGTTTTTCCGCATTATGGATCACGATACCATATTTTTCCTTATCGCGGGGACGTACACGCCGATAACGCTTATCCCTCTGCGGGGAACGCTCGGGTGGGTGCTGTTCGGGATAGTCTGGGGCGCGGCGGTGCTCGGGATAGTTATGAACTCGGTCGACCTTGAGAAGTTCCGCAAGCCGTCCGTTGTCTGCTATGTGGCAATGGGGTGGGTAGTCATCTTCGCGGTGAAGCCAATGCTCGAGAACTGTTCGGCGGTCTCGCTGTGGTTCCTGCTTATCGGAGGGCTTTGCTATACCGTCGGGATAATCTTCTACGCGATGAAGTCAAAGAAATACTTTCACTCGATATGGCATATTTTTACGGTCGCGGGAAGCGTGTTCCATTATTTCTCAATACTGTCTATGATAGTAACATAAATAAAGAAACGCCGTGCAGGGTAACGCACGGCGTAATTTTATCACAAAACCTCTATATACTCAATATCAGCCGAATAACTCTCCATCATATTTATTCCGCAGGTGATCTTGATATTGCTAAGCGTGATATTCACCTTAACAAAGCTCCCGTCGTCGGGGATCTCGGACAGATCGGCGGTTATGTCTCCGTAGGTATTGCCGAGGTATATGTAACCGTATTCGTTCTCCCAGTACATATCGTCACGCGTGTTGATGCGGGGAAAATGCGCGGTTCCAACGTCGGGGTCGAAGCGGTAGCCCATAACGGGCAGGGTGCACTCGCAGCCGCTCGGAACGAAGATCACGTCTCCCGCCATTATGGAACGTTCGTCTTCGGCGGCAGCGCACATATAGCCCGTCATTGTGACCTCGCCGTCGAATGAAGCCGTACCGCCCATAAAGTATATCTCGGGGAAGCCGAGCTCCGAGCCGCGCTTTTCCGAGCCGTCGCCGAGAAGGTAATCCATACTGTCGAGACCGTGCGCGAAATTGACCTGCGCTTCGGTCAGCGTGAGACCGCAGAACGTATCGCCGACTGAAACGCGCTCGTAGTCCTTTTTCGGCGTTTCGGAAATGTCGGTGAACCGCACCATATCTCCGTCGAAAACGTCCGCGTCGTCATAGCTCGTGCGGCAGATGCCCGAGGGCTCGGCGAGATAAACAAAGCCGTCGCACACCACGCCCGAGAAATTCTCCTCGGAGAACGTTTCGGGGTCGCCGTCCGAGCCGTCGTTGGAGAAGATCATCGTAAGCTCCGAGCGCTTGATAACGTCGCCCGCGAGCCCGATAAGAAACGTATTCTCGGGATTTCCCGTCTCCTCCGAATTATCGGGCTCGGAGGTCTGCGTGCTTTCCGTTGTGCTTTCTGTCGAGCTCTCGGTGCTGCTTTCCGAGCTGCTCTCGACGGTACTCTGCACGACTACGCTGTTTTCCGTACTTTGCGACGAGCTCTCGGAAATACTTACCGACGAGCTTTCCGAGCTCTGTTCGTCTTTGGAGCAGCCCGTAAGAGCCGCCGCGAGTATCAGCGCTAAAATTATACGATATTTTTTCATAATAACTCCACTTTCTTTGTTCAAAAAACAAACCGAGCGGCTTTCCCGCAGTGGGAAAGCCGACCGTATCATTTCTTGTTCATACGTCTGAGCGCCATTTCGATAGCTATTACGGAGTCGTTGATGTCCGTAATGCCGTCGGCAACGGTCTCGAGAGGGTGAGGTGCGTCCTTTGTTTCGTTGAGTATCGCGGGAACTATCTCGCCCGCGTTTACGGTGATGTTGTTCTCCTCAAGCAGCTCCTTCGCGGACTGACTGATGACCTCGGCGTATATCTCGCGAACTCCGAGAATGATATGCAGATACGCCGCCGCTTTTCCGACGACTTTGTCGCAAAGTCTCCAGCCCGAGTATTTGTTTCCGCTGTACAGCCAGTCCAGAAGCGGCTGCACACCTCTTTCATTACTCTTGAACATTACGCTGTCAAAGGTTATAACGCAGGTGTACCCGTTAAGCTCCATTGCTTCCTTTGCTCTTTCAAGATCCTGATGCATAGTATTGCCTCCTTGTTTATATTCCCAGCATTTTATTGAAATCGGCAAGCGCCTCGGAGATCTTTATCTGCTGAGGACATACCGCCTCGCAGCTCCGACAGCCTACGCACGCCGAGGGCTGCTTATCCTTTGCGACAGCGCCTAGCGCCATAGGTGCGATAAATCCGCCGCCGGTCAGCTTGTGCTCGTTGTACAGCTCCAGCAAATTCGGAATATCCAGCCCGCGGGGACAATGCGACGTGCAGTAATGACAAGCCGTGCAGGGAACCGTCCCTTCGCTTATCATCTCCGCGGCGACAGCGGCAAGCATGGTCTTTTCCTTGTCGGAAAGCGGCTTTGCTTCCTCGTATACCGCGATGTTCTCCTTGAGCTGCTCAAAATTCGACATACCCGAAAGCGTGACCTTTACCTCGGGAACGCTCTGCAAAAATCTGAACGCCCACTCCGCGGGAGATGCCTCGGGGCGGAGCTTTTTCAGCGTTTCGGCGTACTTTTCGGGAAGATTTGCGAGCTTTCCTCCGCGCACGGGCTCCATTACCCACACGGGGATATTATGCTCTTTGTACAGCTTTACCTTGCCGGCGGCGTTCTGGAACGTCCAGTCGAGCCAGTTGACCTGCAGCTGACCGAACTCCATATACTCGCCGTATTTGCCGATAAACTTTTCCAGCACGGGCATTTCGCCGTGAGCCGAAAAGCCCAGATGGCGTATCCTGCCGTTCTTTTTCTGCTCGATAAGATACTCGAATACGCCGTATTTCGGGTCGAGATACTGTTCGATATTCATCTCGCAGACATTGTGAAACAGATAGAAGTCGAAATATTCAACTTGGCACTTTTTCAGCTGCTCCTCGAATATCTCCTTGACCTTGCCCATATTCGCGAGATCGTAACCCGGGAACTTATCCGCCAGCTTAAAGCTCTCGCGCGGATAGCTTTTCAGCGCGTTTCCGACCGCAAGTTCCGAATTTCCCGCGTGATAGCCCCACGCGGTATCGTAATAGTTGACCCCGTGCTCCATTGCGTAGCCGACCATTTCGTCGGTTTTCTCCTGATCGACGCGGCTGTCGTCGCCGTCGATAAGCGGCAGGCGCATACAGCCTAAGCCCAGAGCCGAGAGCTTTTCGCCTTGAAAATCGTTATATATCATAATAAACTCCTTTATGCCTTTGAATACAGCTTGTTCGCGTCTTTATAGCCGAGCTGACCGCAGGTGCAGTAATCGCGCTTTGCGCGTGAAGCGAGCACCTTTTTCGCGGTAGGGGAGGAGAGCACCTGCGAAACGGTCTGCTTTCCGTCTCCCGGCGTTTTCTTGTATTTCGCCGCGCGTTTAGCGGCGAGCTTTTTGGCGGCAAGAGTGCGCTGTCTGCGAGCCTCCAGCTTTTTCTTTTCGGCGAGCTTCTTTTCGCGCTCGTTCTTCTTCGCCTTTGCGAGATCGCGGTCGAACTTATTGCATTCCGCGACGGTGGGAAGCCTTCTGTAATTCGCCGAGCTCGTAAAGGTGCGTATCTCGCGGTCGAGAGCGGCGTTGAGCCCCGCAATGTCCGCGCCGTCGCCGCCGTTGCGTATCGCCTTTCTGTACGCCGACAGCGCCGAAAGCGCGTTGGACAGGCGCATAGCGTTCACTTCGTCCTTGGTGCGGCAGGCGTTGAGCGAGCAGCGGTACATTTTCTTTACGCTCTCCGTCCTCTGAAAGCTCGAATACGCCTCGGGGTCTTTAGCGGCGAGATACTGCTGTTCGCTCGGAGTAAGACCCGAGCCGGTGCGCATTTTCGCCTTGATGCCGCTCAGACGGGTGTCGTTGGCTTTATCGTATTCTCTCTGCTCCAGAAAGCTGTCGAGCTTTTCCATTTGTTCCTTGACCATCTCCGCGATAGTCTTTCCCTCGTTTTTATCCTCGGGTTTGCCGGCAGCGGAATTTCCCGACTGTTCGGTCTTTGACTGCTCGGTCTCCGGCTGCTTTGCCGCTGACTGTTCTGTTTTGGACTGCTCGGCCTTTTGTTTGGCGGCGTTTTCGGCGCTTTGTTTTTCCGCGGCTTCCTTGAACGCGTTCATCTTTTCGAGAATATCCTCGGCGCTTGCTATGCTGTTCCGCGCGGCGGCGCGCGCCTTAACCGAAAAATCGGCGGTGTCCTTTGCGGAGCGGCTGTTGGCAAAGCCCGATTCGATATTGTTATGCACGCTCGCGGCGCTCTTTACGGATTTTACGTAAGCGGTGATTGAACCGACAGCTGAAAGATCCACACAAACCACCTCCATATAATTATAGTATCTTTAATAATATCGGCAGGAAAATATTACTTCTTTAGCGATAACCGAATATTTTGTGCATAATTCACAAATAAATACAGCATATTGTACAAAAGGGCTGCGCGTTTGCACAGCCCTTTGATTAGTTCAGCGAATTTCGCCGTCTCCACCCATAAGTCTTGTCATTTCCTCAATACGCTCCAAAGGGAACGGAGGAAGCGCTATCGGCTTCATTGCCAGAGATATGAGCTTCATTGGGTTGTCGTCCGCCGCGATACGGTTCGACGACAGCGCGCCGCATATCTTACAGCGGTGGATCACCGCCCATTCGCCGTTTTTTCTCACCCACACCGCGATAGGCTCCATTACTCCTCCGCAGTCCGCGGAGCGGTCTCCCACCTCGTTGTCAAGATGCCGGCTCGACAGGCAGTTCGGACAGTGGTTGCGGTGGTCGCTCCCCGCGCCGCCCGGAGTGACGAGCCGTCCGCAGACCTTGCAGGTAAACGGTTCGGTGCAGGGGTGGGTCTTGTAGTAATTTTTTTCAAACGAACGTTTTTTGTTTTCCCTGTTCATAGGGTATCCTCCTGAAAGTTGAGATAGCCTTTTCGGAGGAATGTCGGGATATTCCGCAAACCTCCGGGGTTAAGCGGCAATCTCTCCCCTATTATTGTTATTCTTCATCATCATACGTTTCTCCTTTCGAGCAATGTATTCGGCTTTCGCCGTCAACGCCATTATATCACATTAGATCGCGTTTGTCAAGACTTTCCGCGTCTTACCTCCAGCAGCAGGATAGCGCACATTATCAGCACGCAGACCGAGAGCGCCGCGTTTTTCGTGAACGGCTCCGCATAGGCGTTCGGGGCGAGTGCCTGCACGTCGGCGGGGGGGAGCGTTTTCGACAGAGGGATCGCCGCGAAAGCGCTTATCGCCGAGGCGGTTATCCTCGAAATTATGAAGCGCTTAAGCGGCATTTTTCCCGAAAGCGCCGCCACCTGCATTATCACGCATACTCCGCCGAAGCTGAGCAGCGCCGCGCATACGGGGAACGCGCCGCTTGTCGGGGCTATCGACTTTATCCTCGTGACCTCAAGCATAGCCGCGAATATCTCTCCCGAATTCTCGCCGGCGCCGAGAAGCCCGAAAAGCCGCTCGAACAGCGAGTTTACGCCGACATAGCCGAGCATTGCCGAGATTACCGAAAAACCCACTATCATAGCGCATACCGTGAACATGACCCTCGCGCCCGTCATTACCGAGGAAATAAACGCGTCCGCCGTAAGGTCGTACCGCGCCTCGGAGCTTTTCAGCGCTATTTCTCCGCCCGTTCTCACGATAAACGCCATGATCACCGACGACAAAAAGCACACCGCGAACAGCATAAGTCCCGCCGCCGCACTGCCGAAAACGCGCATTCCGACTATCCCGATGATAAACGACGGTCCGCTGCCGAAGCAGCAGCACAGCATTCTCGCGGCGTTTTTCTCGGATAACGCGCCGCGCCGCACAAGCTCCGCGAGCAGGCTCGCTCCGACGGGATAGCCGCCGATATTCGCCAGCACGAATACCGCGCACAGCTCCTCGTCGATACGCAGCAGCTTCGACAGGGGAAAGGTCAGCGGTCTCAGCGCGGTGCGGTACAGACCGCTCCTTTGCAGATACGCCGCCAGCACCGTAAACGCGAACAGCGACGGCACTATCACTTCTAAGCAGTCCGTGACCGCCGCGCCGACCGCTCCCGCGATCATCTTCGGCTCGGCTATCAGGAAAACGGCGGCAAGCACCGCGATAATTGACAAAAAATATTTCATACGTCTCCTTTATCCATTACGTTTCTTTACGGCTTTTCCTCGCGGTTTACTCCCGCCACGCCCCCGACCGCCGCGAACGCCGTGCAGAGCAGCAGCTTCACGAAAAACATAGCGCTCCACCTGCCGAATATCGCCGACAGTATCAGCAGAGGGAGCACGAACGCAAGTCCGCACAGCACTCCCGTTTTCAGTCCGTCGCGGTGCTTTATTATCCCCGCGGTGCGCCCGCAGAGAAAGCTGCCTATCGACATTGCCAGCACCGCCGCCGCTCCCGCGGTCTGCGCAGCCGCGTCGGTCAGCGACAGCAGAGCCGCCGCCAGCGCGCTCACCAGAAGCGCCGCGGTATATCCTACGGTCAGCCCCGCCGCATACGGCAGCAGCCGCGAATTTTGTTTGTGTTTACGCATTGCATCGCCCCCGAACTATTCTATGCAAAGGTTGGACGGGTTAGAATATTAGGTTTATTTGAATAGGTTGGAGTATGGCAAATTTAACAATATAACGCGCTGTAAATTGTGCGTTATCCACAAATTAAAATTTTTTCGGAAAACCGCTGTCATATCCGTTTTGTTTTTGCGAACTTATTTACAGAGAGGTAAATTTTACGGAAAGGATCGATATTATGTTCAACAAAAAGATAATATTTGTATCGGCAATACTTACGGTGCTGATGACGGGCTGCGCGGAGAACACGCGATACGGCGCGTTCGACGGTTCGCCGACGTATATAGAGTGCGACGCAAGTTACGGCGGCACGGGAGCCGTAAACAGCGCGCCGTCGGAGAGCCCGCTGTTTGACGAGGACTTGTTCCACGAGCTGACAACAGTCAACCGTGAGCAGATGTCCGGCATTCCCGCGAACACCTCTTACGCCGATGTCTTGGAAAAATTAGGGAATACGCAGGCGTACGGACAGTCATATTACAGACAGTACCTCACCGACGACGGCAGAATAATTCAGCTTTATTTTGACAGCGAGGACGAGCTTTGCCCGTATTCGGGCGAGGAGCTGTACGACCGCGCGCAGTCTCTGAAATACGGCGGCGAGGAGCCCAAGGGAATGGTATACGGCATTCTCGGCAGGGGAGGATTTTTCACGCACTATGACACATATGACGGTAAATACACGGACAAGATCACGGGCGATTACCTTACGACGATTGACGCGGAGATAATATTCGAGGACGACTCACCCGCTTCGGAGGACGATTTGAGACAGGATTCCCGAGTATTCGTCCAAAGCGATTACAGCCTTTACAGCTATCCCGAGCAAAGGCACTGCACTAAGATCGTTATATTAAAATAGGTACAGGTGCGCCCTATATTTTCAGCAGATTTTATTTGTGTTTACGCATTTGCAATCTTTGTTGACTTTCGACGGCTGATATGCTATAATACGGTTGTGGGAATATTACATTCGGGAAAGGACTTAGCTTATGTTTAACAAAAAATTCATTTTAATTATTGCGTTGACCGCAGTGCTGTCTGCGGGCTGCTCTACCGAAAACGCGGAGTACGGCGCCGCGGACGGGGGAAACGGCGGAATAAATATGACCGTATTCTCCAACGGCGGAGTGCAGATAGACCACCCCGACGAGGGATATGTGGAGTACATTCCGCCGAAGAACACCTCCTCCGATTCTTCGGAGGACGAGAACTTGTTGGATTATGATACCGTTATGGTGACAAAGGAACAGCTTTCGGAGATCGCGGCGGACACTTCTTACGCGGATATTTTGGAAAAGCTCGGCAAAACGCAGGCGTTCGGGCAGCCGAGACACCGTCAGTATGTTACAGATGACGGGCGCATTGTTCAGCTTCATTTCGAGAATAAGGACGAGCTTTGTCCGTATTCGGGCGCGGAGCTTTACGAACGCGCGCTGCCGCTGGAATATAACGGTGAGAATCCCGATAATATGGTCTATGGACTGCTTGCGGGCGACGGAAATTTTTTTGTATATTATATGGCGTACTTCAACGAGGACGAGGAGAAAATTGAGATCTGCACCGCTCCCGACGGCAGCCGCCGCATAACAGGCGAATACCTTATGACGGGCGACGCGGAGATAGTTTTCGAGGACGGCTCTCCCGCCACAGCAGACGATCTCAAACCCGAGACCGCGTTACTTGTCGACAGCGACTATACGCTTCAGAGCTATCCGGGACGGGCGCACTGCACTAAGATAGTTATATTAAAATAATCGTTATATTAAAATAAGTACAAAGGGCAGTTTCAAAGGGCTACCCTATATTTTTCGGTGAAAAATATACATTTTTAAGCAAAAATGCACGAAATTTCTGAAAAAATTTTTGGAATTCTATTGCAATTTACAAAAAAGTGTGATACAATATAAGGTGTAATATGCGGGAATTGTGTATAGGTGTGCTAACACCTGCAATTTGCAATTGCCGATAATAATACTATGTATTTAGGAGGAACAAATCCAATGGCTAGACAAAAGCTTACGATGGACGGTAACAACGCCGCGGGTCACGTTTCCTACGCGTTCACCGACTTGGCAGCGATTTACCCCATCACCCCTTCTTCCGTTATGGCGGAGGTAACAGATTCCTGGGCAACGGCAGGCAGAAAGAACATTTTCGGCGAGGAAGTTAAGGTCGTTGAAATGCAGTCCGAGGCAGGCGCGGCGGGCGCGGTCCACGGTTCTCTTTCCGCAGGTGCGCTGACTACCACCTACACCGCTTCTCAGGGCTTGCTCCTGATGATCCCGAATATGTATAAGATCGCGGGCGAGCTGCTCCCCTCCGTAATTCACGTTTCGGCTCGTGCGGTCGCTTCTCACGCGCTGTCTATCTTCGGCGACCACAGCGATATTTACGCTTGCCGCCAGACAGGCTACGCAATGCTTTGCTCCACTAACCCTCAGGAGGTTATGGATCTGGGCGCGGTAGCTCACCTTTCGACTATCAAGGGCAGAGTTCCGTTCCTGCACTTCTTTGACGGCTTCAGAACCTCTCACGAGATCCAGAAGATCGAGGTCTGGGACTACGATACCCTCGCTAAGATGGTAGACTGGGATTCCATTCAGGCGTTCCGCGACAGAGCGCTCAACCCCGAGCAGCCCGTGCTTCACGGTACCGCTCAGAACCCCGACATCTTCTTCCAGGCTCGCGAGGCTTGCAATAAGTACTATGAGAACATTCCGAACATCGTTACCGAGTACATGGACAAGGTCAACGCCGAGATCGGCACCGACTACAAGCTGTTCAACTACTACGGCGCTCCCGATGCCGAGGAAGTTATCGTGGCTATGGGCTCCGTTTGCGATACTATCGAGGAGACTATCGACTACCTCGTAAAGCAGGGCAAGAAGGTAGGTCTCGTAAAGGTAAGACTGTACAGACCGTTCGTTTCCTCCGCTTTCGTTTCGGCTATCCCCGCTACCGCGAAGAAGATCACCGTTCTCGACAGAACCAAGGAGCCCGGCTCTCTCGGCGAGCCTCTGTTCCTCGACGTTGTCGCTGCTCTCAAGCGCGAGAACAAGTTCCAGGACGTTCCCGTATTCAGCGGACGTTACGGTCTGGGCTCGAAGGACTGCAACCCCGCGCAGATCATCGCAGTCTACAACAACAAGGAGAAGCCGATATTCACCATCGGTATCGAGGACGATGTTACCAATCTGTCGCTCGCTATCACCGAAAATCCGAACACCACTCCCGAGGGAACTACCTGCTGTAAGTTCTGGGGTCTCGGCTCGGACGGTACCGTCGGCGCGAACAAGAACTCCATCAAGATCATCGGCGACCACACCGATATGTACGCGCAGGCTTACTTCGCATACGACTCCAAGAAGTCGGGCGGCGTAACCATTTCTCACCTGAGATTCGGTAAGACTCCGATAAAGTCCACCTACTTTATCAATAAGGCTAACTTCGTTGCCTGCCACAACCCGTCTTACATCGACAAGTACGATATGGTCGAGGACGTAATCCCCGGCGGTTCGTTCCTGCTCAACTGCCAGTGGTCGGTTGACGAGCTTGGCGAGAAGCTCCCCGCTTCCGTTAAGTCCTATATCGCAAAGAACAACATCAACTTCTATATAATCAACGCTATCAAGGTAGCCAAGGAGATCGGTCTGGGCAACAAGACCAACACCGTGCTCCAGTCCGCGTTCTTCTCGATCGCGAACATTATCCCCGCAGACCAGGCTATCGATTATATGAAGAAGATGGCTTACAAGTCGTTCGCTAAGAAGGGCGACGATATCGTCAACATGAACTACGCGGCGATCGAAAAGGGCGCAGGCGAGGTCATCAAGGTTGACGTTCCCGCAGACTGGGCTAACTGCTCCGGCGAGCTGGTTCACCCGCACTTCGAGGGCGGCACGGGCAACAACAAGTCGCTTATCGACTTCGTAAACAACATTCAGGTTCCCGTAAACGCACAGCGCGGCGATAAGCTCCCCGTTTCCACATTCGTTGACATCGCCGACGGTACGTTCCCGCAGGGCTCCGCTGCGTTTGAGAAGCGCGGTATTGCAGTCGACGTTCCCAAGTGGATCCCCGAGAACTGTATCCAGTGTAACCAGTGCGCGATGGTTTGCCCGCACGCTGTAATCCGTCCGTTTGTTTACAGCGACGATCAGGCGGCTAAGCTGCCAGCAGGCACCGCTGTCAAGGACGCTACCGGTATGCCGGGTATGAAGTACGCAATGGCTATTTCCACTCTCGACTGCACCGGCTGCGGCGTTTGCGCTAACATCTGCCCCGCGGGCGCTAAGGATAAGGCTAAGAACGCTCTCGTTATGACTCCTATCGAGGAGGCTATGGAGCAGCAGAAGTTCTTCGACTATGCCGTTGCGAACGACAACTCCAACGACGCTGCTGTTGAGAAGTTCAAGGAGAGCACCATCAAGGGCGCTCAGTTCAAGCAGCCGCTGCTCGAATTCTCGGGCGCTTGCGCGGGCTGCGGCGAAACTCCGTATGCTAAGCTCATTACTCAGCTGTTCGGCGACAGAATGTATATCGCGAACGCGACGGGCTGCTCCTCTATCTGGGCAGGTTCCGAGCCTTCCACTCCGTACACCACCGACAAGGCAGGTCACGGTCCCGCTTGGGCTAACTCCCTGTTCGAGGACAACGCGGAATTCGGTCTCGGTATGTTCCTGGCACAGGATACTCTCCGCAAGAGAGCGCAGAGCAAGCTTAAGGAGATCGCGGCGCAGGACGGTCACGAAAAGGCTAAGAGTCTCATCGAGACTTACTTCAACACCGTAAACGACGGCAAGGCTAACGCAGAGGCTACCAAGAACCTCGTTGAGGCATTCGAGAACTGCCAGTGCGCTAACGAGCCCGCGGTCAAGGAAGTACTCAAGCTCAAGAGCTATCTCTCCAAGAAGAGCCAGTGGATCTTCGGCGGCGACGGCTGGGCTTACGATATAGGCTACGGCGGACTTGACCACGTTATCGCTTCGGGCAAGAACGTAAACATCTTCGTATTCGATACCGAGGTTTACTCCAACACCGGCGGACAGGCTTCCAAGGCTACAAACGTAGGTGCTGTTGCGCAGTTCGCTGCGGGCGGTAAGGACGTTAAGAAGAAGGATCTCGCGGGTATCGCAATGAGCTACGGCTATGTATACGTTGCGCAGATCTCCATGGGTGCGGATCGCAACCAGTGCCTGAAGGCAATCGCAGAGGCTGAGGCTTATGACGGACCTTCGCTGATCATCGCATACGCTCCGTGTATCAACCACGGTATCAAGGGCGGTCTGACTATCGCTCAGCAGGTTGAGAAGGAAGCGGTTGAGGCTGGTTACTGGCATCTGTTCAGATTTAACCCCGCGCTCGCGGACGAGGGCAAGTCTCCGTTCACGCTCGACAGCAAGGCTCCTACCGGCGACTACAAGGCGTTTATGATGAGAGAGGTTCGTTACAACTCGCTCATGCGTGCTAATCCCGACAGAGCTACCGTACTGTTCGACAAGGCAGTCGCTAACTCCAAGGCTAAGTACGATCACCTTGTTGAGATGCAGAAGGCATACAAGGAAGAGTTCGAGAAGTAATTCGATAACTCCGAAATAATAATTACCCCCGAGGTCTCCCTCGGGGGTATATTTGTTAAAAAATTAAATAAAATCATTTGGTCTGCCGCCGAAATTTTCGGGAATATCGGGTGCTTCTCCGAAATCATTCGGTTCTCCTCTGCCGGGCTTGTTGCCGTCTCCGCGGTTGCCTCCGCCGAAGCCTCCGCCGAAGTCTCCGCCGAAGCCGCCTCCGCCGAAGCCGCCGTGACCGAAGCCTCCCGGACCTCCGAATCCCGCGCCGTTAGCGCCGTTGCCCGTAACGCCCTCCTCGGCGGTGAGCGTCGAGAGCAGCTCGCCATTCGCGTAGATACCGTATTCCTCGCCTATTTTCAGCTTGTCGCTCGTGAAGATAAGCGACTGGCACTGCTTGGGAGTTACCGTCGACAATACCGTCTCGTCCGACGAACGTACCTCGATGGTGCTTCCCGCGCTTACGTTCGCGTTTATCGACAGGCAGGGCTGAGAGAGCGTGCTCGGCGCCTGCGCCATTCCCGACGCGCCAAGCGCTATAAGCGTACCGCCGCTCACCGCATACGACTTCTCGTAATCAATAGCGCCGTTGCCCGAATTTGTAGGACCGTATACCACGACGTATCCGCCGCTCTGCGCTACCGTACCGTTGCTGTCGATGCCGTCTCCGTCGGCGTTGACGGTGATATTGCCGCCCGAAATGCTGATATAGTATTCGTCGCTGCCCTCGCCGAAACCGAAGAAGCCGCCGTTATCGCCGCCCGCGGCGTTCAGACCGTCGTCGGCGGACTTGATGTCTATCTCGCCGTCGTTTATCTCGATATTCTTGCCCTCAAGACCCTCGTAGCTCTTGACAACGCTGATAGTGCCGTCGTTTATCGTAAGCAGCTCGTCCGCGTGAATACCGTCGTCGCAGGACGACAGGGTAAGCGTGCCGCCCGAAACGCTTACGTTAGCGTTTGAGTGAACGCTGTCGTCGGCGGACGTGATGTTTATCTCGCCGCCCGTTATACGAATATCCGACTTTGCTTTAAGTCCCTTTTTGCTTTCGGAATTATCCGTTTTGTTATCCCAGTCGAACGGATTTGAGCTTGCCTTGACCTCGGCGTCCGCGTCGGCTCCGCCCGCAAATATCGTGATGTTTCCGCCCTCGACGTTAAGCTCCTTTTCGGCTTGGATACCGTCCTTTTCGGAGGTTATATTGAGAGTGCCGTCCGTTATCGTGATATATCCGCGCCCTTCGTCGGTGTCGTTGGTGGACTTTATTCCGTCGCTCTGCGCGTTTATCGTTATATCGCCGCCGCATATCTTAACATAGTCCTTGCCGACTATGCCGTCGTCCGCGGAGGATATATTGATATTTCCCGATTGTATCGACAGCCCGTCCTTGCATTTTACCGCGTCTTTGTAATTGCCCGTTACGCTGAGGCTTCCCGTGCCCGTTATCACCAAGTCCGCGCGAGAGAATACCGCGCTGTCGGGCTCGGTCTCATCGGTGGGGAATGTGTAATCGGCGCTGTCGGAAAGCGAGTTCTCGGTGTTCTCGTTAAGACACAGCACAAGCGTATCGCCGCTCTCGCAGTCGATAACGCTTCCGTCGGCGCTTTTCAGTGTAACGCCGCTCAGCATCAGTGTGACCTTATCCTGCTTGCCGACATTGACTATGACCTTGGCGTTTTCGGAGCTTCCCGAGAGCGTATACGCGCCCGCCTTGGTTATCGTCACGACGTTGTCCTTGACCTCCGCGCCCTTTCCGTCGACGTCGATCTTTCCCGTCGAAAACATTATCGAGCAGTCTGAGTATCGCGGCACATCGACCTCAATGGTGTCGCTTGTCTCGTCGTTTGCGGGGCTCTGCTGTTCGACCTTGCCGCTGCTGTTAATAAGCGGACTTGAGGTCCCGTCCGAGCTGTCCCGAACGTTCGTGTTGTCCTTCGCGCAGCCTGTCATAGCGAACGACAGCGCGAACAGCGCCGCAAGGGTCTTAAAATTCATATTCATATCAATACCTCCGAAGCAGTTGCGCGTTACATTTCCTCGTGATTGTCCGTCAAAACACTGCAGGCAACCGTAAGATTTCCGTTTCTAACGCGTATCTTGTCGAGAAACTCCTTTTCCTTTTCCGCGTGCTTGAGAATTATTTCATATCTGAGCTCGTAAAGCGTTCCCATACTCACGGTCTTTGACATAATGAGACGTGAACTCGACGTATATTCCGCGAAGATGTCCTTAAAGCAGGTCATATAGTCCGCGTCCTCGGGGATAAGAATTCTGAGGAGCTTGGCGGTCTTGACGATACCGAACGCGGGGATAAAACCGAGCGCCGCCAGAATAACGCCGACCGACACCGCGATTATGACCGCAAATCCCAGATACCCCATACCCGTCGCGAGACCTATTCCCATCGCGAGGAAAACGTAGCAGAGCTCTCTCGAAGTTCCCGGCGCGGAACGAAATCTCACCAGATTGAACGCGCCCATAACCGCGATACCCGCGCCTATCGAGCCGTTCACAAGCATTATCACCGCCTGTACCAGTACGGGAAGCACCACCAGCGTCACCATAAGGTTTTTCGACGCGCGCGGATTATTCAGCCTGTACAGAAACGCCGCCCAAAGTCCCAGCGCCGCCGAGGTCAGCGTGCAGAAAAGCGCGCTCTGTGCCGTAAGCCCCGTTGATGTGTCAATTATACTCGAAAACATTTGTCATACTCCCATTTTAAATTTCTGTCTTATTTCATTTGAAAAAATACTGCCGTACTTCGAGAACGAGCCGTGGAATATTCTCTTTTCCGAAAGCGTTCTCGCAAGCCAGATCGGGATAGCTCCCGCGGATTTTACTTCCATTACCGTATACGGCTGGGTCATCAGATATTCGCCGCCGTCGCCCGAGCGCAGGTCGAGATCGCCGCGCCTGAAACGGACGTTCCCGTCGAATGTAAGACGGAATTCCTTATCGTCGTTACCGTAATACGCCTCTCTGTCGTAACAGATAACGATCTTCGGCTTTAAGTCCATACGGCGTATCATATAGTCGATCTCCTCGAAAACCTGCCCGCGCTTTTCGGGAGGAGTGCCGTCGGTTATGTAATCGTGGAGCTCCTTGTATGTCAGCTCAAACCGCCGCTTGTAGGTTATCCCGCGGAATTTTTTCTTGATCTCCAGAAACGCGGGGGAATCATCTTCAACATTACCGTAAGACCTCAGCCTCAGCTTTTCCCTGTAAACGGGCTTTCCGAGCGAGCTTCTTATCAGATCGTTGTTGTGATTGTCGAGGTAGATGTTCAGTATCGTGTGCTTGCCGAAATCGTCCTCGGTCATATGCTTTTCTATTTCGCCGCGGAGAAAGGTGTACTGCTCCTCGTTCAGCAGGAACTTCATCTCCCGCCTTTTAAAGGTGTTAGCGTATGCCATTCATCTCGTCCTTTCGTTGTCGTTGATTGTATTATAGCGCCGAATTGTGATAGTTTTATGATAAAAGCAAAAATGTTTTCTGTAACTTTGTGCAATGATTATGTTTTTTTTATGAGCGGTTTTAAAAGAAAAGACCGCGGAAATAATTCCGCGGTTATGTTTGTATTAAATCATATAGGCTTTCGGAAGAATTCTCCGTTGTAATCGGTTCATGTCTATCTTTACGTTATTCAAAGCCACTCTCCGTCGCGAATTTTCTTGATCATCAATATAATATCTATTATCGGAAAAACAAGAAAAAGCACGACCGATATGAGCATCAGAATCCAGAACTCCTTTAAATCGGTTGGGTTAGCTTTTATGTCGTCCGGCGTTATATTGGCGAAAATATCTACAAAGAAAAAAGCATCAGCCATCGCGATCGCTCCGCCAATCGCAATTGATAATATCCCGACTATCAATGCAAACCCCATTCCCAAATGCAATGCGTATGCGGTTGCGCTTAGGGAAAAATAACTCCATAAAAAGACCAACAGATATGTAACAGCAAGAAAGCTCTTCGGTATATCGGGACCGCTTCTCCAACACATTTCAGCAAGCGGAGGTGTGGAAAAAAACGATATTGCTGCGGAAACAGCAGCTTTAATAAGTAGTGGAACCATTTCATTTCTCCTTTATTCGGGTTATTGTTTTCTCGACAAAAATAAAAAGTGCGCAGCCGAAGCTACGCACCGAAAAATGCAAAGCTCCGATTGCTGCGACACAATTTCGTCTCTTAAAAAAGGGTACACGAAAAGAGCATGCACTTTTACCTATAGGCAAAAGCGTACCCACGCTTAAAAGACGTTATTAAATTGTGCCGCAATTTAATTATAGCATAATAACCTTGTTTTGTCAATGCACTTTTTCAAAAAACGCATATTTACAATGTTGTGCTGCAATAGAAGTGAGACAAAAAGGCTGCGCAGAGTTTCTGCGCAGCCTTTTCAAAATCAACGAATACGTCCATACCGCACGTTTCTTGATCTGTTATTATGTTTGTATCTGATCACATCGGCGCTATCAGCACAGTGCTTTTCCCGCTTTTTTTCGCGAAATTCACGGTGTACTGAGTACCGCCGCGCTTGCCGTCGTACACGGCGACGAGCACGTCGCACAGCTCCACGAGCGCGCGGTTTCGCTTGAGCATACAATCCTTGGTATAGTGCGGCGAGATAGTCATAGTTCTGTCGCACCGTTCGAGAATAGACCGATAACGCGCCTTGTCCTCGTCCGTCCACTTGTCGGACTGCTCGGGGCAGGGGATAACCGCTGTCAATTTTATCCCGGGGTGAGCCTTTTTATGCTCGAGAACCGCCTCCGCCGCCCAGGTATCCACGCCGAGCGCCATTCCCGTATAGAACTCGTCCGCGCCGTCGTTTATCAGTTTTTCGATTTGCTCGGAAAGGCGCTCTTTTAAATCAACACACATAGGGTCGTCCTCGCCGAAAAACGGGAGCTTTTCGGGACGGTAGCCCGTAAATGAAATTCTGTACATCTGTAATTGTCCTCTTTACCATTCATTGTCCCAATAACGTGCCGTTCCTGCAATTTCTACACTTCTGATGCAGGTCTCTTTGCTTGATTGTTCATGGGTTGTTTTATCAAATATGTTATCATATTTTCTGAGCTCCGCTCTGTCGCAAAGTCCCCAATCCCCCCCGATCGTATTGATCATGTATGACGTATAGATATAAGCGTTTTCCGTTTCACCGACCTCTCTGTAAACGGTAAGACCATATAAGGATATCATAAGGTCCATTTCCGCTTTTACATTTTCCAAGGTCAGCTCTCCGAAATAGACAGGGTTTCCGCGTTCGCCGATATGAACGGTTAACCGATTCTTTGGGAATAACCTTCGATAAGCGCGCGGAGTTTCATATGTCATAAGAGTATTGTTGTTGTACATCGTTTTTATAGATGTAAACCTGATGCTGTACTCCGCGTAGAGATCGTTTTCTCCGCAGTAGATAATTTCCTCATCTTTTGTCCTTGACCCTGTGTCTCCTTGCGAAACAGTGGCAGATTTGATCAGATTTTCGCAATGTTTTTCACATGCTTCCCGAAGCACGTCGTCGAAGATACTTTCGTTTACGTTCAATTCCTCTATCGGGAGCGCTGAGCTGAGCAAAAAGGTTTCGACTTTTTCTTTGTAAACATATCCGTTTGTTTCCTTTTCCGACAGCGGAACACTGAATAAATCTATTATATTCTCGTCGATATCGGAAATGAAGTCGGGCGTGGAATAATTATTTTGGGAAATATAAATCAAATCCTCATCGGAGATAGCCTCGACATCCTCCGCGGAATTGAATGCGAACCGTCTTAATTCCTCGGGCTGAACGTGAAATATTTCTTTTTCCGAAGAAGATGGACTGTCCGAGTGGCTTGAACTATCAGGTCGGAACGGAATTATTTCCTCCGATAAATAACCGTCGGACATATCGTTTGCTCCCGGAGCGGTTTGATCGGAGCAGCCGCAGAGCATTATAAGCGCGAGCATTGCCGTAATTGATCTCTTCATATGAAAACTCCTTTCAGAATGTCTTGGTTTAAATATAATACCGAATGTCCTCCGAAAAGGTTTCAAAAAAACCGCGTTTTTACGGATCATTTGCCGCTCTGCCGTTTGCGGTATTCAAGATAGCTGTCGAGAATGACCGCCGCAGCCGCCTGATCCAGCACCTGCTTGCGCTTTTTGCCGCGCTTGTTTATCTCGTTCATATAGTTTATCGCGGTGTTGGTGGAGGAGCGCTCGTCCCACATTATGACCTCAACGTCAACGAGCTCCTTTAACAGCCGCGCGAATTCGTTGCACATTTCCGAGCGCGGACCGCGCGAGCCGTTCATATTTACGGGGTCGCCGACGATTATCATCGCAGCTTTTTTCTCTATCGCGATTTTTGCCACGCGCTCGACGCACCTGTCGAAGTGGTGCTCGTATACCGTTTCGAGGGGGGAGGCAAGCGTTTCGGTCTCGTCGCTCATTGCGAGACCCGTTCTGCTGTCGCCGTAGTCTACCGCCATTATCTTCATTGCAATTCTCCGTTCTGAACACATTATTTAATTGATATTTTAACATATTTTTTTTCATTTGTCAATATATAAATTGAAATTTTTATGGAAAACGGGGGTTGACAAAATCGGGCTAATGTGATATAATTTAAATATTGAATATTGAAAAGCTGTGACAAGAAACAGTAAGCGTACGGGGTATTCAGAGAAACGGCGGTCGGTGCGAGCCGTGGTATTCCAAACGCCGAACCCGTCTTGGAGTGCGCCGCGAAAGCTCGATTAAGCGGCGACGGTCTCTCCCGTTACGAGAGCGGAACATTATGTTCTTTGAGCTGCGCGAACCGACGTTAAAGTCGGCTCCCGAATTTGGGTGGTAACGCGGGTGTAATTACTCGTCCCTTAACATTGGTTAAGGGGCGTTTTTGTTTTATGGTCTATGGGCAAAGATGGTAAATAATTTACAGTTTGACAAATCGGAATTCAGAGGAGAGGTAATTGATGAAAAAGTTACTGTTGATTACTGGTGACATAGCAGCAGGAAAATCAACATTTTCAAAAATATTGTCAGCCAGATATTGCGCGGTTGTTTTTCAAAAAGATACCATAAAGGAAATTTTAGGCGATAACATTGGATTTCGCAATCGTGAAGAGAATAAAATGCTTTCAAATGCGACAATAGAAATTATGTGTCATGCTTTTTCGCAAATCGCAATAACGGACAGCAATGTTATTCTTGAAGCAAATTTCCATGAAGCCGAATTGGAAAAAATACACAATATTGCCCATGAAAACCAATACGATGTTTTAACGTTGGTATTGCGAGGAAATGCGGATGTTTTGTATGAAAGATATATCCGCCGGATGAATGAAGAAAATAGACACCCCGTTCACTTAACTACAACAATAAATGAAAAAGAAGATTTTCTTAAGACGGCAGAATGGATCAGAAACGAGAAGATCATTGGACAAACACTGGAAATTGAAGCTGACGACTTTTCTTACCAACAAAATTCAGCAATATTAAAACAAATTGATTTTTTTATGAAATAACAAATTCTAATTTATCGAGTAAAGTTACACGCTCGGTTAAATTTTAATAAATATATTGATTTTTGCCGTGAATAACGGTTTTTTAAGGAGGACTAACTATGAAATTAGACAAACTGATAGGCGACAGATTTAAAGAGCGCCCCTCGGACTGCCAGATCGACAGCCACGCGCTTATGGTGCGCGGCGGTTACATCAAGTATGTGGCGAACGGCATTTTCTCGAACTACCCGCCCCTCAAGCGCATTACGCGCAAGATCGAGCAGATAATCCGCGAGGAAATGGACGCTATCGACGGACAGGAGGTAATGTTCCCCGTCGTTATGCCCGCAAGTTTGTGGGAGGAGAGCGGACGCTATACCTCTATCGGCAGCGAAATGGTGCGCTTTACAGACCGCGGCAGACAGCCTCTCGTCCTCGGTATGACCCACGAGGAGGCGGCAGTTCAGCTCGTCCGCGAGTACGCTAATTCGTACACGAAATATCCGTTTATGATCTATCAGATACAGACCAAGTTCCGCGACGAGGCTCGTCCGCGCGGCGGTCTTATCCGCGTGCGCGAGTTCACGATGAAGGACGCGTACTCGTTCCATACGTCGCAGGAGGATCTGGAGGAGTACTACAAACGCGCTCACAAGGCTTACGAGAACGTTTACAGACGCTGCGGCGCGCCGAACGTTATCTCGGTAAAGTCCGACAGCGGAATGATGGGCGGCTCGGTGTCGCACGAGTTTATGCTCCTCACGCCTATCGGAGAGGACAGTATCGCGATATGCAAGCACTGCGGCTACACCGCGAACGTCGAGGCAGCGCCGTCCATAATCACGAACGTCCGCGACGACGTTTCCGAGGCGCTCGCCGAGGTAAATACTCCCGATTGTCACACTATCGAGGAGGTCTGCAATTTCCTGAAAGCGCCCGTTGAGAAGTCGCTGAAGGCGGTTATTTATCAGAAAAACACCGACGACAGCTTTGTAGTGGTGTTCCTGCGCGGCGACTTGGACGTGAACGAGACCAAGCTCACAAACTACCTCGGCTGCGATATACACCCCGCCGTTATCGACGACGAATGCGGATTAAAGGCGGGCTTTATCGGTCCCGTGAACCTTACCGTAAACGGAGACCATACCGTGCTGTTCGACAGCTCGCTCAAGGGCGCGAACAACCTTGTCTGCGGCGCGAACAAGGTGGATTATCATCTGACGGGTCTCGATATGGAGCGCGACTGCGCGAACGTCGAGTACCGCGATCTCGCGAAGATAATCGACGGCGGAGTTTGTCCCGAGTGCGGCGAAAAGACCGTAAATATCTCACGCGGTATCGAGGTCGGCAATATCTTCCAGTTAGGCACGAAATACTCCAAGTCAATGGGAATGACGTTCCTCGACAAGGACGGCAAGGAGCAGACCCCGATAATGGGCTGCTACGGTATCGGCGTGGGCAGACTTGCCGCGTCGGTCTGCGAGGCTTCTCACGACGATTACGGTCCTATCTGGCCTATGGCGATAGCGCCGTGGCAGGTTCATCTCTGCGCTGTCCGCCCCGACGACGAGCGCGTCAAGGCTGCCGCGGACAAGCTCTACGAGGATCTTCAAGCCGCGGGAGTTGAGGTCATCTACGACGACAGAAACGTCCGCGCGGGCGTTATGTTCTCCGACGCGGACTTGCTCGGAGTTCCTCTGCGCGTGGTCGTAAGCCCGAGAAACCTCGACGAGGGCGTGTTCGAGCTCTCAAGCCGCGACAAGACCCTCTCCGAAAAGCTCAAACCCGAAAACGCTGTTGAACGGCTTAAGGAGCTTATTTCCGAGATGATCACAAAGTAAAACAAAAGCGGGAGTTATGCTCCCGCTTTATATTTATATTGAAGCAAAAAAACTTTTATCGGTTGAGCTCTTGTTTGAGATATTCTTCACCCAGACCGTCGGGCAGGAACACAAATTCGATTTTGTCCTCCTCATTTTCTATCTGAATAAAGCTGTATTCCTCGTTAAAGTTAAGGCAGGCAAAATTACCGCCGCCAACGCCCGCGGCGTTATTAAAAGTTATGATCTTATTGTTGATACCGTTGCGGAATTCATTTCCTGCCGCGTCCGTGATTATCCATTTGTTATGTTCGTTCGGATATTCTGGATTAGCGATGACCTTTACTTCTCCCACGGGAGTAAAGCCCTCTCTTTCCTCGGTAAGAAACGCCTCGGGAACGTCCACAACGTAATACTCCACTACGTCGTAGCCCATTCTTGCCATACCGTAGGAGGGCGTGACAGATACGCCGTTTATCATTACTTTTTTGGGCGCTGTAAATATCCCGAGCGCGGACACCGCTGTCGTCAGCAGACAGAATGTCATTACCGCCGCTGCTGTCAGCAGAACCCTGAATTTTTTCGAGCGGCGCTTTTCCTTTATTGCGCAGGAGACGATATTGTCGTCGATATTGGTTACGGCTTCAAATAACGGATTTATTTTATTCATAGAATAATCCCCTTTCGATCAAATATTTTTTCAGCGAGCCGCGCAGTCTCGCCAGCGCGGTCGTTGCGGCGGTCGGGGTCATGGAGCAGGCTTTCGCCGCGTCCTTTGCCGACCGCATATAGAAGTAGCGGAGGGTGAACAGCTTTCGATGACGTTCGTCGAGTTTTTTTAACCATTCGTTTAATGCTTCCGAAAGCGCTGCTTTTTCCGCCTCGTCCTCGGTCGAGTACCCCGACGGCAGGCACTCGTCGAGCTCCGTCATAAGCTCGGGCGAACGCATTGCGGCGGTATTGTAGCGCAGCCGGTCGATAGTCTTTCGGCGCGCTATCTTGCAGATGTACGCCGTGAGATTATCGGGTCGGTCGGGAGGTATACGCTCCCAGACCGCGAGCAGAGTATCGTTCGCGCATTCCTCCGCGTCCTCGGAGCGCAGAAAGCCGCGGCAGACCTTGAGTATCAATTTCCCGTACTTGGCTTTAAGCGCCGCAAGTCCGCTCTGGTCGCGGTTCGTCAGCAGCTCGGTGATCTTTTCGTCCTCCAAGTCATCACCTCCTCTGTTTATATAGTCGAAAGGAGAGAGGGGTTTGTCACACTTTAGTTTGAATTTTTTTTAGTTAAAAATGCTTTGTTGACAAATAGAGGAAAATATGTTATAATTACAATAGTATTTGAAGTAGAGAATGTGCTGCTATACACCATTGCGGTTACAAAGAGATGCGGGAGGGGGCACACCCGCCGAATACCATACCCGTTCCGAAAGGGACGGGTTTTTCTGTATGTAAAAACTCCCTGCAAGTGGCGCAGGGAGTTAAATTTTATTCAGACAATGCCGAGGTCGGAAAGGACTTGCTCCATATCGTCAATAGTGCCGCCGTCAAGCATATACAAGTCGTACTTTACTCCGTCATAGGCAAAGTGCGCGGAGATAACGATTTCGCTGTCGGCTATTACCGCGCGCGAACCGTCGTTCAACTTCACGAATTTATAATCCTTTGCGTTGGAGAGTTCCACAGACGAGAATGTGACATCATAATTATCGAATATATACTTGGCAAAATAACGAATCTCTCTGTTGATAGTCTTATTGTAAAGCGAGCAGCGGAATGTGACATCTCCCATACCTACCTCGGGTCCGCGGTCGCCGTCCGTATACTCAAACTTGTCGGTAATAAGCGGCTTGACGTTGAACATTTCGAACATCTCCTCAGCCGTTATATCCTCCATTGTGTACATAGTGTTGCGGTATGACTTATACTCCTCGGGAACGATAACTTCGTCGTGCAGTGTTACGTTGATTTCAAAGCTGCCCTTATCGTATGCCAGAATATGATGACCTCGGTTGTAGACCGTAAAACCTACCAACAGCGTCATAGCCGCCGCAGCCGCGGCGATCATCAGCGCTATTGGGCGCTTTTTCCTTTTGGGCTCGATAATATAGCGTGTATCAATATCGTTCAGAGCGTAAAGCAGCGGATTAAGTTCATTCATTAAAACATCTTCCTTTCGATCAAAAATTCTTTCAGCGATTCGCGAAGTCTGAGCAGCGCCGTTGTCGCGGCGGTCGGGGTCATAGAGACGGACTTTGCCGCCTCCTTTGCGGACAGCATATAGAAGTACCGCTGAATAAAAAGCTGTCTTTTCTTCTCGTCGAGCGTGCCGAGCCATTCGTTGAGCGCCGCGGTCAGCTCCGCCTTTTCCGCCGCGTCCTCGACGGAATACCCCGACGGGATACACTCGTCAAGCTCGGTCAGCAGGTCGGCGTTGCGCATTGCGGCGGTGTTGTAGTGAAAGCGGTTTATCGCTTTCCGCCGCGCTATCCGGCAGACATACGCTTTCAGGTCGTCGGGATTTTCGGGAGTGTTTTTCCACACCGCGAGCAGCGTATCGTTCGCGACCTCCTCCGCGTCCTCGGGCGAGCGCAGAATTCCCCGGCACACCTTTAATATCAGACGTTCGTATTTTCGCTTAAGCTCCGACAGCCCCGTCTGATCGCGGCTTGCCAGCAGCTCGGTTATTTTTACGTCTTCCAAATTATCACCTCCTGTTAATATAGTCAGCAGGGAAGCAGCGTTCGTCACATTTTTTTGTTTTTTCTTTAAAAAATGAAACCATTTTTCAAATTACCCGGTATTATATATGTAATAAATTTTAAAGGAGATCTTCAAAATGAAAAAGTATTCGATATTTTTACTTGCGCTTTTGCTTACGGGGTGCGCGGAGAATAAGGAAAACATATCCTCGGTTATGACCGACAGCAGTTTTTCAACTGCTACAAGTACCGAGACCTCAACGGACAGCCCCGACGGCGCTCACGAGGAAAGCAGTGCACCGCTCCCGTTCCCGCTCTACGGCGCGGACAACGTACAGATAACGTTCGGCGACGTTACCGAAATGCGCGATAGCAACGGCAATCCGCTCACAAGGGAAACGCTTGAGGACACCAACTGGGAGGAAATATCCTGCAACGGCTTTGCGTACCTCGCCGAACCGACGATAAGTCTCAACAGCGTTGACAACGCGGACTTGTACGACCCCGAAGCGCTCCTTTTCAACACAGTCGAGTTCACCGATACCGAGTACAAGCGTTACAAGGTCGGCGACAAATTCGGCGGATTGACGGTCAAAAGCGCCGAGACGGCGTTCTCGCGTATCGGCTACGAGGACAAGGAGGGCGTGCTTACCACCGAGCAGATAATGGACGAGGGAATGAGCTTCGCGGGTATGCTGTGGAGGTGCAGCGCGGAATTTGACGGCACGGTCACAATGACGGGATATATGCGCGTCTGCGTGAGCGAATACGGAGTTGAGGAGGGCGAGGTGCTTTTCGTTCCGGATAAGGACAGCCTCAAGCTTCCCGTGATAAACTTCCACGTCGACCAAGAGACCGATACGACAAACACCGCGGTCTGGCAGTGGAATATAAACGGTTTCGCCTACGCTACCGAATACCCGACGATACGTCTCGGCAACATCAACAAAGGCACGGACATCAGCGGGATACCGACCGACGGCACGTCGGCAAAGGTCAGCGTGACGGTCACAGATATTTCAATGTTCTGCGATATGCACATGAGCAGCTTTATCGACGGGGAGATAGTTTCCGTCGAGATTTTCTAATTTAAATGCCGTTTTTTCTCTTTCTTTAACGGAAAAGGAAAAACGGCATTTTTCTGTTATTGGGCGGGCTTGATAAGCTCAGCTATAAATTCTGGGTCTCTGAACGCGCAGGCTTTGCGGTCGTATTCGTCGCCGGTGGTGTCCCAGAGTATCGGGCACGCGCCTATGGCGTACATCCGCGAGGAAACGTCGAGAAGATAGCTCTCGATAGTGTCGCGGGTCTTGTTTTTCCCGAAACAGCCGTATTCACCTACAATAACGGGTATCCCGTTATCTATAAAACGTTTTTTCAGCTTTTCGACGTTTTTCTCGAGAGCGGCTATGTCGGCGGAGCTTCCCCAGGTGGTCTTGGCTTTTCCCCAATCCGCGTCCTCTTCGAGAATAGTAAGCGTTGACGGGTCGTAATAGTGAACGGACACGGCAAGTCTGTTCGCGGGGTCGTTGGGAAGTTGGAACAACTCGTCGCAGGTAAGCCCGACGTCGGTATTGTATCCCGAGATCAGCAGGTGACGGCGCGGATTATTTCCGCCCGAGCCGCGTACCACGTCGACAAACGCCTGGTTTACCTCGTTTACCAGACGGTAGGAGGCTTTTTTGTCCTCGCCGTTTGAGCCGCTCCACTGGTTCCATATCTCATTCCAGCCTAATTCCTCGTTCTGCGCCTCGAATACAAGCCGCTCGCCGTAGTCCTTGAACGCGTCGGCTATCTGCGACCACATCGTCTTAAAGCGGCGCATATTTTCGGTCTCGTTTTCGGGGAAGAGGTTCACCCAGCCGCTGTCGTAGTGGATATTGATTATCGCGAACATTCCCGTATCCAGCGTCCATTCGACGACCTCTTTGACGCGCGCTATGTAGTCGGGGCTGATAGTGTAGTTGCCGTCCTTGCTCATAAGGTTTGACCAAGCCACGGGAATACGCAGGACACCGAACCCCGCGGCGGCGTAACCGTTTATCATCTCGCGGGTTATTACGGGGCTTCCCCACGCGGTCTCGTAGCTTCTTACGGAGCTTGGGTTTATCCAGTCGCCGCACGCTTCGAGAGTGTTGCCGAGGTTTATTCCGTAGCCCATTTTTTTAACTATCTCCATAGTGCCGAGACCGTCGATATTTTCATCGTTACGGCTCGCGGAGCTTGATGTCGTGCTTGATGTTGTCGAAGAACTCTCCGAAGATGAAGTCGAACTTGAAATGTTTGAAGTACTCGAAACGCTCGAAACACTCGAGGTTTCGGTGGTGGTTGAGGAAGTCTCGGTGGTCGTTTCCGTTGAGCTTTCGGTGCTTGATGATGTTGTAGAGCTTGAAGTCGTGGTTGAACTTGATGTTGTAGAAGATGATGAACTTGTTGTTGTCGAGCTTGTCGAATTTGTTGAACTTGACGAACTTGAGGAACTTGTAGAACTCGATGAACTTGTTGTTGAACTTGACGAACTTGTAGAACTCGACGAACTTGACGAGCTCGACGAGCTGTCCAAAACCTCGTTTGAAGCCTGACAGCCGCAGAGCGTGAGCATAAGCGCCGTGGAAAGCGCCGCGATGATTTTTTTCATAATGTCCTCCTTACGGTGTATAGCGCATAAATTCTTCGTTTTCGTTATTGCCAAGCGTTTTCCAGACGAAAACTCCGTTCTCGTATATCATATAGGAATGCGGAGTGTTCTCCTTCGGTAACGCAACCGAGCCGCAGTTAAGGCAGTGGATACCTCCGACAAGCTCCGCTTTGGGGATATGCGTGTGTCCGTTTATCAGCACCGTGCCTTCGCCGAGCGGCGGCAGGTTTTGCGGATCGAAGTGATGTCCGTGCGAGAGAAAAAGCTCCCGTTCATCAATAAATATAGCAGCGCTGTCCTGCAAAACGGGGAATTCCAGCACCATTTGGTCGACCTCGGTATCGCAGTTTCCCCGAACGCACAGAAGCTCGTTTTTTAAGGGATTGAGCAGCTTTATGACCTCCTTGGGCGCGTGACCCTCTGGGAGATCGTTGCGCGGTCCGTGATAAAGTATATCTCCGAGCAGACAGAGCTTACGCGGCTTTTCGCGCTCGTATGCCGCGAGCATTTTTTCGCACCACAGCGCCGAGCCGTGGATATCGGACGCAAACATAAGCTTCATAATTTATCCTCCTATAAACCGCATTACAAGCTCCGTCAGGAACACTCCTCCGCAGGCGCAGACCGCGACCGTGAGCAGTCCGCGCTCAAAAAACGCAAGCACCGCCGCGACCAGAAATCCCGCCGCCGCGCTTATGATGCTGTTCGAGCTGTAAAAGACCGCGGGGATAGTCATTGCCGCCAGGACCGCATACGGAACGTAATACAGAAAATCAAGAACGAATCTCGACTTTATTTTCTTGCGGAAAAGGCTGAGCGGGAGCATTCTGATAAGATATGTCACCATCGCCATTACGGCTACGCTTATAAATAAGTATAGCGCGTCATTCATTCTCGGCAGCCTCCTCTCTGCGCGGGAACAGCAGCGCTCCCAGCGCGGCGGCGATGACCGTGCAGATGATTATCGAAATGCCGCTCGAAATAAATCCGAGGGCGGGTATGTAGTAGATCACACAGCTGAGCACCGCCGCGGTCATCACCACGCCAAGCACGCCGCGGCTCTTTTTTGACGGGGGAATGAATATTGCGATAAACATACCGTATATCGCTATTCCGAGCGCGGATTTTATCATTTCGGGGAGTATTGCGCCGAGGAACGCGCCGACCGCCGTACCGCCCGACCAGAACAGATACGGAAGCGTTATCAGTCCGTAAATATAACGCGCGGGAAGCTCGCCGTCCTTTCCCGAAGCGACCGCGAATACCTCGTCGGTCACGCAGAACGAGGTTACGATACGGTGGAACAGGCTGTACTTAGCGTCGAGCTTTTGTGACAGCGACAGGCTCATCAGCGCGTAGCGCATATTGATGACGAGCTGAGCGAGCGCCATTTCCGCGAAACCGCCGTGAGCGGCTATTATACCGATACCCGCGACCTGTCCCGCGCTTGTGACGTTAGTGAGGGAGATGAGTATAGCGGTGATGGGGGGGATACCCATATTGACGGCGGTAATGCCGAAAGTAAACGAGACCGACAGGTAGCCGAGTGCTATGGGGATACCGTCTTTAAGACCCGTTTTAAAGTTGAGGTTGTTCATTTTATCTCTCTTTTCGTTTTTGTTGTTGCACAGAGAATATTTTAGCATATTTTTGGTTTTTTTTCAAGAGGATTTTAATGTTAAAATTAAATGTAACATTATAAAGTTAAAAAAATCGGGATTCCTAAGGGGCTTGCCCCTTAGGCGGAATGCAAGGGCAGAGCCCTTGCGCAGGTTTGGGCGGCAGCCCAAAATACCGCGCGTAAGCGCGGTGGTTGCGCGAAGCGCAACCGAGGGGCGAAGCCCCGCACCGCCGCGAAGCGGCGGACTCCCCAGAGCGCTAAAGGGGTCTGGGGGAAAACAAGGACACCAGTGCCACGTTTTCCCCCAGCGAAGTGCAGGCGTCGGCGATTGCGCCGTCAGGCGTAATCGTCGACTATTGAGAAAATATGCCGGGGGCATATTTTCTCAACCGCGCT
>JAAVID010000094.1 GCA_014799395.1 Oscillospiraceae bacterium | reverse complement strand
GGATAAACTCGCCGCTGTCTATCATCGCCAATATTTCCTCTTTTGTCGCCCACTTGACGGCTTGAACTTCCTCGTACTGGAGCTTTAACGATGAAATATCAACGTCGCGGTTCACACACCATATATCGTCGAAGCCGACGTCGAAATTTATCGATAAGCGCGGTCTTTCGCCGTCAAGAGAGAGCGGCAGACCTATCTCCTCGAGAACCTCGCGTTCGGCGGCGGTTTGACTGGTATCGCCCGCGACCGCCGAGCCGCCGACGGTCACGTCCCACATATTGCTCCAGCCCTCCTTGAACGGCTGGCGCTGCTGTATCAGCATTCTGCCGTCGCTGCCGAACACGCAGACGTGTATCACAAGATGATAACGGTTCGGCGGCAGCGGATTTCCGCGCTCGATCGTCTCGCCCGTTTTCACGCGTTCGATATCGTAAAGATCCCATTTTTCTGCCATTTTTTCTTCCTCCTTGCCGTTTTCACACAAAATTCATCTAATATTATACCATATTTTGCAAAACTTTGCAAGGGGCTATTGTATTTTTCACAAAAATGTGATACAATATATTGGCAGGAAAAAATATCAAGCACTAGGAGTTAAAATGACAAACGTTAAAACAACGGGAAAAAGCAGAGTGTTTCTGCTGGACGAAATAAGAGGACTGGCTATAATCTGTATGGTCGTGTACCATACGATGTACGACCTTAAATATATCTTCGGCGTGGACGTTCCGATCTTCTTTGAGAGTTGGTTCGACATTATCCGCAATATTTTCGCGGGAACGTTTATTTTTATTTCGGGAGCGGTCTGCCGCTTTTCGCGGAACAATCCGAAGCGCGGGATACAGTGCTTCTTCCTCGGTATGATAATCACATTCGTTACGCCGTTCTTTTCCGAGGGATTTGTGTGGTTCGGGATATTACATTTTCTGGGAATTTCAATGATGCTGTTCGGTCTCGGCGAAAAGCTGTTCGATCTGCTGCCGCCGCTTGCGGGGCTGCTGATATTCGGCGCGCTGTTCGTGCTGACATGGAACATTCCCCGCCTGACCGCCGACCAACTCGGGAACATTACAGCATACGGATTTTTCGGTATAAAGGGAATATTTGAATGGGAGCTGCCCGCGGCGGCATATAATGAAGCACTGTTTCCGCTGGGACTTCATTCGCCGAGTTTCAGCTCGTCGGATTACTTTCCGCTTATGCCGTGGTTCTTCCTGTTCGCGGCGGGAAGCTATTTCGGCGTATGGGCGAAAGAGAACGCGCTCCCGAAATTCTTCTACCAAAAGCATATGGGCTGGCTTGCCGCCGTCGGTCGGCATACGATCTGGATATATATGCTCCATCAGCCCGTGGTTTTCGGTATCTGCTCGCTTATTTTCCGATAATTTCCAAAAAATACGGAATTCTTTTGGACTTGCAAAATCCGAAAAAATATTGTATAATAATGAAAGCGTTTAAAGTATCGACAAAATCGTTTAATATAGAGAACAATAGGAGGAAACATATATGGCTAACACAACGACAATTCCCGCTATTTCGCTCCGCGGACTGGTGGTTTTCCCGTCAATGGTGCTGCATTTCGACGTTGGCAGAGAGCGCTCGGTAAACGCGCTTAAGGCTGCCGCGGGCAAGGACGGGCTTATATTCCTTGTAGCTCAGAAAGACCCCTCGGAGACCGATCCCGCTCCGAACGATATTTATGAGGTCGGAGTTGTCGGACAGATTAAGCAGCTGCTGACTACTCCCGACGGCTCTACGCGCGTGCTCGTGGAGGGTCTTTACCGCGCGAAAACGGTGAAGTATATACCCGACAAAAACTACATAAAGTTCGAGGTAAAGCCGTATCCGCAGCGCGGCGCGGCGCTCTCCCCCGCTACCGAGACCGCGGTCAAGCGCACTCTGAAAGAGGCGTTCGACAACTACGCGCAGGTATCGCCGAAAATGCCGAAAGACCTTTACGAGAGCATTATCGCAGAGGAGGACTGCTCGCGGCTTTTCGACAAGGTGGTATTCAACGTCGTGCTCAAGCTCGAGGACAAACAGGCGCTGCTTGAAACAAACGGAACGCTTCAGCGTATGAAAAAGCTCATCTCGCTCCTCGACGGAGAGGTCGAGATAATGATGACGGAGATCGAGATACAGGAGCAGGTTCGCGAGCAGGTCGACAAAAATCAGCGCGAATATTATCTCCGCGAGCAGCTCAAGGCTATTTCCCACCAGCTCGGCGACGGCGACAGTCCTATGGAGGAGTGCGACGAGTACATAGAGAAAATAAAAAAACTCGGTCTCGCCGAGGAGCATGAAGAAAAGCTGATAAAGGAAGCCGAAAAGCTCTCGCGTATGTCGGGCTCGTCGCAGGAGGCGGCTGTGCTGCGCAACTATCTCGATACCGTGCTTTCTCTTCCTTTTAATAAGAGAACCAAGGATAAGCTCAATATCGACGCTGCCGCGAAGCAGCTCGACCGCGACCATTACGGTCTCGAAAAGGTAAAGGAGCGTATTCTCGAAACGCTGTCGGTAAGGGCGCTCGCTCCCGACGTAAAGGGGCAGATAATCTGTCTGTACGGACCTCCCGGAGTGGGCAAGACCTCGATAGGGCGCTCCGTCGCGGAGGCGCTCGGGCGCAAATACGCGCGCATTTCGCTGGGCGGCGTGCGCGACGAGGCTGAGATACGCGGTCACAGAAAGACCTATGTCGGGGCTATGCCGGGGCGTATCATCAACGCTTTGAAGCAGGCCAAGACGATAAATCCCGTTATTCTGCTGGACGAGATAGACAAAATGGGCAGCGACTACAAGGGCGACCCCGCCTCGGCTATGCTGGAGGTTCTCGACGCGGAGCAGAACAACGCGTTTGTCGACCACTATATCGAGGTTCCCGTCGACCTCAGCGAGGTTCTTTTTATCACGACGGCGAACAGTCTGGACACTATTCCCGCGCCGCTGCTTGACCGTATGGAGGTCATTGAGCTTTCGAGCTACACACGCGAGGAAAAGTTCAACATTGCCAAAAAGCACCTTGTTCCCAAGCAGCTGAAAAAGCACGGCGAAAGCTCAAAGACGCTTAAAATCAACGATAAGGCGCTTTATTCCATAATCGACTTTTACACGCGCGAGGCGGGCGTGCGCAAGCTCGAACGCAAGATAGGCGAGGTATGCCGAAAGACGGCGAAAATGCTCGTCTCGGGCGAAAGCGCGGTCAAGGTCACCGAGAGCAATCTGCACGACTTCCTCGGCGTGAAGAAATACCGTCCCGAGGGGCTGGCGGCTCACGATGAGGTCGGCTTGGTAAACGGTCTGGCGTGGACTTCCGTGGGGGGAACTATGCTCCCGCTGGAGGTGCTGGTACTGGAGGGCACGGGCAAGACCGAGTTTACGGGCTCGCTCGGCGAGGTGATGAAGGAGTCCGCGAAGATTGCGGTCTCGCTGACGCGCTCGCTTGCCGACAAATACGGTATCGACCCCGCGTTTTACAAGGACAAGGACATTCACGTCCACGCTCCCGAGGGCGCTGTTCCCAAGGACGGACCGTCCGCGGGCGTAACGCTCACGACCGCGCTTGTCTCGGCGCTTTCGGGCACTCCCGTGCGCCGCGACGTGGCTATGACGGGCGAGATAACGCTCAGAGGAAAGGTGCTGCCTATCGGAGGTCTCAAGGAAAAGACCATGGCGGCTTACCGCGCGGGAATAAAAACGGTTTGTATCCCCAAGGAAAACGAGCCCGACCTTGAAGAGATCGACGAAAAGGTTCGCGAAAACATCAGATTCGTGATAGCCGAGGATATATCCACGGTGCTTGAAACGGCGCTCGTAATGCCGAATTGCAGACCCGTTAAGCCCGTCGGCGGCAAAAACAAGGTTCTTTCCGAGAAAACGGAGATAAAGAAGCCCGTGCTCAACGCATAATAACGGACGGCGGTTTGTAAAGCGTTCGTGCTTGACATCCGCCGTTTGTTTTACTCAAATTAAAGGAATGACAGCTATGAACTACAACAACGCGAAATTTTTCACTTCCTACGGGAAGTTTGAGCAGATACCTGCTTCAACGCGCACGGAGGTCGCGTTTTCGGGGAGATCGAACGTCGGGAAATCCTCGCTGATAAACAAGATATTCAACAGGAAATCTCTGGCTCGCGTGTCCGCCGTTCCCGGAAAAACGGCGACTATCAACTTTTATGAGCTGGAAAATATTTACTGCGTCGATCTGCCCGGCTACGGCTACGCAAAGGTGGCGAAGTCCGAGAAGCAGAGCTGGAACAGGCTTATCGGCGGGTATCTGGCGGCTGACCGCGAGCTGGCGCTGGTGTTTCAGCTTATCGACTTCCGCCACCCGCCTACCGCCGACGACCTGTCTATGGTGAATTATCTGATAGACGGAGAGTTCCCGTTCGTTATCGTGCTGACCAAGGCGGACAAGCTCTCTAAAAAACAGCGCGCGGAACGGCGAAAGGCGCTTCTCACCGAGCTTCCCTGCGCGGAGGACTTGACGATGATCGAGTTCTCGGCGGAGACGGGCGAGGGCGTGGAGGAAATTCGCGCGATCATCGAGGAGATCGCCGAGGAGGAATAATTGAAATTTTTTCAAAAAAGCCCTTGACAAATAAAAAAACATATGTTATAATATTTATGCTGTTCTAAAGACAGCAGGTTGCCGTATGGCTATAATGAGCGTTATGCCGCCTGCCGAGGAATGGATAGATATGAATTCTATCTCCCTTTCCGTCTTTATGACCGAAAGGGTTTTGTTTTGGACAGCAAATTCTATAAGGAGGATTTGAATATGCCCAGTGAGTCTGTACTTGCCCAAAAGCAGCAATTCGTCGCGGATCTTGCCGATAAGCTGAAGAACGCGGCAGGCGGCGTTCTGGTCGACTACAAGGGTATCTCCGTCGAGGACGACACCAAGCTCAGAAAAGAGCTGCGTGAAAACGGCGTTGATTACTTTGTCGTTAAGAACACCCTGCTCAAGCGCGCTTGCGATATTGCGGGTCTTGAGGGTCTGGACGACGTTCTCAGCGGAACTACCGCTATTGCGCTGTCCGCGGAGGATATTATCGTTGCTCCGAAAATTCTGCACAAGAAGGCGGAGGGTTCCAACGGTACTTTCAGCATCAAGAAAGGCTTTGTAGACGGCAAGGTCATCACCAAGGAAGAGGTTGAGGCTTACGCTAAGCTCCCGTCCAAGGAAACTCTGCTCTCTCAGCTCGTATTTATGCTGCAGAGCCCCATTCAGCGTTTCGCGATCGCTATCAACGAGATCGCGAAGAAGAACGACGAAGCGTCCGCTTGATCGTTCATTCACTAAAGCGGCTTAAAATGTGCGGAGTATCCGTGATTATTGCCGCGTAACCAACGAAAACAAAACATATTATGGAGGTAAATAAAATGGCTTCTGAGAAGATCACAAAAATTATTGACGAAGTTAAGGAACTGTCTGTTCTTGAGCTTAATGAACTGGTAAAGGCACTCGAGGAAGAGTTCGGCGTATCCGCTGCCGCTGTTGCTGCCGCTCCCGCTGCGGGCGGTGCCGCCGGCGGCGCTGCTGCCGAGGAGAAGAGCGAGTTTGACGTTATCCTCGCTTCCTTCGGCGACGCTAAGATGGCTGTTATCAAGGCTGTTAAGGACGTATGCGGTCTGGGTCTGAAAGAGGCTAAGGAGATCGTCGAGGCTGCTCCTAAGGCTATCAAGGAAGGCGTTGCTAAGGCTGAGGCTGAAGAGCTCAAGGCTAAGCTCGAAGAGGCAGGCGCTAAGATCGAGCTCAAGTAATTGCTCTCTTATCGCTTTAACGCAAACAACGGAAATGTTTCCGAGACCGCTCTTAACTCTTGTTAAGGGCGGTTTTTATTTTAAGGAGGAATTATGTCTACGGAAAAAGAAAAAATGCTGCGCGGGGAGCTTTACGACCCGACCGACAAGGAGCTTGCCGACCGCCGTGCGCTGGCTCACAAGCTCTCAACGGATTACAATATGACCTATGAGACCGACGAGGAAAAGCGCAAGGCTATACTCGACGAGCTTATGCCGAACCGCGGCGAGCTCTCGTTTTTGCAGGGACCTATACAGCTTGACTACGGCTGCTTTATAACGGTAGGAAAGCATTTTTACGCGAACTTCAACTTCACCGTTCTCGACACCTGCCCCGTTACTATCGGCGACGACGTTTACTGCGGACCTAACGTTACCTTTGCCACGCCCGTTCACCCGTTCGACCCGAACGAGCGCCGGATGAGGTTCAAGGAAAACGGTATGCCCTATGACCTCGAATACGGAAAGCCCATCGTTGTCGGAAACGACTGCTGGATAGCGAGCAATGTTACTATCTGCGGCGGCGTTACTATCGGCGACGGCTGCGTTATCGGCGCGGGGAGCGTGGTAACGCGCGATATTCCGCCGTACAGCCTTGCGGCGGGAAATCCGTGCCGCGTTATCAGGAAGATCGATGTGAAAGAGGAGCGACATGAGGGATTATAACAAAATCGAAGAGTATATGCTGGAATGTATGCGCGACTCGGCGCACGACCGCGAGCATATCTACCGCGTTTTGTATACGGCGCTCGATATTGCCGAAAGCGACGCCGACCTCGAGATATTGACGGCGGCTTGTCTGCTGCATGATATTGGCAGACCCGAACAATTCGCAAACCCGAAGCTATGTCACGCCGAGGTCGGCAGCCGAAAGGCTTACGAATTTCTTATCGGGATAGGCTGGACGGAGAAACGCGCCGCGCACGTCCGCGACTGCGTATATACTCACCGTTTCAGGAGTGATAATCCGCCTCGGAGCATTGAGGCAAAGATTTTGTTTGACGCGGACAAGATCGACGTTTCGGGCGCTATTGGAATGGCAAGGTCGCTGATGTACAAGGGCGCGGTCGGCGAGCCGCTGTATACGCTTAACTCGGACGGCACGATAAGCGACGGCAGCAACACCGACGAGCCGTCTCTTTTCAGAGAATATCACTTCAAGCTGAAAAACGTGTACGGAAAATTCTTCACCGAACGCGGCAGGGAGATCGCGCTCAGCAGACAAAAAGCCGCCGAGGATTTTTATAACGCGCTGCTGTCGGAGGTCAAGGGCTCGGAGAAGCGCGGGAGAGATCGGCTGAAAAAGCTAAGATAAAGAAGTATTCGGGATAGAATTGCAGGTGATAAAATGATACGCTTTGCTTCAACGGAGGACTTGGACGCGCTCTCGGGGCTTGACGGACATATTTCCAAAGCCGAGCTTCCGGACGTTATCGAACGGCGGCGCGTTATCGTCGCGGAGGACGGTCGGCTGCTCGGGTGGCTGCGTTACGGGCTGTTCTGGGATAACCTGCCGTTTATGAATATGCTTTACGTTATTGACGGCGAGCGCGGAAAAGGGCTTGGCACGGCGCTTTGCGATTTCTGGGAAAGCGAAATGAAAGATCTCGGATATTCGCTCGTGCTTACATCTACGCAATCGGACGAGCACGGACAATTCTTTTACCGCAAACGCGGGTATAAGGACTGCGGTTCGCTGATACTGCCGGGCGAGGTCACGGAGATCATTATGTACAAGAAATTGGAGGACAACAATGGATAAGATATGGAACGAAATGCACGCGGCGGCAAAGACGGTACAAAACGGGCGCAGCATATCGAAATATGTCGACGCGGGAGGAGTAGCGGCGGCGGTGCTGTCCAAATCGGGAAAGATATACACGGGCGTGTGCATCGACACCTGTTCAACTCTCGGTATCTGCGCCGAGCGCAGCGCGATATTCAATATGATAACCAACGGCGAAAGCGAGATAAGCAAAGTTCTCGCGATAATGCCCGACGGCAAGTGCGGCGCGCCCTGCGGAGCCTGTCGTGAGCTTATGGTTCAGCTAATGCCGGATAACTATAAAGATATTGAGATAATGCTCGATTATGAGAGCGAACGTGTAATTACTCTCGGGGAACTGACCCCCGAATGGTGGATTTAGTGAGGTTTTGATATGGTTTACTATGATGACGGAGAGGTTCTGATTCGCGATCTTGAGCGCGGCGACGTTGAAATTTTTGTTGACGAAGAAAACGCTCAGGGGTGGCACAGCACTCCCGAAAAGCTGCTCACGCGGCTGAAGGACGTTGAGGAGGGACGCGCGATAGCCATTGCCGCCGAGTTCAACGGTCAGCCCGCGGGTTACGTCAATGTTTACCCCGACAACACCTGGGGAGCTTTCGGCGGTATGGGTTATCCCGAGATAGTGGATTTCAATGTATTGGAAAAATTCAGGCGGCACGGTGTGGGCTCGCGGCTTATGGACGCGGCGGAGAATATCGCGGGGAGCTATTCCGATATAGTGTATCTCGGAGTGGGCTTGCACAGCGGCTACGGCTCGGCTCAGCGAATGTATGTAAAGCGCGGGTATATTCCCGACGGGTCGGGGGTCTGGTATAAGGAGCGCGTCTGCGAGCCGTATGCCGAATGTGCCAACGACGACGATCTGGTGCTGTACTTATCCAAAAAGCTGCGATGAAAGGAAATTAGCAATGAACATTACACAGGCGAAAAGAGAAGACCTGCGCGATATTCTCGATCTGCAATATCTTGCCTACCAAAGCGAAGCCGAGATATACGACGATCACAATATACCTCCGCTGAAGCAAACCTTAGAGGAGGTCGAGAGCGAATTCGACAAGGGCGTTATACTGAAAGCAACGGACGAAACCGGGAATATCATCGGCTCGGTAAGGGCGTTTTGCGAAAACGGCAGCGTTTATATTGGCAAGCTGATCGTTCACCCGAACCGGCAGCGGCAAGGTATCGGGACCGCGCTGCTTTCGGCGGTCGAAGCGCATTATTCCGATCAAAGATATGAGCTGTTTACGGGTAGCAAAAGCGTGAGGAACATAGCACTGTATGAGCGTTTAGGTTACAAAATTTATACGGTAAAGAAGATCGACGACAACTTGGAATTTGTTTATCTGGAGAAACGAATATCTTGAAATGGAG
>JAAVID010000093.1 GCA_014799395.1 Oscillospiraceae bacterium | reverse complement strand
CGTTTTCCTAAGCAGTTTTTTACCGCCTATTCTTGTAATTGGACTATCCAAAAAATCACTCCTTATTAAAATAACAGCGGGGCAACGCGCCCCGCCGTTATTGAATTACTTACTGTACGTCTTTTTCGTCGACCCAGCCGCGCACGGTCGAACCTGTGCCGTCGTTGACAAGGTGTATAGGGTGCGGTGTGCCTTTGACGATCTTCGTGACTTTGGCTTTCCCGGGCTTGCAAGTCTTTCCGCTGGTAGCGGTCGAACCCGAATAGTGCACAGTTCCCGTGAAATTCACAGTATCGCCGACCTTGAGCGCGGTTGCGCCACCGAGCGTTCCAAGCCCGAGAACCTCGGCGGGGTCGAGAAGCTCACCTTTGTAATAAATATCGGGATTTTTATCGTAATTGTCGATGACGGAAATATGCAGGTGCGCACCCGTCGACATTCCCGTGCTGCCGACTTTGCCGATAACTTGACCCTTTTTCACGGACTGCCCGACCTTGACGGAAGAGGGCGCGATCATATGCGCGTACAGCGTCGCCTTGCCGTCGGGGTGACGGATAACCACTCGGTTGCCGTAGCCGTCGGTGTGGGAGACGGTATCGGCGTTTACGACTACGCCGTCCGCGGCTGCCTTTATCGGAGTGTTTGCGGCGCAGGCGATGTCAATGCCGTTGTGCCAGCCGGACGACCAACAGCTTCCTTTTTCCTTGAACGTTGTCGTAATGCTCGCGCTTGTTGTGCCTATCAGCTCGCTCAGCTTGGCATAAACGACCTTTGAAGTAGAGCCGGCAGCATTACTATTTGCGCTGACAGTTCCATAAGATTTGACCTTATCCCTAAACCAATTCATATCCTTCCCGAACTTGGAAAGCCAGTTCTCGGGGTCGCCGTGATTGCTTGCGTAGCCGCGGGCGCAAGCCTCTTTGTGGGAAACAATGTTCTCAAGCTTGATCGACGGATAAGTCTGCATAAGCTCCGCGCAGAATTGCGCCGCCAGATCAAACGCCGCCTCGAAGTAGGTCTTGTCCGTAAGCGCGTCCTCGCATATCTCGAACTGAATATGTGTGGCATTATAGCTGCCGTATTTACCGGAACCGCAACCCCAGCAGCGCATATTGAACGGCAGAACCTGCGCAGCAGCGACCTTACCGTTTTTGTCTTTGCCAATAGCCGCGTGAGGTATTCCGCTCTTTTCCTGCTCAGCGATAGAGCCGGTGCCCCACCAGTTCTTGTAAATATTCTCGCCGAGCTGTGCAGGAGATTTCACATAACGCTTTAAATACGGATTATTCGCGCCCGTGCTATGTACGACAATGCCCGACGGCGTTATTTTTTGGTTTGCCTTATAACATTCGCTCCACGTTGCAAGCGCTTTAATTATCGTCATTGTTATCGTCCTCCTTATTTCGTAAAGCCGCCGCGTCCGTAAGCCCCTCGCCGAGAATATACCCGACAACGGACGCGCCCGACATAATGCAGCCCGTAACGGTCTCGGCGGTGTCGTCCGCGCCGCCGAACGCGAGTATAAGCCCCGCGACAAACCCCGCCACGGCAACCCACAGCTTGCGGCTTGTGAGCTTTCTTTTCCAGTCAATTTTGTTCATGCTACACCTCCTAACGCAGAAATGACAGCCGCAAATTTATCCGCCAGCTCGGGAGTATCCTTTACGCTGCCGACTGCTATCTTCATCACATTTTCCTTTTTTGCTTTCCAAAAGTAAAAGCCGTTTGCCGCGGAGACCTCAACCCAAGCCGATGTCGCAATAACGCTGACAGCGGTCATATCGCAGCCTATAAACGAACCTGTAACAACGACCGCTGTAAGAATTACGGCAGCCGTCCACGACGCGATAATGATCTGCTTACTGGTGGTAAGCTTTTCATTCGCTCGTTTAGATTTTTTTGCCGCCATATCGCACCTCCATTAAATATGAATATGTTCAATATCGAACGTCTTAACGGGAACAGCGAACATAGACGGCTTAGTGGTTACGGTATTATTCGCCCCCGCTTTTAAAGTCGAAAAGCCGACATATTTCTTATCCCCGTGCAAGAGCTCAATATAATGTGCGCGGTGTGGAACGGACTGCGCGAAATACAAGGACTTAGGCAGAACCGCGAGATTTGTTTTCGGCTGTTTACCAAAGCACCACGGCGCGATACCGCTTTCAATCAAATTCGGAAATGTTCGGGAAACCGTGGCGGTGTCATCGAGCAAGGTCGCGGGAGACTCGGCGGTATTTGTGTTGGTCGTACCCCAGATGATATATTCGCTTCCGTCCTCGTATTTTCCCCATATCACGTTAAAGCCGTATGACGTATCGTTACTACTATCCGTTCTGAAACCGAAAGCAACAGTGCCGCGATCTTCGGCTTCCAGAATATCAATGAAACTATATCCCGAACCAATGTTCCACACACTGCTTAACGCCGTGTATGTCATTTTGCTGTTACCGCATTTTATTGTCTCGGCAGATGAATTTGTTGTGGGCGCAAATTCAAAAAACATCTCACCGTGCGTAAAGCGGGCGGTTTTTCCATCGTCGTCAAATGCATAATCCCATTCGCTTCCAAGCTCCTCCGTCAGTCTGTCAAAAAGCGGTTTTGCGGCAGAGAAGCCGCTTCGGTTGTTTGATGGCTTAAATTCCAAAGTTTTCATTTTATCATCCCTCCGTTGTATCTGCCGATTCCGTCAAGAAAACGGGATCGGGCAGGATAAGTCCCATTGCCGTGCCGTTCATGAACACCGCGCCGCCACTGTCCGCAGACCGTGACGGCTTTCTAAAATTTACGGAATAATCCGTTCCGCGCAGCTCTACCTTTCCCGTGCCGAGAAGATACAGCGAACCGTTTGTGTTGTACAGACCGTCACGGTCGCCCGCGGCGATCTCGATAACGTTGTCACCCTCGGGAACGATATTCGGGTTCACCGACGCGTACACCGCGCCGCCCGATTTGTTGATTATGGCGGTGTTCTGACCACCCAAGCCCTCGACGTGAAATTCCGCGCCGTCGAGGGTCACTGTTCTTATATCGCTCATAATTGACCTCCTTTATGATGATGAAAAAGCTATCCGACCGTTCATTTTTATTGTGCCGTCATTGATGTTCACCTCAAATCCGCTGGGATTTCGGGCGTTACTAAAACGCATAGCTCCGTAGTCGGGGTTTAGCCAAAATAACGGGTGACCGTTCCTATCGTAGATATAAAATTGGTCGCCGATCATCTCAATGCCCATTCGGTCGTTTTTTATCTTGATGTTGTCCTGCACGAACTCTACTTTATTCGTGCCGCTTGAAAGGATAAGCTGGTCGGAATCGGGGTGTATCCTCAATTCCATAATTTCGTCGCCTTTGTAATCATATGCCTTGAGCCCCATCGGGTTCCACCATTCAAGGGAATATCGTCCGCCGAAATCTCCGACAAGCCTTTTGGCGTCGTTCCTGCCCAACAGCGCCTTTTGCGACTGGTCTTTCGGCGGCAGGAAGTTGAGCTCTTCGCCGGAACGCGCGGAAAATGTGCTCGCGGCTCTTGCCCGCGCTCTGCCGTTAAGAGCGGCGGGCTCCTCGTCGTCCGCGCCGTCGAATACTATCGGCACGGAGCTCGCGTTGGTGATAGTCTGCTTGCCGCGGTATACCCAGACATTGTGCGTTATAAAGCCGATAAGGTCGTTGTTGTGGTTTGTACCGTTTATCCGACCGCCCTGCAAACGTATCGTGTCGCCCGCGTCGAGTGCGGGATCGCTCACCATTTCGGCGCTGAACGAGTAAAAATACGCCGTCGACAGCTCCTTCAGGATAGCCTCAAGTATTTCGGATAACGGCTTATCGCTGCTCATCACAAGCGGATTTGTCGGCATTTCAATGGTAACGTCCGAGGTCGGGTCTTCATCGCTGCTGTGCGAGTACTCGTAGCGCTGCGTTACCAGCTTGTCATCCGCGCCGCGCATAGAAACGCCGACGATATGAATTCTGTCGTCAGCAAATCTGACTTTATAACGTTCGTTGCCTTGGATATTGCGCACCGCGAGGATCGTTCCCGTTGTTTCGGTATACATTTTCCAATACGATTTTATCTGCACGAATTCCAGCCGTCCGAGACGGTTTACACGCGCAAAGCAGCCCATTATCTGAGCGATCCACATTATTCCGTCCCAAGCGGTCTCCACCTGCTCGGAGCTGAAATCCAACGGAAGATCGGCGTTCGGAAATTCGGCAATATCGCTCTCTTCCTGACCGAATACGAGCTGACCTCCGCACAAATATTGCGCCGCTTCCCACGCGGTCATACCCCTGAGATCGCGCCGCATTGCGTCGGTAAGCTCGTATCGCAGGAGTATCATACCGTCGTATGCGGTAAAGCTGACTTGGTTTTTCTCGCGGTTGATAGATTTATTGTTGATGAAGAACTTGCCCATAGGCACGTCCTCCCAACTGCCGTTTTTCAGCTTCAGCGATACATACAGCCACAGACGAGCTCCCGAAAAGACGTGCAGATCGGTATGCCGGTTGAGCACCGTCATCGTGAGCTTTTTCGCGTTCGCCGCGCCGATGTTTATCATATCCTCCGATTCGCCGCCGCTCATCATGCTGCTCTGGATCATAACTTTTCCGAGAATGGTGCTGTCGTCGACTTTTAATACCGTTTTGTCACGCAGATAAATATTAGCGCGGATTCTGAATACGCGACCCGCGCCCGCTATCGCCTCTTTGTATTTATCGCTTACCGCGTACATTTTATCTCCTCCTAGTATTCGATGAAATCGACGGAAAGGTTCCAGCGGCTGTCGTTTTGATCCACGGCTTTTATAAGCTCGAAATTTTTATCGCCGGCGTAGGCTTTTATCGTCTTGAATTCGCCGTCGAAAAAAGTGAGCTGAAATTCCACGTTTTCAATAGCCTTTCTGAGCGCAGTATATTCCTGCCGCGTCAACCCCTCAAACTTCACCATGAGCTTGTACCTGTCGTGACGGCGGACATCTCGGATAGTGTAGCCGTCCTCGGTAGTTCCCGCGGCGTCGCCGTCTACGTCGATAACCTGTCCTTTGTAGGACGCGATATTTCCGTAGCCTATCGGTACTTCATTGTAATCCGACAGTACTTTCAGCAATATAAAATCTTGCTTCTCCATCTTATCTGCCTCCTCCGTTATCTGCCATTTCCGTTGTCAGTCCAGCGGTCGTTCCAGTCAGCGGTGTAGTTTGAAGAACCGTTTACCTTGATTGTTTTCGTTCCCATATTCACGCCGTCTATATTGAGCTGTATATTGAAATACTGCTCAGCGCCGAGCTGTGCGCCCATAAGTGCGCCCGTTCCCGGGGAGACGTAACTTGACGGCGCGGCAATAAGCTGCAGCTGTGATTGTCTCTCCGCAATAAATTTGCTCATATGCTCATCTATCGCGGCGGTATCTATTTCGCCCGTGATAGTTACCGAGTAGCTTGCGACATTTGCCCATTCTCCGAGTATTTCGTCCCATAATTCGGGCTGTTCCTTGAATTTCTCGATTGACGGCAAAATATCTTCAACACTAAGCGGCGTTACGTTGTCAACAACTCTCGCGGCAGTGTCGTAAAACTCCTCAAGGGAAAAGGCGCTGTCGCCGATCTCCTCGTTGAGCTTTGTCCATTCCTCCGCAAAATCCATACCGAATTGTTTTTTCATCTTTTCAAGAACCGTATAAGCGTCGTCAAACGCTCTCATGTCGCTGTCATTCAATACAAGCCCCGAAAACAGATCGTTCAAATCAATGTTCTCGGGAGTTTTAACCATAAGGTCAAAATAATCCTGCATTTTTCTGAGCTGTTCGGGATCGGAAGTTATAGACTCCGACATATTCTTAAAAGCGCCCTGCGTCCACGCGAGAATTACATCACGTTCATAGCGCTTGTCGTCAATCCTTGAAGCCTCCAAACTGTCTTTGATGTCCTTTATCCCGTCATTAAAGAGCTTTTCAAGCTCCTCATCGGAATATTTTCCCGACGCTTTTGCAGTTGTCATCATTTCCATTAAAGCCTCGTACCCGGACTGTTCGATTGCCGCTCGGGATTTCTCGGCTTGCTCCTGCGCCTCCTTGATCTGATCGGCGACCTCGGCGTAACTGTTATAGGTGTAATCGCCGTTTTTTAGCCGCTCCCATGTCGCAGCGGTCTTGATGTTTTCCTGCTGCGTCGTCATATCCGCGAGCTTTTTGTATAAGCTCTCAAGGTTTGCGATCTCCGCCTCGGTAAGCTCTCTGTTCTCATCAATAGCTCGCTGCGTGATCTCGTGTATCTCTTTGCCGTAGCTGCTTATTTTTTCGGCGATACTGCCGCCCATATCTGCGAGCTGATCGAGAATAGCCTGTTCTTCCTCGTCGATATTGCCGTCCATGGCGAACGCGGATTTTATCGCGCTTGTGTCAAACGTCGCGGCATTAAGTTCCAACGCGCTGTTGATAAGCTCGTCAAGCTGTGCCGCAAAGCCCTCAACGTCCTGCTCAATATTGTTGTTTTTGAACGAATCGGCGGTCTCCTGCACGGCTTTCGCAATATCCGAGAAATTTTCCTTTGCCGTCGTAAGCCGCTCTTTGTTATCCTCAAACGCGCCCGCAACGGTGTTGACCTTATCGGTAATGGGGTTCACAAGCTCGCCTATCTCCTCAAGCGATATTGAAATATCCCCGAAATGTGAAGCTATGCGCTGACGTTCCATCTCCTCGCTCAACGCGATAATTCCAATCGTGAGCGCTGTAATACCAATCGCCGCGGCGACATAAGGGTGTGCAGTGATGAGACCAAACAACTTGCTGAACCCGGTTCCGAATTTCCCGGATGTGTTAAATAGCCCTTGAAGTGCCTTGTCAACGCTGTTTATTCCCTTTATTGCTCCCGATACAGCCTTATATGCGAGAATTGCACCAAGTATATCCATAAAAGTATCAACGATTTTACCGGCATCAATATCTCCACTATCTTTTATAAACCCGAAAAACTTACCGATACTCTTTATAATATCCTCAATAGCTTTCGTCAGCGGATGGCGTTTGAAAGCGAGGTAAATATCGTTGATTATATCGCGGTATTTCTGCGCGGCTTTCTTTGCCGCCGAAGTGTCCGCGTCAAGGTTCACGCCCAGCAGGTTCGAGGTATCTATCCCCGCGTCGGTCGTGTTTTCTTTTTCCTTGTCCGATCCCGCGCCGCTGATGATATGCAGCTCGTCAAAGCCCGAAATAAGATTGTTGAGCTTCTTTTTCGACTTATCCGCGGCGGTACCCATAGACGTTACTTCGTCGGTGATCGCCTCCGCGTTCTTGGCGGCGGTGGTCTCTTCGGCGCTGTCGTTGCCGCCGAAAAAGAGGTCATTCAGAAACGTGACCGCCTCGTTCGCGAACTGTAACGCGGGCGTGAGTACGTTCATAATAACGCTGCCGAGGTTTGCCATAAACTCGTTGATACGCTCAGACAGCAGTCTTGTCTGATTTGCCCAGCCCTCCGAGGTCTTGGCGAAATCGTCCTGCGCGAGCGCTGTCTGCTCCAGAAAATATTTGTAGCGGACAAGAAGCTGCTCGCTTGCGCTCATCTCATCGTAGGCTTTCGCAAAGCCCTGCGCCATCGCGTACGCGGACAAATTAGCCTGCGTCATAACTACGCCTATCGCTTTCAGAGGTTCGGTCTCGCCCGTGATCACGGCGCGACCTATCGTGTCGACCTCTTTTTGGGTCTTGTTATAAAAGGACATGATGTCGCCCAATCGTCCGGTAAGCGTTACCGACATATCCGAAGCCGCGTCGGTCATCACGCCCATACCCTTTGCCATTGCCATATAGGTCGAGCCCATATTTTTAGCCGTCAGCTCGGAAATACCGTAGGTCTCGAGCGCGGTCGCGGCGAACTGCTCCATTTTCCAGCTCATAGCGCCGAACGCCGTGTCGACGACATTCTGCGCCTCGGCGAGATCGGACGCTGCGTCGACCGAGCGCTTGCCGAATTCTATCAGCTCCTTAACGCCGAACGCCACGCCGATAGTCGACGCCATACTCTTTATCTTGCTTTCGATCTGCGCCAGACCAGTGTCAATAGGCGCGGAATTTATCGCCGTGTCTATGCGTATCGAGCCGTCGTAGCTTCCCGCCATTTCATCATCTCCTTTTTTCGGGCATAACAAAAGCACCCTACACGAAAGCAGGGTGCTTAACCGCTAAAAAATAACTTAGAATTCGATTCTATCAATCAGAACATACGGCAATGTTACGGAACTACCCATTATTGTTTCATAGGACTTTAAGCCTTTGGATACTCCATAGATGGTGATCTCATCATCTTCGAGCAGTCTGAAATCAATAATATCCGTAGAATAATTTGCAAGAATTACATCGTCATATCCACCGTCTGTCGCAAGTCTGATTGAATTTGAACCATATTCTCCTTCAATAACCTGAAGAACAGAACCCGTGAATTTTACTTTTTTATCACGGTAGTCATCGGGATTGCGAGCAAGCTGTTCAAATGTAATTCCCGTTTCATATCCCTTTGCTTCCTCGGCAAAACGTGCTTCTTCTTCGGCTTTGCGCTCCTCTTCTTCTTTTGCCTCGCGTTCAGCCGCAAGCCTGTCTGCCTCTTCCTGCGCTTGTCTTTGTGTCTCCTCAGCCTCTATACGGTCTTTTTCGGCTCTAGCCAATTCAGCGGCTTTCTCGTCTTCCGATAACTTTCTGAAATCCTCGGTATCAGATACAAGTGTATCATATTTGGATTTCAGTTCATTATTTTCGGATTTTAGATTTGAGTTTTCCTCCATAAGAGAATTATACTCCTCCTGTGAAACCCCGGAACAGCCCGCTGTCAGCACCACCACCGCGCAAAGTATAATGGAAAAAATTTTCTTCATAAGTACCTCCAAGAATTATTTCTTCCATTATACACCAAACCGCGAAATTTGTCAACCTTTAAGCTGCTCCTCGAACTCCGCGATGCGCGCGCGATCCGCCTCGGACATCTTTTCCTTGATACGGTACCGCGCTTGTAACGCCGCATATTGTCGCCGTTGCTCATCGCCGAGCTTGGCGAGATCGGCACCGCGTATGCCCATAATATCCGACAGCGAGCAGCCGCCTATAT
>JAAVID010000092.1 GCA_014799395.1 Oscillospiraceae bacterium | reverse complement strand
TATTCTTTAGCCAACTGTTTGAGCTTGCAAATGCCGTCCTTATCCCATTCGGAAATTTTGCTTTTCAGGAACTCGCACGGAAACTCACAGCAAGCGCCGCAGAAATACGCGCCGTGCTCCTCGCAGCACTTGAATATCGCGCAGCCGTTATCCCACATTTTAACGCATTTGCCGCCGTTTTCGCGGCAGCCGGTGCAGCCGTCGTCGTGGAAAAATCCGCACGTCTCGCAGTTGCCGCCGCAGGGGGTTATCTTTGAAAAATCGGTCATATTTCACCTTAACTTTCTTATCAAAACCTCTTGACTTTATCTTTCCAATATGTCATAATTAAGGAAAAGAGGTGATCTGTTATGACGAAAAAACAACTTGAACTTATGGTTCGCTTGGCACTTGACGATATTTACAACGTTCTCGAAAAAATGCCCGAAAGCGCCGAGAAATCCAAACTGCACGAAATTGCGGACAATCTTAAAACCGCCGTTGAATAAAACGCCGCGCCGAAAGGCTGTTTTTTAATCCTGCAATTCCTTTATCCTGTCGCGCAGATAAGCCGCGTGCTCGAAATCGAGGAGCTTTGCCGCCTTTTTCATCTCGACGGTGTACTGCGCTATCAGCTTTTCGCGTTCGCGGCGAGGGAGCTTCTTCAAGTCGGACTTCTTGCCTTTCTTCTTGGTGTCGGTCTTTTTGGTAATCTCCAGAACGTCGCGGACGTCCTTGATAATGGTTTTCGGGATAATGCCGTTTTCGGTGTTGTAGCGCTTCTGAATTTCGCGGCGGCGCTGCGTTTCGGTAATAGCCAGCTCCATTGACCGCGTTACCTCGTCGGCGTACATTATGACCGTGCCCTCGGAGTTGCGCGCGGCGCGTCCTATCGTCTGAACGAGCGATGTTTCCGAGCGCAGAAAGCCCTCCTTGTCCGCGTCGAGGATAGCAACCAGCGACACCTCGGGAATATCCAGACCCTCGCGGAGCAGATTTATCCCGACCAGCACGTCGAACTCGCCCGAGCGCAGGTCGCGGATTATCTCCATACGCTCGATAGTGTCAATATCGTGGTGCATATAGCGGACTTGAATACCCGCCTTGTCAAGGTATTCCGTCAAGTCCTCCGCCATTTTCTTGGTGAGCGTGGTGACAAGAACGCGTTCTTTTTTCTCAATTCGCGTGTTTATCTCGGAGATCAAGTCCTCGATCTGTCCCTCGGTGGGCTTGACAATAATTTCGGGGTCAAGAAGCCCGGTCGGGCGGATTATCTGCTCGACTATCTGTGTTGAGCGTTCGCGTTCAAAATCTCCCGGAGTAGCCGAAACGAACACCGCCTGCGGTATTTTTTCGTAAAACTCGTCAAAGTTGAGCGGTCTGTTGTCGTAAGCGCAAGGCAGTCTGAACCCGTAGTCGACGAGATTTTTCTTTCTCGCGACGTCGCCGCCGTACATTCCGCGAACCTGCGGGAGAGTAACGTGGCTCTCGTCCACCATTAACAAAAAGTCGTCGGGGAAGTGGTCTATAAGCGTTATCGGAGTGCTCCCGGGAGGCCGCCGCGCCAGTACGCGCGAGTAGTTCTCAACGCCCTTGCAGGTGCCTATCTCGCGGAGCATTTCCATATCGTAGCGAGTGCGCTGCTCTATCCTCTGCGCCTCGACCAGCTTGTTGTTATCCTTGAAGAACTTGACGCGCTCCTCCATCTCGGCTTCAAGCTCGTCCAGGGCTTCTTCCATTTTCTCCTTGCCGATGATGTAGTGCGAGGCGGGGAATATCATCGTATGCAAAATTGTCGCGCGGGTATTGCCCGTAACGACCTCGAATTCGCTCAGCCTGTCTATCTCGTCGCCGAAGAACTCCACGCGCACAGCCGTTTCGTTGGTGCTTCCCGCGGGGAATATCTCAAGAGTATCGCCCTTCACGCGGAACTTGTTGCGTATGAAATTAAGCTCGTTGCGCTCGTACTGCATCTCAACGAGCTTCCGAATGACCTCCTCGCGCGATATTTCCTGCCCCTGTCTAAGGGAAAGCGTGTTCGAGCGGTAGTCCTCGGGGCTTCCGAGCGAGTAGATACACGACACCGACGACACGATGATAACGTCGCGGCGCTCCGCCAGCGAAGCGGTAGCCGAGTGGCGCAGACGGTCTATCTCGTCGTTTATCGAGCTGTCCTTTTCAATGTACGCGTCGGTGGAGGGGATATAGGCTTCGGGCTGGTAATAATCGTAATAGCTTACAAAAAATTCCACCGCGTTATTCGGAAAGAACTCGCAGAACTCCGAGCATAACTGCGCGGCAAGCGTTTTATTATGCGCGAGGACGAGCGTGGGCTTATTCACGTTCGCGATAATATTCGCCATTGTGAACGTCTTGCCCGAGCCCGTAACGCCGAGCAGGGTCTGCTCCCTGTCGCCGCGGAGCACCCCCTCCGACAGCATTGAAATAGCCTCGGGCTGGTCTCCCGTAGGCTTGTATTCCGAATGTATTTCAAATTTCCTTGATGTTTTTGAAGTGTCCACGGGTACAACAGTCTCCTTTTTATATTCATAAATATATTATACACGTGAACTAACGATTTGTCAAGAGGAAATTAAAAAATCATTGCCTTAGCTCCAAATATCTTTTAAGAGCTCCATAGAGCGCAGAGAATGCCCCGTATCTCCGCATACGATAATATGGTCGGTGAGCGACAGCTTCAGCTTTTGGAGAAGATTTGCGAATTCGCGCGTCGCGTTGATGTCGGCGTTCGAGACGATATTGCTCCCCGATGGGTGATTATGTACGAGAACGATATTCACGCTTTCCGCCGCCATTGCGTCGTGGACGGCAGTCCACGCGTCAAGGTTCGCGAAGTCGGTGCTTCCGCGCCCGACCTCGGACTGCGAGATAAGATTATACTTGCTGTCAAGATAAAGCGTATAGATTATTTCTCTCGAGATAGGCAGGGAATAAAGAGAACAGCAGTAATCTATCATCTTCCGCGAGGAGCTTAAGGAGATGTTTTTCGGCCTTTTCGCGGTCAGCGACTTTATAAACTCGCCGAAATAACGTATGCGCATCGCCGCCTGTTCGCCAACGTCCTTAACGCTTCTGAGCTCGTCGATACTCGCCTCGAACACCTTTTCAAGCGAACCGAAGCGCGTTATCAGTCTGTGACTTATCTCGTTGGTATTGCACCTCGGATATATCGAGAAAAGAAGCACCTCAAGCTGTTCGTGATCCTCAAAGCACCCGATACCGTTGTCGACAAACTTTTTGAACATTCTCTGCCTGTGTCCCTTGTGAAGATTTTCGTCACCCAAAACAAATCACCTCATATAGAAAATATTTTAGGGCAACAACGCACAATTATTGTCGTTCGATTGCGCAGACAGATTTTTCGGCAGATTGTACAATGAGGACGACGCAAGGCTGTATGCAGCGTTTTGCGCACAGCGCATAATGCGTGCTAGGACGAATTGTGCACGGGTTGACCTTCGGTCAACGCTATGCCGGAAAAGCGTTTTGTGCGAAGCACATAATGCGTGCAAGCAAGCGGACGGCAAAGCCCGCAGGGCGGTAATTGTGCGGTGTTGCCTTTACTCGTTTTGTATAACAACGAGCTATAAATCAAAAAACCTCTACAAACCGAATTACGGATGTAAAGGTAAATTTTTCCGAGTTCAAGAAGAAATAAGTTTCAGCCGTAGAAAATAACATTCCCACCAAAACCAACGTTTCAGTGGGAACAGGGCGGGAAGTGACCGCTGGTACGCCCGATGCGATTCGAACGCACGACACATAGCGTCGGAGGCTATTGCTTTATCCAGCTGAGCTACGGGCGCATATAAAAACAGTTGAAAAAATTTTTCAGCATTACCTTTCAACTAATGTATTATACCATAAAGTTCCCGATTTGTCAAGAGGGGGATTTGCAATGATAGGAAAAATCTTCAAATGTGTTGACAAATGCAGCGAATTTTGATATAATGTATATACGCTAAGGAGGTGTTTTTTATGGCACAAACAAGTATAAATATCCGTATCGACGAGGAGCTGAAAAAAGAGTTCGACAGCTTTTGTTCCGACGTCGGAATGTCAATGACAACGGCGTTTTGTCTGTTTGCAAAGACCGTTGTACGCAGGCACAGCATTCCGTTTGAGATAACAAACCTTGATGAAAACGGCTTAACTCCTGCCGAGGCTGCCGAGCTAAAAAGCCGCGTTGACGATTTAAAAGCGGGCAAGGGAAAGGAGCATAAGCTGATCGACGTATGAATATAATATGGCACGATAAGGCTTGGGAGGAGTATATTGATTGGCAGACGACGGATAAAAAGCTGCTCAAACGGATAAATCAACTTATAACCGATATTCAGCGGAATGGCAATGCCGTGGGCGTTGGAAATCCCGAACCGTTAAAGGGAATTCTCTCCGGATATTACAGCAGGCACATAGACGGCGGAAACCGCCTGATCTATCGGGTAAATGATAATAATATACCGGAGATAGTCTCCTGTGCCGGGCATTATAATTGAATATCCCCCGTATTTTACAATGCTCAAATGATTATCGCCAGGAATAACCTTATACAGAAGAGAGACCCCGCGCAATTTTTCCGGTTTCGCGAAGCGAAATTGCGGTCGCTCCGACCGCAAAGGAAAAAATGCGCAAGCAAAGAGCGCTCGTCAATCCGCGAAGCGGCGCAGGCGAGCGCCTTTGCGTTATACAAAATGGCTCTTGCAAAGCAAGAGCCATTTTGTATAACTGGTGATCCACCCGGGAATCGAACCCGGGACACCCTGATTAAAAGTCAGGTGCTCTACCGCCTGAGCTAGTGGATCGATCGTACAACGGTAATATTATACCAAAAACAAAGTTATTTGTCAACCCCTTTTTCCAAAAAAATAATTTTTTGAGTAAATTTCGGGCATTTTTTTGAAAAATTTACGGTAAAATATTGCAAATTGAGCGGCAATGTGTTATACTGTATAATGTATGATTATGTTTGAAAGGAGCGATATTGTGGATATAAACGTCGGAGACGTTCTTGTGATGAAGAAGAACCACCCGGGCTGCGGAAGCAATCAAATGAAGGTGCTGCGCGTGGGCGCGGATTTCAAGCTGACCTGTATGGGCTGCGGTCACACCTTTATGACCGCGCGGTCAAAGTGCGAAAAAAAGATAAAGTCGGTTATCCGCGATATTGCGGAGAAAAAGGATTAGCGCCGTTTTTTCAGATATTGGACTTGATTTTACGGAGGTAGAAAAATGCTGGAAAAAATAGCTATGGCGCAAGCCCGTTATGACGAGATAAACGCAAAGCTCTCCGACCCGAAGGTGGTCGCGGACAATAAGCTGTATACCGAGCTTATGCGCGAATATAAAAACCTAACGCCGCTTATAGATAAGTATAAGGAGTACGTCGGCGCGGAGAAAAGCCGTGACGACGCGAAGTCCGTTCTCGACGACGCGTCCGCGGACGCGGAGCTGAGGGAAATGGCGGAGGAGGAAATGCTCGCGGCAAAAGCCGATATGGAAAAGTTCGGCGAGGAGCTGAAAATTCTGCTCCTGCCGCGCGACCCGGACGACGACAAAAGCGTTATCGTTGAGATACGCGCGGGCGCGGGCGGCGAGGAAGCGGCATTGTTCGCGAACTCTATGTTCAGAATGTACTCGATGTACGCGGCAAGGCAGGGCTGGAAAATAGACGTGATGAGCAGCAACCCCACCGAGCTCGGCGGTTATCGCGAGATAAGCTTCGGAGTGGAGGGCGAGGGCGTGTACGCCAAGCTGAAATACGAGAGCGGAGTTCACCGCGTTCAGCGCGTTCCCGAGACCGAGTCGCAGGGGCGCATACAGACCTCGACGGTGACTGTCGCGGTGCTTCCCGAGGTCGAAGAAGTCGACGTGAACATCAACCCCGCCGATCTCACGATACAGACCTACCGTTCGAGCGGCGCGGGAGGACAGCACATCAACAAGACCGAGTCGGCGGTGCGGATAATCCACAAGCCGTCGGGAATGGTGGTAGAGTGCCAGGAAGAGCGCTCGCAGATGAAAAACAAGGACAAGGCGATGAAAATGCTGTACAGCCGCCTTTACGAAGCGGAGCGGACCGCGCGCGACAGCGCTATCGCGGAGGAGCGCCGCGTACAGGTCGGCACGGGCGACCGCTCGGAGCGCATACGCACCTACAATTTCCCGCAGTCGCGCGTTACCGACCACCGCATAGGGCTTACGCTGTACAAGCTCGACGATATGATGAACGGCGGCTGCGACGAGGTGTTTGAAGCGCTCCGTGTGGCGGATTATTCCGCAAAGCTGCTTAAACAGGGGTAATATAAGTGAATTACGATACAAGGTTAGTGCCTTATGACAGAGAAAGTATTTCCGAGGCGGCGGAGCTGTTGAGCCGCGGAGAGCTTGTCGCGATACCTACCGAGACGGTCTACGGTCTCGCGGCGGACGCGCTGAACGAAAACGCCGTGAAAAAGATATTCCTAGCCAAGGGCAGACCGCAGGACAATCCGCTTATCGTTCATATTTCGAGTATGGAAATGCTCCCTCCGCTCGTCCGGGAGATACCCGATACCGCAAAGGCGCTTGCGGAGCGCTTCTGGGGCGGACCGCTCACAATGATATTCCCGAAGTCGGACAAGATACCGGGCGTTACCAGCGGCGGACTTGGCACGGTCGCCGTGAGAATGCCGTCAAGCGAAGCCGCGCGGGAGATAATCGGAAAATGCGGTTTTCCTCTCGCCGCGCCCTCGGCAAACCTTTCGGGAAAGCCGAGCCCCACAACGGCGCGGCACGTTTTCGAGGATATGAACGGCAGGATACCGCTGATAATCGACGGCGGCGAGTGCGCGGTCGGCGTGGAGAGCACGGTCGTCTGCTTCAAGGACGGACGTATACACATTCTGCGCCCGGGAGGGATAACGGCGGAAATGCTGTCGGAATTCGGCAAGGTCGAGGTCGACAAGGCGGTCACTGCGCAGCCCGAAAAGGACGAGCGCGTGCTTTCGCCCGGAATGAAGTACAAGCACTATTCCCCGAAAGCGGACGTTTACGTCGTCAACGCGCACGGCAGGGCGTTCGAGGAGTATTGCAGGCGTTCGGGATATGAAAGTCTGATAGCGCTGGGCGCGGGAGCTGCCGAAAAAGATTTTTTCCTTGACTACGGGAAAACTCCCGAGATACAGGCGCAGAGACTGTTCGCGCTATTGCGAAAGGCGGACGAGCTCGGGGTTGAGACCGTGCTCGTGGAAATGCCCGAGCGGAGCGGAATGGGGCTTGCGGTGTATAACCGATTGCTACGCGCGGCGGCGTTCAGGGTGATTGAAATATGAATTGGTTCACAACGGAAAAGATAGACGAGAATACTTTTGTTATCAGCGAATACCGCCACCCCGAGGAAACACACTGCTATCTCCTTATCGGAAGCGAGCGCTGTCTGCTGATAGACACGGGCTTGGGCATTGGAAATATTTCCGCCGAGACAGCGCGGCTCACCGACAAGCCTATAACGGCTGTTGCGACGCATATCCATTGGGATCATATCGGCGGTCACAAGTATTTTCCTTTTTACGCTCACGAAAAGGAGCGGGATTGGCTTAACAGTTTTCCTTTGCCGGTATCGGCGGTAAGGAAAATGCTGTCCGAGTGTGAGCTTCCCGATGATTTTCGGCTTGACGAATATTCGATATTCCAAGGCAAGCCGTCCAAGCTGCTGAGCGACGGCGATAAGATAGGGCTCGGCGGAAGAACGGTAACGGTCGTTCACACGCCGGGACATTCGCCGGGGCATATGTGCTTTTGGGAAGCGGAGAGAGGGCATCTGTTCACGGGAGATTTGGTTTATAAGGGAATTTTGTACGCGAACTATCGATCGACCGACCCCGAAGCCTTTCTGAGCTCGGTGAACAAAATCTTGCGGCTTCCCGTAAAGCGTATATTTCCCGCCCACCATTCGCTTGATGTCCGGCTTGGAGTTATCTCCGAAATATCGACCGAACTGGAGCGGTTAAAGGATAGCGGCAAACTGCGTCACGGAAGCGGGAGATTTGATTTCACGGATTGGTCTATTCTGCTTTAGAGGTATAATAACAGTGAATTTGCCAAATATTATGATAATAGGCTTGACGGGTCAGAGCGGCGCGGGGAAGTCCACGGTATGCAAGGCGTTCGCCGAGAGCGGCTTTACGGTCATCGACTGCGACAAAACCGCGCGGAAAACCGCCGAAAACAGCCGTTTTCTTGACGAGCTCTCGCAAAGGTTCTCCGAAAAGCTGCTGAACCCCGACGGCTCGCTGAACCGCGCGGCGACCGCAAGGCTGATATTCACCGACGAGGAAAAACGCGGGCTTTATCAGCGGATAATTTTCCCCTATATTATCTATGAGATAATGCGGGAGATAAGGAATGCAAAGGGAAACGTCCTGCTGGACGCGCCCACGCTTTTCGAGGCTAAGCTGGATATGCTCTGCGATAAGATAGTGAGCGTTACGGCGGACTTGGACAAATGCGCGGAACGCATTATCAAACGTGATAAAATAACCCTCGAACAAGCCCGAGAGCGGCTTTCCTCACAGCACAGCGCGGAGTTCTTCAAGGAGCGCTCCGATGTCAATATAGAGAACGGCGGAACGCTTGAGGAGCTTATATCAAGCGCTAAACGATTAACAGAGAAATTAAGGACAGAGGCAGACAATGAACAGATACAGACGTAAGAAAAGGAGCGCGGCTCCCGTAATTATAATAATCTTGATGATCGCGCTGATACTCGGCGTTCTGGGGTATTTCGGGTACCGTTATTACCTCGAAAAGAACTATCCGCTCGGTTACAGCGATTATGTGGAAAAATACGCGGCGGAAAACCATATCGACAAATATCTGGTCTACGCGGTGATAAAGACCGAGAGCGGCTTCCGCCCCGACGCGGTGTCGAACGTCGGCGCGCGCGGGCTTATGCAGATAATGGAGGACACGTTCGACTGGATACGGTTCAAGTCGGACGACGAGGAAACGGTCTACTACGATATGTACGACCCGAAAACAAATATCGACTTCGGGTGCAGACTTCTCGGCTATCTTTACGAGGAGTTCGGCAATGTGGAAGCCGTCGCGGCGGCGTATCACGCGGGGCGCGGAGGGGTCAACGAATGGCTCGAGGACAGCCGTTACTCAAAGGACGGCGTTCATCTTGACGTTATCCCGATACCCGACACCGCGCATTATGTCGACAAGATAACTAAAGCTATGGATATGTATATCGAGCTTTACGATAAATGAGTGAAAGGAATGTTTTACTATGGCAAAGAAAGAAACCGCGAAAGAGCTTAAGGAACAGCTTTTTCTGCAAAAGAAGAACGCGTATCTGCGTATGAGCGACGCGGAGATAAGGAAGTGCGACAAGTTCTGCGAGGGCTACAAGGCGTTTCTCGACGCGGCTAAGACCGAGCGCGAGGCTGCCGTGTTCATCGAGCGCGAGGCTAAGGCAAAGGGCTTTGTCCCGTTCGACAAGAACAAGACCTACAAGGCGGGCGACAAAGTGTACTATGTCAACCGCGAGAAGTCGGTGATACTGGCTGTTATCGGCAAGGAGTCTATCGCGAACGGCGTTAATCTCGTCGCGGCGCATATCGACTCTCCGCGCCTTGATATGAAGCAGAACCCCCTTTACGAAAAGGACGATATAGGCTATTTCAAAACGCATTATTACGGCGGAATCAAAAAATACCAGTGGCCGACCGTTCCGCTGTCTCTGCACGGCGTTATCGTCAAGGCGGACGGCACTAAGATCACCGTATCCGTCGGCGAGGACGAGAGCGACCCCGTATTTTGCGTTTCCGACCTGCTCCCGCACCTTGCTAACGCGCAGTATAAGCGCCCGTCCACCGAGCTTATCCGCGGCGAGGAGCTGAATATCATAATCGGCTCGCGCCCGTTCAAGGACGACGAGGCAAGCGAACGCGTCAAGCTGGGTCTTATGCTTTTGCTTAACCAAAAATACGGCATAACCGAGGGCGATTTCCTCTCGGCGGAGCTTGAAGCCGTTCCCGCGTTCAAGGCTCGCGATATAGGCTTTGACAGAAGTCTTGTCGGAGGCTACGGTCAGGACGACAGAGTTTGCGCTTATACCGAGCTTATGGCTATCCTGAACGCGAAGTCCGTCAAGAGAACGGCGGTCGCTATCCTCACCGATAAGGAGGAAACGGGCTCGGACGGCAACACGGGTCTGCGTTCTGCGTATCTTAAGTACTTTATCGCCGACCTCGCGGCGACGTTCGGCGTTCGCGGCAGGGAAGTGCTGTCCAACTCGAAATGCCTTTCCGCCGACGTAAACGCGGCATACGACCCGACGTTCCCCGACGTGTTTGAGAAGAACAACGCGTGCGTGCTCAACGGCGGCGTATGCGTAACGAAATACACGGGCTCGCGCGGAAAGAGCGGCACCTCGGACGCTTCCGCGGAGTTCGTCGGCGAGGTAAGGCGTTTGCTCGACAGCAAGGGCGTTATCTGGCAGACGGGCGAGCTCGGCAAGGTCGACATCGGCGGCGGCGGAACGGTCGCGGCGTATATCGCCAATCTCAACGTTGACACGATCGACGTGGGCGTTCCCGTAATGAGTATGCACGCGCCGTTCGAGATAACCGCGAAAACCGACGTTTACGCGGCGTATAAGGCGTTTGAAGCATTTATTGGTCAGTAAAATGGACAAAACCCGGATTTATGAGGGTTTATCGACAGTCCGAAAGCCATAATTCACCTTTTCCGGTAATAAACATAAAATGTGGAGGGGTGAGCTGTGATGACGAAAACGCGTAAATTTTTCCGCAGACTGGGCTTAAAGCTGATAGCCGTCGCGCTGATAATGATAGGGCTGTTCTTTATCGCCGACCTCGGCTTCCGCCCGATAGTCGAGACGATAAACGCCTACGAGTGCCACGAAACGGTCTCGCGCATTATCAACAACGCCGTTTTAGCCGAGATAGAGCGCGTCGGAGCGGAGTATTCCACGCTCGTCAATTTGTCGACAAATAACGACGGCGAGGTCATTTCGGTCGAAAGCAACGTCATGAACATCAACCGCTTGAAAACCGAGGTCGCCGAGCGCGTTGAACGCGAAATAGAAAGACTTTCGGCGATAAATATCGAGATACCGATAGGCACGCTTACGGGCGTTCAGCTATTGCACGGCAGGGGGTTCACCGTCGGAATGAGCGTTCAGCCCCTCGGCTACGCGACTACCTCTATCATCAGCGAGTTCACTTCCGCGGGGATAAATCAGACGCTCCACAGAATAATTATCGAGATAAACGCCGACGTTGACGCGATAATACCGGGCTTTTCCACGCGCGTTCCCGTTTCGACGACGATAGTCGCCGCGGAGACCGTTATAGTGGGCAGAGTTCCCGACGCGTACACTCACGTTGTCGCCGATTCGGAGCTTGCGGGAACGCTGAACGATTTCGGCGCGGTACTTTAAATCTCTTTAAAATTACAGGAGAAAACAATGGATATAAACGAAGCAAAAAAACGGGTCGGGGAGCTTAAAATACAGCTCGAAAAAGCGAACCGCAATTACTACGACCTCGACGCGCCGACCATTGAGGACGACGAATACGACGCGTTGATGCGCGAGCTCCGGGGACTGGAACGGGACTTTCCCGAGCTGCTGACGGAGGATTCGCCGTCGCAGCGCGTGGGCGGAACGGCGCAGAGTACGTTCACAAAGGTGCGCCACGAGGTGCAGATGGGCTCTCTTCAGGACGTTTTCGGCGTGGACGAGGTCAGAGCGTTTGTTGAGCGCGTCAAGGAAGAGGGCGCGGACGAATTCACGGTCGAGCCGAAGATAGACGGCTTGTCGGTCTCGCTCGAATACAGAGACGGCGTGCTTACGGTAGGCTCAACGCGCGGCGACGGCTTTATCGGCGAGGACATAACGCCGAATCTGAAAACCATACGCACTATACCGCTTAATATTCCCGAAAAGCTCCCTCTGTTGGAGGTTCGCGGCGAGGTGTATATGCCGCGTTCGAGTTTCGCGGAGCTGTGCGAATTGCAGGAAAAGAACGGCGAACCGCTCCCGAAAAATCCCCGGAACGCGGCGGCGGGCTCTCTGCGGCAAAAGGACAGCAAGATAACCGCCTCGCGAAAGCTGGATATATTCTGCTTTAACGTCCAAAGAGCGGAGGGAAAGGACTTTAAGACCCATTCCGAAACGCTTGAGTTTATGGAAAGTCTCGGATTTCACGTTATCCCGGACTACCGCGTATGCCATACCGCGGACGAGATAGTCCGGCGCATAGAGGAGATAGGGCAGATGCGGCGTTCGCTTCCGTTCGATATTGACGGCGCGGTCGTCAAGGTGAACAACATAGCGCTCCGCGCGGAGATAGGGGCGACGGCTAAGGTGCCGAAGTGGGCGGTGGCGTTCAAGTACCCGCCCGAGGAAAAGGAGACCACGCTCAGGGAGATCGAGATCAACGTCGGCAGAACCGGCGCGCTCACTCCCGTCGCGGTGTTCGACCCCGTTCAGCTTGCGGGAACGAGCGTCGGCAGAGCGGTGCTTCATAACCAGGACTTCATCACCGAGCGTGATATTCGCATAGGCGACAGGATAATCGTCCGCAAGGCGGGCGATATAATCCCCGAGGTAGTAAAGTCGGTATCTCACGGCGAGAATTCCGAGCCGTTCCGTATTCCCGATATTTGCCCCGTATGCGGCTCAAGGGCAGTCCGCGACGAGGACGAGGCGGTGATACGCTGTCAGAATATCGAGTGTCCCGCTCAGCTTCTGCGTTCGATAGAGCATTTCGCCTCGCGCGGGGCAATGAATATAGACGGTCTCGGAGAAGCGATAGTGGAACAGCTCGTCCAAGCCGACCTCGTCCATACGGTCGCCGACCTGTACACCTTGAATTTACAGGATCTTACGGCGCTGGAGCGCTTCGGAACAAAATCCGCGCAGAATTTGCTTGACAATATCGAGAAGTCCAAGACCAACGAGCTTGACAGGCTGATATTCGCGCTTGGAATACGCGGTATCGGTCAGCGCGCGGCAGCGCTCCTCTGTCAAAAATTCGGCAGTATGGACGGCATTGTCGCCGCGGGGGAGGACGAGATAGCTTCGATAGACGGCTTCGGAGAAGTACTCGCGAAGTCGGTCTGCACGGCAATGCGCGAGCCGCACAGAATAGCGCTTATAAACCGCCTTAAGGAGCTCGGGCTGAATATGACCTATTCCGGGCAAAAGGTCTCGGACAAGCTCGCCGGCTTGACGTTCGTGCTTACGGGAACGCTCCCGACGTTAAAGCGCGACCAAGCCAAGGAGATGATCGAAAAGCGCGGCGGAAAGTGCAGCGGCTCGGTCTCGAAAAAGACAAGCTACGTCGTCGCGGGCGAGGAAGCGGGAAGCAAGCTCGACAAGGCAAACGAGCTCGGCATTACCGTGCTCAGCGAGGAAGAGTTTCTGCGAATGATCGAGGGGGAGTGATCGTGAAAAGGTTTTTAGGATCGTTGGTTCTCGTTTTTATGCTGTTGGCGGGGTGCAGTGAAAGAGACCCGAACCAAAG
>JAAVID010000091.1 GCA_014799395.1 Oscillospiraceae bacterium | reverse complement strand
GAGTGGGAGAGGGGAAGAAGATCGGAAGAGGAAACCCGTAGGGAGAGAGGGGGCGCTGTGTAACACGTCCTCTGTTCGTCGCGAGACCCAGCCCCCTCTTTCCCGAAGGGTGTCCTCTTGCACCGTGCGACGACATAGAAATTAAAAGAAACGAAACCACCGCCGACAACAAATAAAATCTAGCTCTCTGCCCCGTCCATCGCCGATATTACCGTTTTCATCATCTCAAGCGTATTCTCCCCCTTGACGTCCACCAACATTCTAGCCCGTCCGACCGTCTCCAGCCGCATTCTCTTACCTACCGCCTTTGTGACCGCCGACAACTTCATCATATCAAACTTGCTCAGATAGAACACCAGATCGTCCCCGACCTGCGAAATTTCCGAAACATTCGACAACGCCGCCATATTCCTGAACCTCGCGACGTCTATAAGCCCCAGCACCGACGACGGCGGGTCTCCGTAGCGGTCGATGAGCTCGTCGGTGATGTCCTCCGCGTCCTCCGCCGTGACGATACGCGCTATCTTGCGGTAACAATCCACCCTCTGCGCCTGGTTCGAGATGTATTTCTCGGGGATAAACGCGTTTATCCGCACGTCTACAAGGCATTCCTCCTTGTGAACGTTCTGCTCCCCGCGCTCCTCGCGGACTGCCTCGTCAAGCAATTGCAAGTACATATCGTAGCCGACGTTCGCTAAGTGACCGCTCTGCGAAGCGCCGAGGATATTGCCCGCGCCGCGTATCTCCAGGTCGCGCAGCGCAATTCGGAAGCCGCTGCCGAACTGCGTGAACTCGCGGATAGCGTCCAGTCTCCGCTGCGAGATCTCCGACAAGACCTTTCCCGGCTGAAACGTAAAGTACGCGTACGCGCGCTTGTTTGTGCGCCCCACGCGCCCGCGCAGCTGGTGGAGCTGCGCCAAGCCCATATAGTCCGCGTTCTCGATTATCAGCGTATTGACGTTCGGCACGTCAACGCCCGTTTCGATTATCGTCGTGCAGACGAGCACGTCAAGCTCGCCGTCGAGAAGCCTGCGCCATACCTCCAGAAGCTCGTCCTCGGACATTTTTCCGTGCGCCACGCCGATACTCGCCTCGGGAACGAGCGCGCGTATCTTGTCCGCGCAGCCGTAAATGGACTCAATGCGGTTGTGGATATAGTAGACCTGTCCGCTGCGGCGGAGCTCCTTTTGGATAGCCTGCGCGACTATCCCCCAATCGTGCTCGATAACGTAGCTCGCGACGGGCTGTCTGTCCTGCGGCGGCTCGTCGAGCACGCTCATGTCGCGGATACCGCTCATCGCCATATTCAGCGTTCTCGGGATAGGCGTTGCCGACAGCGACAGAATGTCAACGCCGCTGAACGAGGTCTTGAATTTGTCCTTGTGCGCCACGCCGAACCTCTGCTCCTCGTCAATGATAACGAGACCCAAGTCTTTAAACTTAACGTCGTTCTGGATAATTCGGTGAGTGCCGATGACCATATCTATCCGCCCGCTCGCGAGCCCTTTGAGTATCTCCTTTTGCTCCGAGGCGCTCTTGTAGCGCGACAGCAAGGCGATATTTATCGGGAAGCCCTCCATTCGTCCGCTCGCGGTCTGGTAATGCTGCCACGCGAGGACGGTCGTCGGCGCGAGCAAGGCGCACTGCTTGCCCGCCTCCACGCACTTGAACGCCGCACGCAATGCCACCTCGGTCTTGCCGAAGCCCACGTCTCCGCACAACAAACGCTCCATAGGCTGAGGGCGCTGCATATCCGACTTTATCTCGTCGATACAGCGCAGCTGCGAATCCGTTTCAATGTACGCGAAATGCTGCTCGAAATCCTCCTGCAAGCTGTCGTCCCCGGGAAACGCAAAGCCCTGCGACTTCATGCGCTTGCCGTACAGCTCGATAAGCTCCGCCGCCATTTCCTTTGCGGCAGCCTTTGCTTTGGCCTTTGATCTCGTCCACTGCTCGGAATTCAGCTTGTTGAGCTTAACGGTCGAGGTATCGCCCGTGCCGATATAGCGCGAAACGAGATCGAGCTGCGTTACGGGAACGTGCAGCACGTCCGCGCCCGCGTATTTTATGCGGATATAGTCCTTAGCCACGCCGCCCGTCTCTATCTTGTGAACGCCGTCGAACACTCCGATACCGTGCGCGTAATGCACCACGAGGTCGCCGACCGCGATATCCTCCAGCGAGCGTATCTCCTCGCCCTTTTTCTTTTTGGGAACGCGCCGCCGCGCCGCGTGTACAGCCGTATGCGTAAACACGCACAGTCCGCTTTCAAGGTACTCCGCGCCCGCCGACAGCGTACCCTGCGCGACTATCACCTTTTCGGGGATAACGTGCTCGGGGTTCTCGTAAAACTCGGCGTTAAAGCCGTCGTTAATTAAGTCCTGCGCAAGATTTTTCGCGCCCTTTTCCGTTCCCGCGAAGATAAAGCAGCACATTTTTTTGCCGAGGAAGTTTTTCAGCTCGTCCTCGAGAATTTTGTATTCGCCGCTCCAGGTTCCGGTCTGCACAGCGCCGTGGACGTTGATTATCGTGCCGAGCTCCATTCCGCCGCCGCGTATGAACGAATCGAAATACACGCGCGTTCTGCCGTCAAGTACCGAAAAAAGCTCGGATCTCGTGAGCATAAAGCGGTCTAAGCCCTTGCAGATACGCGCCTCGTCGACGAGGATCTTCAAGTCCTCCGCGTGCTGCAAAGCCGCGCCGCGGAAGCTCTCGCGCACCGCGCTGTTCTCGCACACGAACACGCGCTCCGCGTAGTCGAACACGGTCGCTTCTCCCTCATAGCACAGCGGAAAGAACCTGTCCGCGCTGCGCAGCTCAACGCCGCCGCGGAGCTTTTTCACGTCCTCGGCGAGCCGTTCCTTTATTTCGTCGACCTTTTTGCCGCGCAACTTTTTCGATAACGCTTCAATGCGCCCGGCTAAGTCCTCCGCGCTGTCGAAAAGCGTTTCGCGGGCGGGAGAAACGGCTATCTCGCCGAGCGTGACCGTCCTACGCTGCGTTTCCGGGTCGAATTCGGACAGGCTGTCCACGCTGTCGCCCCACAGCTCGATACGGTACGGCGCACTGCTGCTCGGCGGGAACACGTCCACGATACCTCCGCGCACCGAAAACTGCCCCGCGCCCTCTATCATATCCGCGCGCGAATATCCCGCCGAAACAAGCCGCGAAATAAGCTCGTCAAGCGAAATTTCGTCCTCGCCCGAGAGCGTTACGGTGCGGTTTTTCAATTCCCCGGGAGGTATCGTTAATTGAGCCGCCGCCGAAGCCGAGCATATCACAGCCTTACAGCTGCGGTTCAGCAGAGCGTTCAACGCGAAAATGCGCTTGTGCTCGTACTCGCGCGAAGCAGCCTCGGCGTCCGCAAGCACGAATTCCTTTTCGGGATACAGCAAAGCCGCGTTTTCGCCCGACATCATATTTATGTCGAGACAGAGCTTCTGCGCCTCGCCCTCGCTCTCCGCTATGACGAGCGTCGGTATGTCATTATCGGCGAGCGCCGCGATAAAATGCGCCTTGTGGATATGCGAAACGCCCGTTACGAGAGCGGGCAGGGTATTTTTTTCATCGCCGAGATACTTTTGCAGACGGACAAAATCGGGATTCTGCCGCGCCGCGTTTACAAAAAAGTTCATATATGCCTCACGAATTAAATTTATTCATGGCTTCGTCGGTTTTCCCTTGAACCATAAGTTCAAGGCAGGAAACGGCGTTTTGGATGCACTGCTCCAGCTTTTCGCCGTCCTCCTTTTTGAAGTGACCGAGGACCCAATCGGCGAGCTTGTAGTCGGGGTTCGGCTTTGCGCCCACGCCCATTTTTATTCTCGGGAACGCGTCGCTGCCCGACAGGTAGATAATGCTCTTTATCCCGTTGTGACCGCCGTCGCTGCCCTTGCGCCGAATACGGAGCTTTCCCGGTTCAAGTGAAATATCGTCGAACACGATGATCGTTCTCTCGGGCGGTATCTTGTAGAAGCTCATCGCCTCGGTGACCGCTTCGCCGCTGTTGTTCATGAACGTTGTCGGCTTCATTATCAGACAGCGTTTTCCGCTTATCACCGCGTCGCATGTCAGCGACTTGAATTTCAGCTTCTTGCAGGAGAGCTTGTACTTCTCGCACAGCGTATCGACGGTCATAAAGCCGATGTTGTGGCGCGTGTTCTCGTACTGCGTTCCCGGGTTGCCGAGACCGCAGATGATGTATTCCACCGCGCCCGCCGGCTCGGGGGTCTTGCTTTCAAGCTGTTTGAATATATCAAAAACGGACATTGCTTTACCTCACAAATTTTCTATCTTATAGTAGAATTTGTACATCTTCTGCACGGAATTCTCAAGAAAATAATAGTGCTTGATATACGCTATCAGCATTACCAGAAGCAGCGCGGTGAGCAGCATTAAGCCGATCTGAGAATTCGCGAGATACATCATAAGCGACAGCAGAAAAAACACCGCAAACGACATCGTAACGATAAGATGAATAAGCCGCTCGTGCTGATAAAATTCTATCCTTTTCAGCAATTTTTCTCTGAATTCCAGCTTTTCTTCATCGGAATGCTCGACCGAGAAAAACTGCTCCAACAGCGCCAGATACTCCCTTATTTCCTTTGTCATAGGTCAAATTCCTCCAACATTGCCGCGGACTGCTCCCAATCCTCCATTGCCGTCTCCTGCTCCACGCGGAGCTTTTCAATTTCCTCCGACAGCTCCATTGCCTTTTGGTAATCGGTGAGCGACGATAATTTCTCGGCTTTCGCGGCTATCTCCGCGTCGAGCTCCTCGATATGCTTTTCGAGCCGCGAGACCTTGCCCGCGAGCTTGCGCCGCTCGCTCTCGCGCTCCTTGCGCTGCTTGTAGTCGAGAGCCTGCTCGGACTTTTTCGACTTCTCGGAGGGAATATTCGCGGCGGCTTGCTGCTGCTTTTCGAGGTAGTAATCGTAGTTTCCGAGATAGTTCTCCGCGCCGTTCTCCGTGAGCTTGTAAACGCGGTCGGCGAGCTTGTTTATAAGATAACGGTCGTGCGAGATGACGAAAAGCGTGCCGTCGTAGTTCAGCAGCGCGTTCTCCAAGGCTTCGCAGGACGTTATGTCTAAATGGTTGGTAGGCTCGTCGAGCAGCAGGAAATTCGCGCCCGAGAGCATTAGCTTCAATAAAGCGACCCTCGCGCGCTCGCCGCCCGACAGCTCGGAGATGAGCTTGTAAATATCGTCGCCCTTGAACAGGAACGCCGCCAGCGCCGTTCTCACCGCGGTCTCGGTCATTTTAGGGTACGCGTCCCAGACCTCGTCTAGCGCGGGCTTGCTCTCG
>JAAVID010000090.1 GCA_014799395.1 Oscillospiraceae bacterium | reverse complement strand
GATTCGCTGTACAAGCTCACCGAGGACGGCGTTATAGTCGCGGCGGCGTATCTGGGCGATTTCGAGGAACGCGAGGTCCCCGAATGCTTTGCGCCGTCGAATAACCGAGGAGAGCTTTCGCGGGTGGGAGTTCGCCGGGAATATCACCGAAAGGGATACGCGGAGCGGCTGCTGAAATACTTACTGAATGAAGCCGTGAAGCTCGGATATGACGATTTGGTTTTGCTTGTCGGAACGGAGAATTACGGGGCTATGGCGCTGTATGAGAAGATAGGATTTAAAAGGCGCGGCGGGGGCGTTATGTACGAAACGCCGTGGTTTTTCTACGAATATAACGGAGGATAATATGATAAAGAGCATGACAGGCTTCGGAAGAGGTCACGAGGTATTGAACGGACGGGATATAACGGTTGAGATACGCGCCGTAAATCACCGCTATTACGAGTTTTCGAGCAGACTTCCGCGCGCGTATACGTTCGCGGAGGAGAAACTGAAATCGCTTATGCAGGGGAAGATCTCGCGCGGAAAGGTCGAGGTGTCGGTTCAGGTGCAGAACGTCACCGCCGTTTCCGAGAAGATCACCGCGAACAAAGAGGTCATCGCGGATTACGTTATGGCGCTCCGCGAAATAAAAGAAGAACTTTCGCTGACGGACGACCTGTCGCTGTCGGCGGTAATGCGGCTGCCCGACGCGTTCACCGTCGTCAAGGCGGAAACGGACGAGGAGCAGCTCTGGGAGGATTTGAAAAAGGTCGCGGAGCAGGCTCTCGAAAACTTTATCCGTATGCGCGAGACCGAGGGAGAGCGCATGAAAGCGGACATCTCGGCGCGGCTTACGACTATCGAGGGCAACGTAAGTTTTGTCGAGGAGCGCTCGCCGATAATAGTTGAGAACTACCGCAAGCGGCTGTACGACAAGATGTGCGAGGTTCTGGACGGCAAAAACGTCGACGAAAACCGCATACTGCTCGAGGCGGGGATATTCTCAGAAAAGACCGCCGTCGACGAGGAAACGGTACGTCTGCGTTCGCATATCGCGCAGTTCCGCGAAATGCTCGAGAGCGCCGAGCCGATAGGCAGAAAGCTCGATTTTCTGGTTCAGGAAATGAACCGCGAGACAAACACTATCGGCTCAAAGGTGCAGGATATCGAGGTCACAAAGATAGTCGTAGACCAGAAGAGCGAGATAGAAAAGATACGCGAGCAGATACAGAATATAGAGTGAGGGAATTATGGTTGAATATAGGAAATTGACGGAGAGCGACCTTGACGTGTTTATCGAAATGCGGATAGATCAGCTCCGTGAGGAGGGCGCGAATCAGCAGATCGACCTTAAACCGAATCTGCTCGATTACTATCGGCGGCATATGAGCGACGGAACTTTTGTTTCGTGGCTGGCGGTCGACGGCGGAAAGATAGTCGGGACGAGCGGAATGTCGTTTGTTGAAAAGCCGCCGTATTTCGGCTGTCCGTCGGGGAAGATCGGGCTGCTGTCGAGTATGTACGTTCTGCCGGAATACCGCCGCCGCGGGATAGCGCGTATTCTTCTTGACAAGGTCGTCGGCGGGGCGAGGGAATACGGCTGCGGAGCGGTGCATATCACCGCCTCGGATATGGGAGTGCTGCTGTACACGGACTATGGTTTTAAGAAAAACGATAAATTTATGTACTATACATTGAGAGATTAAATATTTTTTATAAAACCTCTTGACAAAATCCCGCTAACGTAATATAATGTAGATGTAAGCGAGAGCTTACAAAATATTTTATCTGTTTCGGGGCGGGGTGAAATTCCCCACCGGCGGTATAGTCCGCGACCCGGGTACGTTAAAGGGCGGTTTGTCTGTTTAACGTATTCGGCTGAATCGGTGAAATTCCGATACCGACGGTATAGTCCGGATGAAAGAACCAGAAGAATCTGATATTCTGCGTCCCCTTTAAAAGGTTTTCGTTTGCGCGGCGACCTTTAAAGGGCTTTCTTTTTCCCCGAGGAAAAGGAGTTATCATGGAAAACGTAAAAACGGCAAAGAGATTTGATGTGCGGCGGCTGGTATTCACGGCGCTTATGGCGGCGCTGTCGATAGTGCTGGCGGAGTTTCTGGGCTTTAAGGTGCCCGTAATGCCGAGCTTTATGACGTTCGACTTTTCGGACGTGCCCGCAATGCTCGCGTCGCTGACTATGGGACCCGTATCGGGCGTGTTCGTGTGCCTTGTCAAGAACATCTTCGGGTGCTTCACTACAAAGACCGGCTGTGTCGGCGAGCTGTCGAACTTCATTCTTTCGGCGTGTCTGGTACTGCCCGCGGGGCTTATCACGCATAAGAGCGCGAATACCCTCCGCGCGGTGATCGGCGGTATTTCGGGAGCGGTATTTATGGCGCTTGTAAGCATAGTATCGAATTATTTTCTGGTGTTCCCCGCGTACAGCGTGGCGATGCCTATCGAAGTTATTGTCGGAACGTACCAAAAGATATTGCCGAGCGTTGACAGCCTTATGGATTGTCTGCTCATCTTCAATATGCCGTTCACGTTTGTAAAGGGCATTATCGCGGCGCTTGTGTCTATAGTGCTGTATAAAAAGCTCAGACCCGTGTTCAACTCCATATACAGATAGGAAAAAGCGCGGCTCTTGAATGTTCACGTTTGTGCTTTCCAAGAGAAATTTGCCGCGCCCGTATAGTAATATACGCCTTTTTTGGTGAATAATTTCCGTTTCGCGCAAAAAAAACAGCCTTTTACGCAAAGGTCATTGAATTTTTTGCCGAAATGCTGTAAACTGTAAAACGGAAAAACCAAGAAAGGGGCGGCTATGCTTACAATGCGCAATATATATGGGGTTAGCAGGTATTGCTGCGCCCGAAACGAATAAACGAATAAGCCCTGTAACTCCGGCGTTTGTCGGGGTATAGGGCTTTTTGTTTTTTGATTTTTAAAGGAGATGATTTTGTGAAGAACATTTTTAAGAGGGGAATAACGGCGGTCACGGCGCTCGCGGTCATGCTGGCGGCGGTCGTTTTTGAAATGCCGGCAAAGACCGTAGCCGAGGCGGCGTTATCAACATCGGCAGAGGGCGGCTGCGACAAAGATCATAGCGGTATGACCGCATGGTCGGGCGGAGCGTTTTCCGATAGCGGCAGCTATTATCTTGATGAAGATGTCGCCCTCGGTAATGCCGCCGATGGTGACGCACAAAGCAAACAGTCGGCAATAGAGATCGATGGCAAAAATATTACCCTTTGCTTGAATGGGCATACAATTTCAATACAAGATGGTGTGCAAGCGCGTATTTTTTATATTAAAGGCGGCGGCTCTCTCACTCTTTGCGATTGCGCCGGCGGCGGCAAATTGACCGGCGGTAACGTTACAGGCAGCGGCGGTGCGGTTTATGTGTACAATGGAAGTTTCACTATGCACGGCGGCACGATCTCGGGCAACGAGGCAAGCGGCTTCGGCGGCGGTGTATATGTGAACACCCAAGACACATTTGAAATGACCGGCGGCACGATCTCGGGCAACACGGCAGGTATGCTCGGCGGCGGTGTATATGTGCACACCGATGGAACTAATAAAAGTACGTTCACAATGACCGGCGGCACGATCTCGGGCAACACGACAAGCGGCGCCGGTGGTGGTGTATACAGCGGCGGCACATTTGAACTGACCGGCGGCACAATCTCGGGCAACACGGCAAACGGCAACAGCGGCGGTGTATATGTGAACGGCAGCACATTCACAATGACCGGCGGCACGATCTCGGACAACACGACAAGCAGCTACGGCGGCGGTGTATATGTGAGCAATAGAAGCACATTTGAAATGACCGGCGGTACGATTTCGGGCAACACGGCAATCAACTACGGCGGTGTATACAACGGCGGCACTTTTACTATCAACGGAAAGGTTGATATAAGAGGTAATACCAAAACCGGCGATAGTTCCGCAACCAATGTATCTCTTGCTTCTAACAAAACGATAACCATAGGAAGCGGTTTTGACAGCACTTCTAAGATAGGTGTTAATACATCGGCAATTCCCACTTGTGCAAATCTCGTTGACGTGACAGGCGCGACAACGAGCGATATAAGCAGCAGCTTTACGGCGGATATAGACGGGCAAAGTATCGTTTATGAGGACGGCAAGGTTCAGCTTATGGGCGAGCACGATTGGAGCGGCGATTGGGTTGACGGAAAGCTCGCCTGCAAAAACGGCTGCGGCGCCGAGCAAGTAAAATGCGGCGAAAACGCGGGCTATACATACGACGAGGAAACCAAGACCCTCACAATAACCGGCACGGGCGATATGTACGATTATGACGACGAAAACCCCGCTCCGTGGTCGGATGTCGCGGACAAGATAGAAAAAGTCGTTATCGAAAGCGGCATAACCTCTGTCGGCAATAACACATTCAAGGGCTGCACCTCCCTCACGGACGTTGATATCCCCGACACCGTTACCTCGATAGGCGAGGGCGCGTTCGAGGGCTGTACTTCTCTTGAAGAAGTTGAGATACCCGACAGCGTTACCACGATAGGCAATAACGCGTTCAAGGATTGTACCTCTCTTGAAGAGGTCGAGTTCAAGGGCGCAACTCCCCCGACAATGGGCAACGGCGTTTTTGACGGTGCTGATGATCTGGATAAGATCACCGTTCCCGAGGGCTCGGAGGACGCTTATAAGGAGGCGGACGGCTTTGACGGCGTAGCGGACAATATCACGGACGGCACGGAAACTCCCGATACGCCCGTAACTCCCGTTGATCCCGTAACTCCTGTTGATCCCGTAACTCCGAGCTATCCCTCCGGCACAGGCACGGTCACCAACGGAAACACAGGCAACAGCGGCGACAACTCCGGCAGCGGCGACAACTCCGGAAATGTAACAAACGAGGTTCGGCAGGACGAAAGCGTTCCCAAGACCGAGCTGGCAACCCCGACCGACGAGCTGATAAGCGCGGTCCTCACCCCGGAGGAGCAGGCTCAGCTCAATGGCGGCGAGGTCAAGTTCGTATTGCAGGTCGATGATACCGTACCCGACGAGGACAGACGGATCGCCGAGAGCGCTCTCGAAGCGGACAATGGTCTGAAGCTTGCGCAGTATATGAATATCGGGCTGAGCAAGGTTATAAACGGCAGTCAGACGAAAGTCACAAAAACAAACGAGCCGATCAAGCTGACGTTCGAGATACCCGAGGCTCTTCGCAGCTCCGCAAGAACGTTTGAGGTGCTCCGTGTTTACAACGGCGAAGCAACGCTTCTCTCCGATCTGGACAACGACGAAAACACCGTAACCATCGAAACCGATATACTCGCGACCTGCGTTTTGGTATACCGTGAAAGCTCGTCCGCCGATAACGCTAACCCCGCAACGGGTATCGCGGTATCGCTCGTTCCGATCGCGGCGGCAATCGCGTTCGTGACGGTCATTTGCAAAAAGAAATAAAGCATTCCCGGGCAGTTTTGAGACTGTCCGGGTTTTTCTATTGACAACGCGCCGAAAAAATGTTATAATATTCTTGAAAAATTTACCGGAAAAGGACGAGCGGCAATGTCTTTAAAAGGCGCGTTTCTGCATTTCAATACGATAACCAGGCACCGTCATAAGGTGATAGCGCATTGCGCGAGGGCGGGGATACTGTGGCAGGGGCTTCGGCACGATCTGTCGAAGTATTCGCCGACGGAGTTTTTACCCGGAGCGCGGTTCTATCTTGGGACGCGTTCGCCGAACGAGGGAGAGCGCGAGGCTTACGGTTATTCTCTGGCGTGGATGCACCACAAGGGAAGAAACCGTCACCATTTCGAGTACTGGACGGATTACAACCCGAAAACCCGTCAGGTCGAGCCGGTAAAAATGCCGCTGCGGTACGTCGTTGAGATGTTCTGCGACAGGGTAGCCGCGAGCAAGATATATCAGGGGAAGAACTACAAGGACGACTCCGCGCTGGAGTATTTTAACCACGGAAAGACCCATCGTAAAATTCACCCCGATACCTCGGCTCTGCTTGAAAAGCTGCTCGTTATGCTCTCCGAAAAGGGCGAGGACGAAACGTTTTCGTATATCCGCCGGCTGCTGAAAGAAAACAAGGAATATTAAACAATGCCGCTTTCGATTATGAAAGCGGCATTTTTGCTATTGACTTTTCTTGTCAAATATGCTAAAATTAAAACAGAAAAATTTGGCATAGCCGTAAAGGAGTTCACAATGAAAAAAGCAATAAAGGTCACATCGTTTTTATGTCTGCTTGTGGCGGTGCTGTCGGTGATTTTCGGAATTATCGCGATGTTCTCCGCAAACAGTTCGTTTTTTATGGGCTTTGCGATGTTCAACGTTATCAGACGGGGAACGTTTATGGGCTTTCTCGGAAGCCTTATCGGAATGGCGCTTACGTTTATGAGCTTCGGCTTAATGGGATTTTACACGCTTAAGGGCAATGATAAGAAAGCGCTTATCTGGTCGCTTATAGCGGCTGTTATGGCGACGGTTTCGCTCGTTATCGTAATTATCGGAAGAAAAGCGACGTTCGGAGATGTTATTATAACGGCGCTCCCGCTGGTCCATATTTTCCTTATCTTTAAGAATACCAAGGTCTGAGGAGGAGATAATATGGAATACAGAAAGCTCGGCGATGAAAAAATAAGCGTGCTCGGTCTTGGAATGGGCGGCATACAGAACGCTTCCGACAAGGAGATAGAGCAGGTAGTCCGCAAGGCTGCGGAAAACGGCATAAATTATCTCGATCTCTGCGGCGGCGCGAACAACGTCTACGCGCCGATAGGAAACGCGTTCGCCGATATTCGCGAGAAATTTTATGTGCAGATGCACTTCGGCGCGGTCTACAACGCAAGGGGCGACTACGGCTGGTCGCGCGATCTTGACGAAATAAAGCGCACGGTAGATTGGGAACTCAAAACGCTCCGCACCGACTATATGGACTTCGGATTTCTCCATTGCGTAGACGAGGACGAGGATTTTGAAGAGCTCGTAAACAACGGCGTTCCGGATTATATACGCGAGCTGAAAAAGCGCGGCGTCGTGCGGCATATCGGGTTTTCGTCGCATACTCCGTCGGTAGCTCAAAAAATACTCGACTGCGGCGATATCGATATGATGATGTTCAGCATAAACCCCGCCTACGATTTTGAAAAGGGCGACGATTACGGCAAGGGCACGGTATCGGAGCGCTTCGAGCTGTTCCGCCGCTGCGAAGCCGATGGCGTGGGCATTTCGGTAATGAAGCCGTTCAACGCGGGGAGATTGCTTTCGGCGGAGGCTTCTCCGTTCGGAAAGGCGCTGACCAAGTATCAGTGTCTGCAATACGCGCTCGACCGCCCGGGAGTGCTCACGACATTGCCGGGAGTGCGCGGAATGTCCGACCTCGACGAGCTGCTCGGCTTCGTGAACGCTTCTCCCGAGGAGCGCGACTATTCGGTGATAGGCACGTTCTCCGCCGACAAGATATACGGAAACTGCGTTTACTGCAATCACTGTCAGCCCTGTCCCGCGGGAATAGACATCGGTCTTGTCAACAAATACTACGACCTCGCGAAAGCGGGCGACAAATTAGCCGCTGATCATTACGACAAGTTAGCCGTAAAGGCGGACGCGTGCCTCGCGTGCGGTCACTGTAACAGCCGCTGTCCGTTCAAGGCAGACCAGCAGCGGAGAATGTCGGAGATCGCCGAATATTTCAAATAAACGGAGAATGCAATGCTGAAAAAGATCTTACAGCCCGAAAGCTGCGCAAAATGCCGCGTATGCTGCGGCTTTGACGACGGCGACAAGTGGGAGATACCTCTTATTTTCGGTGAATTTCATAAAAGCGTCGAGGAAAAGCTGGGCGTAAAGCTGACCCCGCGCGGCAGCGAATATGTTTTTGATATGGAGTTTGACGGGGATAAGCTCGTGTACTGTCCCGCCGCGGGAGAGCACGGCTGCACCCTCGGAGAGCTCAAGCCGTTCGACTGCCTTATATGGCCGTTCCGCGTAAACAGTCTCGGAGATCTGCGCGTTATAACGGTATCGCCCGTGTGCGGCACGGTGTCGGAGCTTCCCTTGAAAACGCTGTCCGATTTTGTGAACGGCGGCTTCGCGGAAAAACTGTTCAAGACCGCGCGTGAGCACCCCGATACAGTCAAGCCGTATATAGACGGATACCCGATTATCGCGGTCGAAAAAAGAAAAAAATCCGAAAATGTAAACTAAACATAACATAATTGTGATCTCCGATTGGTTGAAAACCGTCGGAGATTATTTTATAATATTATTACAGGGGTGAAATACATGGATTTCAACAACTTAAAGCTGTTCCGCAAGGAAAACGGATTTACGCAGGAGCAGATCGCCGAAAAATTGGGCGTATCGCGGCAGGCTGTCGCAAAGTGGGAGCGCGGCGAAAGCGTTCCCGATATAGAGAACGTAATAGCGCTCGCCGATCTGTACGAAGTGACGGTAGACTCGCTCGTGCGCAATATGACCGCGCTCCCCGACAAGCGCACCGAAAAGAAGCATATGTTCGGCATAACGCGCGTCAACGACAAGGGGCAGATAACACTTCCGAAAAAATGCCGCGAGGTATTCGGAATAAAGACGGGCGACGCGATCCTTATTCTCGGCGACGAGAACAAGGGCATAGCGCTCGTCAAAATATCCGAGATATTTGATAAATAGGGGGATCAAATGAACGCTGTAGAGACTAAAGACCTCACCAAGAAATACAAAAACAAGACCGCCGTGTCGAATCTCACGCTGACGATACGCGAGGGGGAGCTTTTCGCGCTGCTCGGCGTAAACGGCGCGGGAAAGACCACGACTATCCGTATGCTTTCCTGCTTGTCGAAGCCGACGGCGGGGGAGTGTTACGTCTGCGGTCACGACTGCTCGACCGAACAGTCCGCGGTAAAAGAGATCGTCGGTATCTCGCCGCAGGATACCGCCGTCGCCGAGAATTTGACGGTACTCGAAAATATGCGGCTGATATGCGGAATTTACGGTTATTCACCCGAAAAAACAAAACAGCGCATTGAAGAAATGAAAAAGCTGTTCAAGATGAACGATGTGCTCAACTCCCGCGCGAAAACGCTCTCCGGAGGTTGGAAGCGCAAGCTGTCGATAGCAATGGCGCTGATAGCCGAGCCCAAGGTGCTGTTCCTCGACGAACCCACGCTCGGACTTGACGTGCTCGCGCGGCGCGAGCTGTGGAATGTTCTCGCCGAGCTTAAAGGAAAGATAACGATAGTGCTGACAACGCATTATATGGAGGAAGCCGAAGCGCTCTCCGACCGCATAGCGATAATGATAGACGGCGGTCTCGCGGCGCTCGGAACGCTCTCCGAGCTTGAAGCGCAGAGCGGCGAAAACGGACTTGAGAACACGTTTGTAAAAATAGCTTCGCAATTCGGAAAGGGGATCAAAAATGAATAGGATAAGCGCTTTTTCCTCAAGAAATTTCAAAGAAATTATCCGCGACCCTCTCAGCTATATATTTTGTCTTGGATTTCCGCTGGTAATGCTTTTCGTTATGACTATCGTCAATAACAGCATACCGCCCGAAGCGAATATGACCCTTTTCCGTATCGACAGCCTTGCGGGAGGGATAGCCGTTTTCGGGCTGACGTTTATAATGCTGTTCACTTGTCTGACCGTCGCCAAAGACCGTTCGGGCGCGTTTCTCGTTCGACTGTACGCCGCACCTATGCGCTCGGGCGATTTTATCCTCGGCTATATTCTGCCGACCTCGCTGCTGGCGGTCTTGCAGATACTGATAACGCTCGCGGCGGCGTTTGCCGTGTCGCTGACGGTCGATATAAAGCTGAACGCGCTCGGACCGGTTTTGACGCTGTTGTCGCTGCTCCCGACGGTCGTTATGATGATCTCTTTCGGACTGCTTTTCGGCACGCTTTTCAGCGAGAAAGCCGCGCCGGGATTGTGCTCGATAGTGATCTCGCTTGCCTCGTTCCTTGGCGGAGTGTGGTTCGACGCGGACGGTCTTGGCGGCGTACTGCTGAAGATATGCGAGGTCTTGCCGTTCTATCACGCGGTAAAAGCCGCGAGAATGGCAAGCGCCCTCAAATTTGACGGATTTTTTCCTCATTTTTTGATGACCTTGGCGTACAGTGTTGTGATAACAGCCGTTTCGGTGGCGGCGTTCAAAGGGAAAATGAAAGCAGATCTGCAATAAAAAAGGGAGCATAATGCTCCCTTTTTGTTCAATTACGGTTTTGCGAACTTCTTGCCGTCGGTGCTGATATAAAGATCGCCGTCGCTGTAAACGTAGTACTGGGAGTACTGTCTTTCGATAGCGCCCTTTATGTCCTCAAGTCCCGCTTTCTTCTTGTCACCGCCATTTACGCTGTAAAACAGCGTATTATCGTCGTCGATGAATGTGCAGACGCCCTCGGGAGTGACAGTAAAGCTATACACGTCGTTGATTATTTTCTTGCCGCTCTTGCTCTTTCCGTCGACGTAGCGCAGCGTGTTATCGGTGTCGTTGTTATTTGACAAGTAAAGCACAAAAAGTAAAATAAGCCGAAAAAAGCCGCAAGAAATCTGAAAAAGCGGCGAATTTGGCTCAACCGAGCCGAAATTTATTGCAGTTATTTGAAATTTCACAAAAGGAGCGCCCGAAAGGTTTGTCAAAACTTTTCGGGCGATTTTTTGTCATTTTTTCGTGGAGTAAAGTGTTTTAATGGGGTTTTTAAAAAAGCGTTTTAAAACGTTTTAAAATTGTTTAAATGGCTTAACGGCGCGTTTTAAAGAAAAGAGCTTGTTTTGAAAATAATGGATTATATTTACATTTTATACATATTTTAGCAACGAACTCGGCGAACAAAAAGGAGGGTATCAGCGAAGTACTTCGTTGACCGAAAAATGTAAGCGAAAGTTATTAACTTATGTTGAAAATTTGTGCAATTTTTTATACCTATTAAAATGTATTTTTTGAGCATTTTTCAGTCAATAAAAAAGCCCGTTCTTTTTAATAGGAACGGGCGTATATTATACTCTGCCTATAACTCTTCCGTTGCAGTGGCAGTCGCTGTAATCCTCCAGCAGAATATCATCGTACTTCTCGTTAAGCGAAATAAGGCGATCTCCGCTGTATTTTTTTATAAAGCCGGAGCCGTCAAGAACGAAAATTCCGACTTGTCCTATTTCTACAGAATCTTGTTTTTTAACTAATACAATGTCACCGTTGTAGTAAATCGGCTCCATACTGTCGCCTTGGATCGTGAGAGCGTAGTCGGCTTTGCGAGCTTCATGTGTATCGGGTATTTCGATCTCTTCCCATTCATCATCGCCGGACAAATCGAAACCCTGACCTGCTGAAACCTTGTAGAAGCTGTGAATTATTTTTATAAACGGCTGTTCCGGATCGTTGTCCTCGGGTTCCAGCTGCTCATCGGCAGCGGGCGCGGCGATTCTTTTTGTTTTTTGGGACTGCTCAGCCGCTCGTTCAGCGGCTAGTTCGGCAAGGGTTTCAGCACGCTCTTGGATAAGCTGTTTTGAAATGTCATCAACAATATTATAATTATTTAATAATCTTTCAACATCTTTAGTGTGTTCAACCGTTTTCTCTTTCCCTGTAAGCAGATAATCTAATGACACTTCTAAAAAATCCGCAATTGTGGATAAGCTTTCTGCGGTAGGATTGGTATTATTTTTGTTCCAAGCAGAAATAGCAGAGGTTGATATCCCTGTGTACTCTGCAAGTTCTTTTTGTTTTTTGCCTTTTTGTTTTAAAAGCATAAAAATCCGTTGTGAAATTGTCATAATTCCTCCTATATAAATTGTGCAAAACGCTAAATATCCATACTTGTGGAATTTATATATTGACAAATCCACTTTTATGGATTATAATATAGTTGTACCCCTCTAGGGGTATTGAAAGGCATAGTAATCCACCTACATTATATCACAAGGTGGGGGAAATTTCAAGTAACAGGAGGATTTTTTATGAAAATAACGTTCGAGGGCAGCACGAAAGAGCTTGCCGAGCTTATAAGTGCGCTGCCGAACGGCGTGGAGATCAAGGCGAAAAAGCCGTATTTTCCGCCTCTTTTGACTGATATCGCCGGGGCTGAAAAGACTATCAACACTACCCGCGAAATAATTGCCTCTCTCAATAAGATGAATGAGGCTGCCAAACAGCGCAAAGAAAATGCTCCGCAGGTGGAAGCTGCGGAGCAGAAAATCAAGGATTTTGCCAATACCTTACAAGGCTGTCTCAAACAAGCAAGTCAAAATAGTTAAATCAAGTTGGTTCATCAAATTCCAATACGCCTATGTCAATGTTGTGTTTTTTTAATTCTTCTTGCAATGCATTATGATATTCGATAATCATACCGTAGGTAATCGATACTATTATAGAGCAAATAAGAGCGTTATCGGACGGATTACCATCTTTTTGCTCTAAATATCCTTTTAAACCTTTATCAGCATTGCTTAAAGCATTTTCTAAATATTTTCCAGAGAGTTTCAAATTCATCACCTCCTCCACTACATTATACCATAAGGGGCGGTGAAAATCAATAGTTAGGAGGTTTTCATGAACGAATTAAAGGTATTCAGCAGCACCGAGTTCGGCGAGCTTGGAGTTATGCTGATTGACGGCAAGGAGTACTTCCCTGCTACACAGTGCGCCGCCATTTTGGGTCACGAGAACCCTGCACGCGCAGTGCGTAAGTATTGCAAAGGGGTGACCAAAACGGTCACCCCCACCAACGGCGGCACACAGACCGTCAACTACATACCCGAGGGCGACCTCTACCGTCTGATCGTCAGCTCGAAGCTGCCCAAAGCGGAGGAATTTGAGCATTGGGTTTTCGACACCGTTTTACCGCAAATCAGACACAACGGCGGTTACATCGGGAATGTCGAGGAGCTGATCGCGCGGACAGCAACAGCGGTCGTTTCCGAGGTCATCAAGCAGATCACACCGATCATACAGCGGCAAAGCCCCTACTATGATCCGCTGGAGGATTTGCGCGTGGCAAGTATAACAGCTCCAACACCGCGTCGAAAGGCTGAGCCGGGAATTATACGGCGGCTTGACGGGGAAATCCGTAAGAGAGTAGATGAAATGCTTCTTACAGATAAATACAGTTATGATGACATCAAAGAGTATCTGGCGCGGTATGGTATCGCAATAAGCAGTGCTGCCATATGCAGATACAGAAAGAGTTTTTATAGGTGAGGTAATCAGATCATGGATTTTGACGAAATACCGCTCGGCGCTGACGAACGCGCTCCAGCGAAGCCCTACACGGCGGAACGCGCCGAAGAGATCGCGGAGATCATGGACGACATCGCGGGCTTATTTGCGGAAATTAACGGCTAAAAAGCCTTTTAAACGGTTTTAAAGGAGGTTTTAAAAATATGGAATTCGGCGATATTTTAAAGCGAAAGCGCGAGGAGCGCCGTATGACGCAAGCAGACCTCGCGGAACGCATAGGCACTACACAGCAGAATATCAACAGCTTTGAAACGGGTTACAAAATTCCGCCGCTCAGAGTTGTGGTCGCGGCGGCGGACTTGTTCCGCTGCTCCACCGATGAAATGATAGGAAGGAGAATATCATGAAAATCAAGGACAAAAAGCCAATTATAATAGCCGCTCTTGCGGCGTTGGGCGTTCGGGTTCGGGAACTGGAGATCGCCGCGGACACCGACACTGTCGGGAATGTTTACGTCAACGGCGAGTTCTTCGGCGTTTTCGATTACACCAAGCGTGCGTTTGTGGAATAAGGAGGATATTTATGGATATGGGAACTGTAATTCAGAGCTACGTTATCACTGCCGAGGCGAACGGCTACGTTATGGGCAAGTCGTCCACCGCTCCACAGCCTTATGCGGTATGGAAAATCGACGATGACGGCAAGGGCGTATGCATCGGTCACTACTTCGTAGACCGCGAGGAGGCGGAATGGGATTTCTGCGCGAGGGCGTTTGAGTGGTTCGAGGATAATATGTACATACATATGATCGAGGACGATGAGAGCGGCAAGGAAGGTCAATGCGAAAAGTGCAAATATAACACCAACGATTATGTTTGTCATCCGCATTGCGG
>JAAVID010000089.1 GCA_014799395.1 Oscillospiraceae bacterium | reverse complement strand
TCATCAGCGCGGTCTCTTCGCCGCAGACGAACGCGCCCGCGCCAAGTCTCAGACCGAGGTGGAACTTAAAGCCCGTGCCGAAGATATTATCGCCGAGCATTCCCGCTTCCTCTGCCTGCTTGATTGCGATCTCGAGACGCTCAACGGCGATCGGGTACTCCGCGCGGACGTAGATATAGCCCTGATTTGCGCCGATAGCGTAACCCGCGATAGCCATAGCCTCGATAACGCTGTGGGGGTCGCCCTCGAGTACGGAACGATCCATAAACGCGCCGGGGTCGCCCTCGTCGGCGTTACAGCAAACGTACTTCTGCTCGTTTACGGAAGCCTTTGCGAACTGCCATTTTCTTCCCGTCGGGAAGCCCGCGCCGCCGCGTCCTCTCAGACCCGAAGCGAGCAGACAGTTGATAACGTCGTCCTGCGACATTGAAGTAAGTACCTTATGCAAAGCCTGATAACCGTCGCGCGCTATGTACTCCTCGATATGCTCGGGGGAGATAAGACCGCAGTTGCGGAGCGCCACACGGTGCTGCTTTGCGTAGAAAGCGGTATCGTTGAGCGACTTTATGGTATCGCCCTCAACGGTCTCCGCATAGAGATACTTCTTTACGGGAACGCCGTTCTTCAGGTGGCTTTCAACGATCTCGGGGATATGGTCGACCTCCATCTTGGAGTAGAACGTTCCCTCGGGATAAACGATCATGATAGGACCGAGCGCGCACAGACCGAAGCAGCCCGTCTTGATGATGTTCACCTTGTCCTTGAGGCCGTTGCGCTCGATCTCTTCCTCGAGCTTTTTGATGATATTCATAGAGCCCGACGAGGTACAGCCAGTACCGCCGCAGACCAGAACGTCCTTAACGCCGCTGTCCTTGCCCTCAACGCGGACGTTAACGACCTCCGCTGCCGCGGCTTTTACAGCGTTAAGCTCGTCTATTGTTTTAATCACATTCATCTTAAAGATTTCCTTTCTAAAAATCGGAATTCTATGTACCTGACAGTACTTTTATACTTAATTGTACTTTTCGAGTATTTTGTCAACATCGTCGACGGTAAGTCTGCCGTAAACGTCCTCGTTGACGGTGAGTACGGGAGCAAGTCCGCACGCGCCTATGCAGCGGCACGCGTCCAGAGAGAACTTTCCGTCGGGAGTGATCTCGCCGCTTCCGATACCGAGTTTTTCTTGGAGCTTGTTGAAGATGTCGCCCGAACCCTTTACATAGCAAGCCGTTCCCAGACATACGGAAATTTTGTACTGACCCTTCGGGTTAATGGAGAACTGCGCGTAGAAGGTAACGACGCCGTAGACCTTCTCAAGCGGTATTTCCATTGCGTCCGCGATCATGCTCTGCACCTCTATGGGCAGATAGCCGTAAATGTCCTGAGCTTTCTGGAGAATGGGCATCAGCGCGCCGGGATCGTCCTTATGCTCGGCGATCACAGCTTTCAGCCTTTCCTCCTGCTCGGGCGTTCCCGAAAAGGGAACAGCGCTCTTTTTAAAAGCCATGTTATAGCCTCCTTGAATAATTTTACCGCTTTTCGGCGGAATTGTACAACCTTTATACCGCTATACTATTTATGCGCGGCAGGATATATCACTATGTATTATAACATATATTCGACAAAAAATCTATAAAAAAGACTTCGTTTGAGAATTATTTCATTGTAGAATTTTTAACAACCTTTTTGTGAAACCTGCACAAAAATCGCTTTAAATTACCTCTTTTTTCCAACGAGTTAGCCAAAGCTAACCGGGGGAATATGAAAAAAACCGCCCCGAAAAGGTGCGCTCGGGGCGGTCTGTGATAAGGTAAACGCTTATGCGTTGTTTGCTTCTATGTCGGCAACAAGCTCGTTATAAAGCTCGGGGTAATAAATTTCGCCCCGGTAAGTTATATCGGCGCTTGCGAATACATTTTTGCCTAAGTGTTTTATATTATCGGGCAGGGTAACGCTTTTAATTGTGGAGCCGAAAGCCATATTGCCGATGTCCGTAACGCTGTCCGGGATAGTTATGCTTGATAATTTACAATCCGAGAAAGCTCGTATGCCTATCTCTTTCAGATTGTTTGAGAGGGTCACGCTTGTCAAATTAAAGCATTCAGCGAAAGCATAATCGCCAATCTTCGTTACATTGTTCGGAATAGTTATGCTTGTTAAACTTGAGCAATAATTGAAAGCGTAATTGCCGATCTCCGTCACACTGTTTGGGATAGTTATATTTTGTAAATTTGCGCACCATTCGAAACAAATGGCGGGTATCTCCGTTATACCCTCGGGCAGCTTTACGCTACTTATTTGGCTACCCAAAAAAGAGCCTCCCGCAACTGATTTTACGCTGTCCGGAATAATAACGTCACCTGTGGCGGAACTTGCGTCGATAAGGTTGCCGTTGATTATAACAATAGGGTCAGCCGTCCGCAATTTCTTGAGCCAAGGAGCTGTATAGTCATTAAATCCATCATCATATCCAAATATACGGTCTCCCATTTCAACCGTATTATTGGGGAAAGTAACATTTTCAAGGGCAGTGCAGCTGTAAAAGGCAAAATCCCCGATTGAAGATACGCTGTCGGGCAGTACTATATCCGTAAGGCGTGAGCAATTACAAAATGCGGACGATCCGATTTTTTCCAGACTTTTCGGAATAGAAATCTCCGTTATCGTTGTGCAGCCGTTAAAAGCACGTTCCCCGATTGCTTTTACACCCTCGGGTATTTCCACACTTCTTGTACAGGTCCGTCCGTCAATTACCGTATTGTTTACAACTACAAGAGGGTTTTCCGCTCTTTTGTTTTTCAGCCACGCGGTGCCGGAAAACGGTGTCATATAAATGTTAGAGGTATTAATAAATTCGGTAACGCTTTCGGGAATGGTTATATCAGCCAGTTCACCGCATTCCCCAAAAGCATATTCGCCTATTGTTGTAACACCGTCGGGAATGACCACGCTTTTAAGCGATTTTCTTTGAAATGCTTTCTCGCCGATAACGGTAACGGGCTTTCCGTCTATTTTCTGCGGGATAACCAAGTCGGTATCGCTGCCCTTGTAACCCGTGATTGTAATTTCGCCGTTCTCCTCGGTGAATTCAAAATCCTCTTCCTTGGCAGCGGGGGCTTCGGGCTCTTCGGGGGCGCTGCTCTCGGTGCTCTCCGTGCTTGCGGAGCTCTCGGAGCTTGTCGTGCTTGAGCTTGTTGTGCTTGAGCTTGTTGTGCTTGAGCTTGAGGAGCTCGTTGTGCTTGACGTGCTCGTATCGCTCTTTGTCGACGAGCTCTCCGAGCCGCTGCTGCAAGCCGTCATAGACAATGCCGCCGCGCATATCAAAGCGGCTAAAATTCTTTTTGTCATAATTTTACATTTCCTTTCGGTCAAAATAAGTGCAGGCGCTTAGGTGCGGTCGTCTGCAACAATATTAAGTATACCACAACTAAAATCATTTTTGGTATACTATTTAGTATGACTAATTGTCTTTGAGGAGAAGTAATAAAACGCCGAAACCCCCATTATACAATAATAATTTTACAAGTTTGTGAAAAATGACGAAAAAAATTTTTTCTATAAATGCAGACATTTCGCCTGTAATATGGTAAAATAAAGACAGATATTGAAAGGAATGACGATATGATAGTAAATCAAACGGTCTTTACCAAAAAGGACCTGGAATTTTCAATGAAGCACAGCCGCAGAAAAAAATTTGCGTTCTCGGTTTATTTCGTCGGCTTCTGCGGAGTTTTCCTGCTGATACTCGGCGTATTAACGATATGCAGAGGAGGACGTATGGGTACTGTCGCGCTTGCGTTCGCGGCGGGCACGCTGTTTATCCTCTGGTGCGTTTTTTTCAACAAGATCTCGGTGTGGAGAGCGCTCAAACTGCCAAGTCTGAAAGCGCCCAGAACCTACGAGTTTTCGGACGGAGAGGCTCGGTGCAGGATCGCGCTCAACGGAATTGAAAGCAGCGAGCGGTATTCCTATTCGATAATGGAAAAATACTTTGAGGAAAACAACGCCGTTTACATAATGCTTACGATCGACGGACGTAAAAGATTTTTCGCCCTGCATAACGATTCGTATTCGGAGGGCTCGCCCGAGGAGCTGAAAGCGCTTCTGGAGAGCCGCGGCGTACATAAAGGAGGTCAATAATGAAAATAGGAGAAGCAAGTCAACTGTATTCCGCACAGATGAGCAAGCTCCGCGAAAAGCGAAACGAGCTTCTCGAGCAAAAAAAGAGCCTCGAAAAGGGCGAGATACAGATGACGGAGGAGGAAGCCGCTTCGCTCGGCAAGGCGATAGACACCATAAACTTCCGTTACGAAAGAGCCTCCGAGTTTATGGAGGGCTTCAATATGCAGAAAATGTTCCTCCACAGCGCCGTAGCCAACCGTCAGTCGGGCGAGTCGATGGCGAAAAGAACCGAGGAACAGGCAAAGTGTATGGAAATAGCGCGCAGGATAGCCCGCGGCGATAAAGTTCCGCTAAAGGACGAGCAAAAGCTGCTGGAATACAATTCCGATATTTATCAGATGTCAAAGAATATGGCGGCTATGGCGAAAAACGAAAAGCAAAAGAAATACGAAAGCCTGTGGAAAAAACAGGAAGAAAACAAAAACGAACCGTCCGCAAGCGAGGTCGTGGATAATATGGAGTGTTCAATGGAAATGCCCGCGGGTCTTATGGACGACGGGTCGTTTGAATAAGCAAAACCGCCGTAGAAATACGGCGGTTTAAGTTTTTGGCAACGCGTCCTTAATGAACCGCGTCGGTCATAGACTTGACGTACTTGTAGATCTCGTCCGCGGAATTCTCGCCGTGCTTCTCGATAATGCGCACTATCGCCGAGCCGACGATAACGCCGTCCGCGAGCTTGGACATCTTTTCCGCCTGCTCGGGCGTGGAGATACCGAAGCCGATAGCCGCGGGAACTTTCGCGTATTTCTTGACCGTCTCCATAATGGAAGCGAGGTCGGTCTTTATTTCGCTCCTCACTCCCGTAACGCCGAGGGAGGAAACTATGTACAAAAAGCCCTCCGCGCTCTCGGCAATGGACTTTATGCGCTCCTCGGAGGTGGGCGCGATCATGGAGATTATCGAGATTCCGTGCGATTTGGCGATCTCGTCAGCCTCGCGCTTCTCCTCGAACGGCATATCGGGGCAGATAAGCCCGTCAACTCCGATATCCGCGCATTTCGCGAAAAACCTGTCATAGCCGTACTTGAACACAGGGTTCAGATAGGTCATAAACACCAGCGGAATGTCCGTTTCCTTGCGGACTCTTGCGGCAAGCTCGAACGCTTTGTCGGTAGTCATACCCGCGGAAAGCGCGCGGACGTCCGCGTTCTGGATAACGGGTCCCTCCGCTATCGGGTCGGAGAACGGAATGCCTATCTCGATAAGGTCCGCGCCCGCTTTTACCATTGCCATAATGTTGTTAAACGAGCTTTCGTAGGTAGGGTCTCCCGCCGTCAGAAAGCCGATAAACGCCTTTTTATTCGTGAAAGCGCTTTGTATTCTTGAATTATTCATGTATATCTATCCCCCTGTATCTTGCAATTGCCGCAACGTCCTTATCGCCGCGCCCCGACAGACAGCAGATTATAATGTCGTCCTTGCTCATTTTCGGCGCTATCTTCATCATGTGAGCAACGGCGTGAGCGCTCTCGATAGCGCAGATTATGCCCTCGGTACGCGCGATATACTCAAACGCGTTTACAGCCTCGTCGTCCGTCACGGGAACGTATTCCGCACGTCCTATCTCGTGCAGATGAGCGTGCTCGGGACCTATTCCCGGGTAGTCAAGCCCCGCCGATATCGAGTACACGGGCGCGATCTGTCCGTATTCGTTCTGGCAGAACAGCGATTTCATTCCGTGGAAAATGCCGAGAGAACCCGTCGCGATAGTCGCCGCGGTCTCGCCCGTGTCAACTCCGCGCCCTGCGGCTTCACAGCCTATAAGACGAACGTCCTTGTCGTTTATGAAGTTGTAGAACATTCCCATTGCGTTTGAGCCGCCGCCCACGCACGCCATAACGGCGGTCGGGAGCTTGCCCTCAAGCTCGAGTATCTGCTCGCGCGCCTCCTTTGAGATGACGCTCTGGAAGTCGCGGACTATCATCGGGAACGGGTGCGGACCCATTACCGAGCCGAGAACGTACAGCGTATCGTCAACGCGCGTCGTCCAGTCGCGCATAGCCTCGTTTACCGCGTCCTTGAGGGTCATAGTTCCCGTGGTGACGGGGTTTACTTTAGCGCCGAGAAGCTCCATTCTGTACACGTTCAGCGCTTGTCTTATCGTGTCCTCTTTGCCCATGAATATCTCGCATTCGAGGTTCATCAGCGCCGCCGCGGTCGCCGCCGCAACGCCGTGCTGACCCGCGCCCGTCTCGGCGATAATGCGCGTTTTGCCCATTTTTTTCGCCAGCAGACACTGTCCGAGAACGTTGTTTATCTTGTGCGAGCCCGTGTGGTTCAGATCCTCGCGCTTGAAGTATATCTTCGCGCCGCCTAAATCTTTGGTCATCTTGTCCGCGTAGTAGAGCAGAGACGGTCTGCCCGCGTATTGACGGTTAAGCTCGTCCAGCTCCCGAATGAAGTCGGGGTCTTTGGAGAAGCGCTCGTAAGCCTCCTCCAGCTTGTGAATTTCGTTCATGAGCGTTTCGGGGATATATTGTCCGCCGAAATCGCCGTATCTTCCGTTTGCCATTTTTTTCTCCTTTCAAGAAGTTAATTTTTGTATTGTCAATAGCTTATTATCGCCCTTCTGGAACTCGTAATCCGTATCGACTATCTCAACACGGTAATTCTCCCGAAAATGCCCGATAACGCTGCCAATCAACTCTGTCTTATTAGCGTCAAGATCGACTATCGGGAAAATGCGTATCTCCCTGCAAACCCTGAGCATTTCGCTCATCGCCTTGATATGGAAATCATACCCGAGCGACGTGTACATCAACAGAAAATGCGAGCTCAGACCTATGCCGAAATAATTATCCTCAAACGGCAGTCTGTCGGGCAGCTCGTGATAAACGTAACGCCCCTCGGATCTGCCCTTATCGTAATCCTCCAAAAACCGCTTCATTGCCGACATTCGGAGGTTATCAAGCTCGTCAAGGCTCTTGATCTTAGTCCAGACGTAGTTGTCTCGGTTTTGGCGCATTTGCTCCATTACTTCGACACGCACCTCTTCGATCCGCTTTTCAATATCTTCTCTTGTGAATTGATATATCGGGTCGAACGATGTGACATTTCCGCCGCGTTCGGTAAGCTCGCGGTTAAAGCTCGCGGGACCGTCGCCGAAGCCCGCTATCTTCTTTTTCAGGTCGTCCTCGGTAAGGCGGAACATCAGGCGGTATTCCTCGAAGTTTCTGCCCCACGGGACTACGCCGTTCAGCTTGAACATTGTATCACCTCTTTAATTTCCGGACGGACAGCTCATAAAAAAGCTCTCGATCTGCGAAAGAAGCTCCTCGTTAGGCGTGTTGATAAGCTCCCTGTCGGAGCCGGAATAGATCTCCTCAAGAACGTCCTCGGGGATATCGCCGTTATATTGATCGTAGATCACTCGATAATCCTTGTTGAACTCGTTGATATACTCCAGCGCTTCCTTGGTATAGAAAATGTTGCTGTGTCCGCCGCCGTCCAAGGTGATGTACTGCGTGTTCGGGTTGGTGATATGTTCCCTTTCGGAGATTATGCTCGACTTGTCATAGCCGATAGTGCCGTCCTCCGTGCCGTGGATTATCAGCACGGGAACCGTGGGCTTGTTCAGCCTGTTTATCCCGTCAACTGCCGTCAGCCCCGAATTCTTCCCAAAAAGAGCCTTGTTGTATATCCAAACGAACGGCAGCATAGCGTAGCGGAATCCGCCCATCATATCCTCCGTCCATTCGAGTATCATTTCGATAGGCTCGTTGTAGCCCGAAATGCTCGCCGCACCCGCTATTTTGTGATCGAAATTCAGCACCGCCGCCGTGGCATATCCGCCCCAGCTATGCCCCATAAGGAACACGGGCAGGGAATTGAGTCTTTCGTCGCTTTCCGCGAACGTCAGAGCCGCGTCCAGATCGAGCGCCGATTGCGGAAGTCCGCGCGTTCCGCCGCCCTCGCTGTGACCGCTGCCCGTCGCGTCGTATGTGAACACGCGCCAGTCGTTGTCGACGAACCAAAGCAGCTCTTTCATATACTCCTCGTGACCGCTGCCTATCCCGTGCGCGAACACTAATAATCCCTTGTCGTTGTCCGCTCCATAGATAAAGCCCTTTAGCGTGTTATCACCCGATTGGAACTCAACCTCCGTGCGGGGGTATTCGGCTTGGTAATGCTCGTAATAATAGTCGACTGTGAACCGCTGATCGGAGTAATCGCCGCGCGAGAAGTTATCCGCCATCATTGAGGATGTAACGATCATTCCCACCGTGAAAGTAACGACGAGCCAAATCGCTACGATTATCAGCGCTATTTTTAGTTTGCTCTTTTTTGCTTTTGCCATGATTTTTCAATGTCTCACTTTCTGTAATTTAGATCTTAACACCCTTTGCAAGCAGAAAGTCTCCAAAACCTACCATATTTTTATCACGGTAACATTTCAGCTCCAGTTCCTCGATCTGCGCTTTTGCGGCGGGATTTTCGGCGAGCTCGTTATACTGTGAGCGGCTTCCCGAGCAAAGGCAGGGCGCCGCGCCGAGCTCAATATCCGTTAAGCCGGCTTTTTTCAGCACATCCGTAAGCTCGTCGGGCTGAAAGAAATGCTTTTCGGGAGCGGTATCGCCGCCGAATTGTACGCTCTCGAACGACGGACAGTCGCCCGTTTCGATAACCTCGTTTATGTGCCAGTATTCGCCGTTCGCGAAGAAATTCTCGTCCGTCTTGCCGAGCAAATTTCGGAGTATTCCCCAGGTGTTGTTCACGCTGACGGCGACCGTGCCGCCGCGCCGCGTTACGCGAACCAACTCCGAGACTGCCTTTTCGCGGTCCTCGGTGATGTACGAGAGCGGCGCGCCGTAGCAGACCGTGAGGTCAAAAGCGCCGTCGGGGAACGCGCTTAAGTCGCGCAGATCCGCTTGAACAAAGCGTTCGGCAGAGAGATCGTTTTCGCCGAATTTCTCCTCGGCAAGCCTAAGCTCGCCGTCAGATATGTCGCAGAGCGTTACCGCGCAGCCGCGTTTCGCGAACTCCAGCGCGTACCTCCCCGGACCGCTCCCCGCGTCGAGAACGCGCGGCTTTTCCGCAAGCTCCTCCTCTATAAACGCGAGGTGAAGCCGATAGATAAGCCGGAAATACTCGCTGGAGTCAAGGCGCTCCCATTCCGCTTGGGCGGCGGTGTTGAAGTGCTGTCTTACCTTATCCGAGCGCATTTCGTGCCTCCCTTACCGCCGCGAGTATCTTTTCGCGGTCTTTGAGCTTATCCGTCTCTATTCCGCTCGACAGATCAACCGCGAACGGCTTAACATTGCGTATCGCCGCTCCGAGGTTATCCGGGGTGAGCCCGCCCGCCAGAAAGAACGGGACGCGTATTTTTTCGCGGTCGATAAGCGTGTGATCGAATGTCACGCCGCTTCCGGTGCCGCTGTCCAGCAGCAGATAGTCCGCGCCGAGAGCTTGTGCGTTCTCAATGTCGGAGGAAGTCGTCACCTTGACCGCCTTTATTATCGGAACGCCTGTCAATTCGCGTAACCGTGCGATATACTCCGCGTTTTCATTGCCGTGACATTGCAGAAGTTCCGCCGCTCCCCGTTTTGCGAACTCCGCGAGCATTTCAACGGGAGCGTTCACCGAAACGGCGACGGACTTTATCTCGGGCGAGAGCCGCGATCTCAGCCGCAGAGCCGTTTCAAGGCCGATGTTGCGGTGACTTTTCGGGAACATCACGATAAAGCCGATATAGTCGGGCTTTGCCTCGTTTACATAGTCAATATCACATTCGCGGAACATTCCGCAGAGCTTGATCTTAGTGTCCGATGTGCTCATTTCAGCCCTCTCAATTCGTCAAGCTTGGCTTTCTTATCCGGAGCGCGCATAAGCGTTTCGCCGATAAGAGCCGCGTTTGCGCCTATTTTGCGCAGTCCGTCAACGTCGGAGTCGGTTTTTATGCCGCTTTCGGAAACGAATATCCTGTCGGGCGGAACTAAATCCCGCAGGTGCGCGGAATTGCCCGTGTCTACCGAAAACGTTTTCAGGTCGCGGTTGTTCACGCCGATTATCTTCGCGCCGATTCCGACGGCGGTCTCGATCTCGGTTTCGTCGTGAGCTTCGACAAGCGCCGACAATCCGAGCGAGTGCGCAAGTTCAAGGTATTCGGCAAGCTGCCGTTCACTCAAAATAGAGCAGATAAGCAGCACCGCCGCTGCGCCGAGAATTTTCGCCTCGTAGATCATATACTCGTTTATCGTGAAGTCCTTGCGCAGAACGGGTATTTTCACATTTTGTGTAATTTCACGCAGATACGCGTCGCTGCCCTTGAACCAGAACGGCTCGGTAAGGCAGGATATTGCCGCCGCGCCCGCCGTTTCGTAATCCTTGGCGATCTGCAAATACGGGAAATCCTCCGCGATTATCCCCTTTGACGGCGAGGCTTTCTTTACCTCGCAGATAAATGAAATATCATCGCCCGAAAGCGCCTTTTCAAACGGGAAGTCTCCGTTTGAGGGCATGCGTTCCGCTTCGGAGCGTACCTCCGACAGCGGTATCTCCTTTGTTTTTTCGGCAATTCGCTCGCGCGTTTTTGCCGCAATTTCGTCTAATATCATAGTGACCTCTTATTCCAAACCTTGGGAAATCTGTATGTATTTTTCCAGCGTTTTCATTGCCGCGCCGCTATCGATGGTCTCTGCGGCGAGCTTCACGCCGTCCTCGATCGTTATACCTTTATAAATATGGAGCGCCGCGCCAGCATTCAGCAGGACGGCGGTACGTCCCGCGCCCTGTTCTCCCGAGAGTATTTTACGCGCCAGTTCCGCGTTGATAGACGGCTCGCCGCCTTTCAGACCGTCGAGATCGTAGCGCTGTAACCCGAACTGTTCGGGGGTTATCTCGTACTCGGTCATCTTGCCGTCGCCGAACTCGACAACGGTCGTAGGTGCGCCGACGGATATCTCGTCGAGCTTATCCTGTCCGTAAACTGCCATTCCGCGCTTTACGCCGAGCTTCATCAGCGCGTTCGCCATGGGCTTGAGCAGTTCGGGCTTGTAAACGCCGAGGAGCTGCAAATTCGCGTGAGCGGGGTTGGTGAGCGGGCCGAGAATGTTGAACACAGTCGGGATACCGATCTCTTTGCGGACGGGTCCGACGTACTTCATCGCGCTGTGGTACTTCTGCGCGAACATAAAGCACATTCCCACCTCGTCGAGCAGCTTGCTGCAGCCCTCGGGCGACACGGAAATGTTTATGCCGAGCGCTTCAAGACAGTCCGCCGCGCCGCATTTCGACGAAGCCGCGCGGTTTCCGTGCTTGGCGATCTTAGCGCCCGCCGCCGCGCAGACCATTCCCGAAATGGTGGAAACGTTTATAGATTGTGCGCCGTCGCCGCCCGTGCCGACTATCTCCATTACGTCGCCCGCGTACTCCACGCGGGTCGCGCAGTCGCGCATTACATACGCGCACGCGGAGATCTCGTCGGTGGTCTCGCCCTTGATGTGGAGCGCGGTCAGAAATGAACCCGTCTGCGCGGTGGTCGTGTTTCCCGTCATAATTTCGCGCATTACCTCTTCCGCCTCGGAATAGGTCAAATTTTCGCCGTTTGCGACCTTAGAAATTGCCTCTTTTATCATAATAAAATTACCTCCGAAAAAATATGTCCGAAATCGTTCAAAAATTATCGGATTTTCTCCGATATTTTTGACGTTTACCGTCTCAAAAAATGACCTTGAAAAAACATATGCTTTAATGCTTCAAAACCGCTTTAAAATAACGCAAATGAGGTTTTTTTTAATTTCAAAAACACCCCGCTTTTTTGAAGCGTTTTTGACATTTTATTTTTTACCTATTTCAAGGAAGTTGTTAAGCAGCTTTTTCCCGTGTTGGGTGAGTATGCTTTCGGGGTGAAATTGAAGCCCGAAAACGGGATAGCTTTTATGCTCCACCGCCATTATCTCGCCGTCGTCGGTCTGCGCGGTTATTTTGAGCGCTTCGGGGAAGCCGTTCTGCGACGCGGCTAACGAATGATACCGCGCGACCGCGATATCGCCGCTTATTCCCTTGAAAATGCGCGAATCCCTGTCAAACGTGATGACGGACTTCTTTCCGTGCATAAGCCGCTTGGCGTAGGTGATCTCCGCTCCGAACGTCTCGCAGATCGCCTGATGACCGAGACACACGCCCAGGATCGGTATCTTGCCCGCCGCGGTCTTGATGACCTCCTCGCAGACCCCCGCGTCGGCGGGTCTGCCGGGACCGGGACTTACGATGATATGCGAGGGCGCGAGCGCCATTATCTCGTCAACGGTAAGCTCGTCGTTGCGGATGACCTTGATGTCGGGTTCGATCTCGCCGATGAGCTGGTATAAATTGTAAGAAAAGCTGTCGTAGTTGTCGATCAGTAAAATCATAATTCCGCCTCCTGTGAGAGCTCAAGCGCGTTCATGACCGCCTTTGCCTTGTTTATGCATTCATTGAATTCGTTTTCCGGAACGCTGTCCGCAACTATGCCCGCGCCCGAGCGGACGAAAACGCGGCCGTTTTTCTTGAAGCAGAGCCGTATCGCGATCGCCGTGTCCAGATTTCCGCGGAAGTCGATGTAGCCGATCGCACCGCCGTAAATGCCGCGTTTGTTGTTTTCGAGCTCATTGATTATTTCACAGGCGCGTATTTTCGGCGCGCCCGAGAGCGTTCCCGCGGGGAGCACCGCGTCGACCGCGTCGAGAGCGTGCAGCTCGCCGCGCATTTTACCGCGGACTGTCGAGCCGATGTGCATAACGTGCGAATAGCGCTCTATCGACATATATTTCTCTACCTCGACGGTACCGAATTCGGAAATTTTTCCCAGATCGTTGCGCCCGAGGTCGACCAGCATATTGTGCTCGGAAAGCTCCTTTTCGTCCGCCAGAAGCTCCGTTTCGAGCTGTTTGTCCTGTGACTCGGTCTTTCCTCTCGGACGTGTTCCCGCGAGAGGGAATGTGTGAAGTATGCCGTTTTCGAGCTTAACGAGCGTTTCGGGGGACGAGCCCGCGACCTCCATATCGTCGCTCGAGAAATAGAACATATACGGCGATGGGTTTATGGTGCGGAGAACGCGGTAGGCGTCCAGCAGGCTGCCCTCGAAATCCGCGTCCAGACGGTTGGAGAGCACTACCTGGAAAATATCGCCCTCGTGAATGTAGCGCTTGGCTTTCTCGACCATTTCACAATACTGCTCTTTATTGAACAGCGAGCGTATCTCGCTTGTAAGCCGCGCCTTTTTGGAGGGAGCGGGAGTGCCCGTGCGTATCAGCTTTACCATTTCGTCGAGGTCCGCTTCGGCTTTTTTGTACTGCTCGCCGATGTTTTCCGTGGAAATATTTGTAATAAGCACTATTTTCTGGTGAATGTTATCGAACGCTATTACCTTGTCGAACAGCATAAGGTCAACGTCCTTGAAGTGCTCCTCGTCCTCGGCGTCGAGCTTGAGGCAGGGCTCGCTGTACTTGATGTAGTCGTAGCCGAAGTAGCCGACCAGTCCGCCCGTAAAGCTGGGGAAGCCGTCGAGCTTCGGCGACGTGAAGCCGTTCATCAGCCCGCGGATATATTCGGCGGGGTGAGTGGTCTGCTTTATTTCGGTCTCGCCCGTGCGGATGTTTTTAACGGTCATTTCTCCGTTAAGGCAGGAGATCTCCAGCTTTGGGTCGTAGCCGAGGAAGGTGTAGCGTCCCCATTTTTCCTGGTTCTCCACCGACTCGAGAATATAGCAGTGACGGCTTACGTTCTTGAGAATTTTCAGCACCTCGATAGGCGTTTTAATATCGGATAAAATTTCCCGTTTTATCGGGATAAGGCTGTATTCGGTCAGCCCTTTTGCCTGTTCTAGCGTGGGATTGAGCATAATTCTTTCTCCTTTCGGTATTTGACAACAAAAAAATCCGCCCTCAAAGACAGTACAATTCTGCCATAAGGACGGAGAAAAACTCACCGCGTTGCCACCTTAATTCGCGGAAGACCGCGCACTCATCGGATACTAACATATCCCTGCAATTAACGCTTGCTTAACGTTGCGAAATACTTGGCGGGAAAGCCTTTCCTCGCACCCTCGGTGGTCCATTTAATGCTCTGCGTTCTGCGGTACTCTCAGCAACGACCGCTCTCTGGGAGTGCACAAACATTTTTATCTCCACGTCATAGGTTTATAAGGGCATATTCAATTGTTACACGAATATTTTAGCACATTGCGGAAGATTTGTCAAGGGGTTATAAAAAATTTTATTTAACATTAACACTTACGGCTAAAAAATCGGGATTCCAAAGGGGCAAGCCCCTTTGGCGGAATGCAAGGGCAGAGCCCTTGCCGGGTCCGGGCGGAGCCCGGAACGCCGCGAAGCGGCAAAAACAAAAAGAGCGCTAAAGGGGTCTGGGGGAAAACAAGGACACCAGTGCCACGTTTTCCACCCGCGAGGTGCGGAGCAGAGCTCCGCATCGGCGATTGCGCCGTAAGGCGTAATCGTCGACTATTGAGAAAATATGCCGGGGCATATTTTCTCAACCGCGCTTTGAGCCAGTATACGGCGTTGCAGATAGCCGATAATTCAGTCGGCTTGAAGTTGCTCTCCTTGTATAGTCGTGCTTGGAGCGGGGATCACTTTTTTCTGCCCCCGGCAGAAAAAAGTGATTGATCAAGAATTTTGCCTGTTGGCAAAATTCTTGATTTGGGGAAAAACTCTTGTTTTTACCCAAACCCTTTTAGCGCTTGTGGGGGCTCGGCGCTACGCGCCGCGTTGCGCACTGCGTGCGCAACAGCCGTGCTTCGCACGGCGTTTTGGGCTGCCGCCCAAACCTGCGCAGAGGCTCTGCCTCTGCACTCCGCCTAAGGGGCAAGCCCCTTAGGAATCCCGTTTTTTTAGCTGTAAGACTTTACGTTAAATTTTGATTTATTTGAAAAATTTAACTTAAACGGAAAATCCCTTAAAAAAATATTTCCTTGTTTGTGAATTAAAAACGTTTACAAGCTAAATTGTAGATAACATAGAAATTTCGTCGAAAAATTTGTAAAAAGTGCACAACGGCTTTTGAATATCGCATAAAATCAATGTTTGTGTGTGCAAAATAGACAAGAAATTTGATTTATAACTGGTATTTTGTACCAATCGGAAAAATAAAAATCAAAAAAAAGGTTGAAAAATATTTTTGGATAGTGTATAATAGAGTATGGATAATTACAGACCAGGGGAGCAGTATGCTTTTAAATATTGTCTCCTATTAGAAAAGAAACGTCAGAGAGGTATAATTTATGGCACTGTTTGATACGACGGCTTTCAGGATACTTGAGCAGGGCGCCTCGGTTATGTGGCAGAGAACTCAGGTAATTCAGGAGAATATCGCAAATCAGGATACACCTAACTATAACTGCAAATATCTCGATTTTGCAGGTATTTTAAAGGAAAAGCTCCGCGCGGACGGCTCAATAAAGAAAGAGCTCAACCTCGCTACTCAGCTTCGTATCGACAAGCTGACGAGCGACCAGGCAGACCGCAACAACGTCGACAGCGACGTTCAGCAGGCGGAAATGCTTAAGACACAGTACCAGCTGGACGCTATTATAAATCAGATGAACGGAAACTTTACGCGCATAAGAAGCGCGATAGTTACCAAGTAACATAGGAACGGAGGAATATTATGGCATTTTTAAGCTCGCTTAACATTCCGCTGTCGGGTATGACCGCGCAGCGTTTCAGACTTGATATTATCGCGCAGAACGTTGACAATGCGCATAACTTCGCGACTACCGCCGACGAAGTGTACAAGCGCCAGATGGTAGTGTTCCAGGAGGATAAGTCGTTTAAGAGAATACTCCGCAACCATATGGGCGAGGGCGAGGCTTATATGTATAAGTATAAGCAGCTCAAGGGCGTGCAGGCTACCAGAGTGGTAGACGATCCCACTCCCGCGGAGCCCGTATACAGCCCCAACAACCCCCTCGCGGACGAGTACGGTTATGTTTACGAGGCGAACGTTGACGTTGCGGTAGAGGAAATGGACGCTATCGAGGCGGCGAACTCGTTCAACGCCTGCAAGTCTATGTACGAGGCTATGGCGTCTATGATACAGGCTTCGCTGAATATCGGCAAGGGCTGATAACTTCGGATATTGATCACGTGTGAAAGGATACATATATTATGAGTAATTATTATATCCCGCTTCAGTCGGCGGATACTATTGACAGGCTTGACAGAATGGTTCGTATGAACCGTATGCGTTCAATGGATCAGGACTATGTGGAGGTAAACGTTGAAAACGCGTCGTTCCTCGATATATTCAGAGGTCTTGTAAATGAAGTCGTAGAGACGAACGAGCAGGTTGACCGCGACGCTATTGACCTGCTGCTCGGCAATATCGACGACCTCGCGACCGTACAGGCGAACATCGAAAAGGCGAACACCGCCGTTGACGTTCTCGTAACGGTAAAGAACGAGGTTCTCAGCGCATATAACTCTATAATAAATATGCAAATTTAAAATAGCGTAAAAAGCGTTATTTCGGAGGCATTTTATAAATGAATGAAAGAGTAAAAAAGGTTACTACCTTTGTTAAGGATAAGTGGACGGGCTTTTCAAAGGCTGTCAAAATAATGGTCGTGGCGATACCAATTGCGCTTATTGCGATAATCATTATTCTGGCGATCTTATTGAATCATAAGAACGACGCGGTTCTGTTTTCGGGGCTCAACACCGCGGATCAGGCTGAGGTCGCCACTGCGATCGCGGATCTCGGAGTTTCCGACGTCCGCATAAAGGCGAACGGCGATGTTATCGTTCCCGAAGATCAGGTCGATTATCTGCGTATGCAGCTGGCTGTAAAGGGATTCCCGAAGAGTTCCCAGAATTATGATATCTGGAACGACGGCATCAATCTGTGGTCTACCGATAAGGATAAGCAGGTCGTTTGGCAGCAGCAGCGCGAAAAGCAGATCGGCGCGGCGCTGACAAATCTGGAGGCGGTAAGATCCGCTACCGTGGTACTGGATATACCCGCTACAAGGGATTATGTCATTACCGAGACCGAGGAGGTCCCGACCTGTTCCGTTCAGCTTGAACTGGCGGGAGACGAGGAGCTGAAAAACTCGGAGGTACGCGCGATATATAATCTCGTTACCACGAGCGTTGAAGGGCTTACAAGAGAGCACGTTTCCATTACCGATACATATCTTCGCAATTACCCTTATGTATCTCCCGAGGAAGAAGCGGCGGGCTTTGAGGATGTATCGGGCGTAACGACCGGCAGACGCCGTCTGCAGTTCCAGCACGAGATGGAGGCAGCTATCAAGCAGAACATCGACGCTATGATGACCAAGGTGTTCGGCACGAACGGCTATGCGCTCAATGTATCGGCTATTCTCAACTTCGACGATGTTAAGAAAAAGGATACTTATTATTATCCCGTCGATGAGAATAACACGGGCGTTCTCGATCATGAACAGTATATCAATGAACATATCAACGACGCCAACCAGGGCGGTCTCGTGGGTGTTACCCCGAACGGAGACGAGTCTCCTCAGTACCCCACGCTTGACGATCTGGACGAGGGCGAGGAATACTATTATCAGAAAAACGAGCGTCAGTACGACGTTTCCAACCTTATAACGGAGATAACGGGCGACGGATACAAGATCGACAAGCTCTCCGTGGGCGTTTTCATCAATACCTCGGATATGACGCAGATGGAGCGCGAATATATCGAGCAGCTGGTCGCTGACGCGGTCGGCGCCGATGTTGACAATGTAACTGTTTACAATACACCGTTTGCTCTTTCGGGAAGCGGCGGAACGACGGTAAACGCGGGCGACAACTCGGGTATCTTTACGAGACCGTTTGATACCTACCGCAACATTCTGCTTATTGTTGTTATCGCTCTGGGTATTATCCTTATCGCGCTGCTTATTCTGTCGCTCTGCATGAGCAGAAGCCGCAAGAAGAAGATCAGACGCAGACAGGAGCAGGCTCTCGCTGCGGCGCAGGCTGCCGCGGCTGCCGATGTATACAACGGAGGTGGCGAACGCGAAATGCCTCAGGATATCGACTTCAACATTGCGAGCCTTACGGAAGAGGCGGGCAAGGAGTCCCGCGAGACCATTCTCAAGCGCGAGATCGCGGACTTCGCGAAAAACAGCCCCGAGATCGTGGCTTCCATTATCAGGAATATGCTGCGTGAGGAAGGCGGATAAGTCCGATAAATTTTCGGCTGCCGCAGCGCTGCGGCAGATATAACGGCGCTGAGCCGTGGGAGGGAATTTAATGGCAGAAAATGCAACAAAGTCGGGCGAGCTTAACGCCGCGCAGAAAACGGCGCTGGTGCTCGCGTCAATGGGAGCGGAGAATGCTTCCGCGATATACAAGCACTTGTCGGACGATGACGTTGAGTCGATCTCCGTGGAGCTTGCGCGTATGGAGTATCACTCTATCGATGTGGTGGAGGAAGTACTTAACGAGTTCTACGAGCTGTGCCTTACACAGAAGGTAGTTGCGGAGGGCGGTCTGGATTACGCGAGAAACGTACTGGAAAAGGCGTTCGGCGCCGAGGCGGCAAGCGCGCTGTTAAACCGCATAACCAAGCAGCTTGAGACCAAGTCGTTCGATTTCGTGAGAAAGGCGGACTACAAAAACCTGCTGGCTATCGTTCAGAACGAGCACCCGCAGACTATCGCGCTTATTTTGTCCTACGCGAGAACGGATCAGGCATCGGCTATACTGTCGGAGCTTCCCAAGGAAAAGCGCGTTGAGGTCGTAGAGCGTATAGCGAATATGGACAGAGCTTCACCGGAGGTCGTAAAGGCTATCGAGGGCTCGCTTGAAAAGAAGTTCGCGACGCTGGCAAGCACCGATTCTATGGAGGTCGGCGGTATCAATTATGTTGCGGAGATCATGAACAACGTAGACCGCGCGACCGAGAAATATATTTTCGACGAACTGTCTGCACGCGACCAGAAGCTGGCAGACCTTATCAAGCAGAAGATGTTTGTATTCGAGGATATTGTCAAACTGGATTCCAAGGATATTCAGGAATTCGTCAAGCAGGTGGATTCCAAGGATCTTGCGGTCGCTATCAAGGGCTCTACACAGGAGGTTGCGGAGTGTATCTTCGCGAACATCTCCTCTCGTGCGAGAGAGAACCTGCAGGCGGATATCGAGTACCTGCATAACGTCCGTATGCGTGACGTTGACGAGGCGCAGCAGCGTATCGTCGGCATTATAAGACGTCTCGAGCAGGAGGGCACGATCACTATTTCCCGCGGCGGCAGTGATGAAATTATTGCTTAATGGCGGATATTATCGCCGTGATTCGGAGGGATTTTATTGGGCGTATTGAAATACAACTCCGTTATGTACGGCGGAAGCGGTGTGGATATAGCGAATACTATGAATATCCGAAAGCCGCAGACAATGCTCGAGGAGCTGCAAAGGCAGTCCGAAGAGGAAATGACGGCAGAGGCGGTTTCCGCGGAGCCGAAATTTTCGGTTGAGGAGCTGCTTGCTCAGCGTGAAGAGGAGCTGGCTCTCCGTGAACGCGAGATAGAGGAGCGCGAGAATGAGCTTGCCGCTTTAAAGGCAATGTACATAGAGCAGGGTAAGGAAGTCATTCTCGAGGCAAAACGCCGCGCCGAGGGAATTGTGAATACCGCCGAACAGCAGGCTTCCGAGATCGTAAGCGATGCGGAGCAGAACCGCGACGACGTGTTCATCAAGGCTCGCGCCGAGGGCTACGAGCAGGGAAAAAAGGACGGAGTTGCGGCTTGTCTCAAGGCGGGACAGGGTATTCTCGACGAGGCAAAGGAGTTCTCCGACCGTATAAACGAGAAGAAAACGGAGCTTTTCGAACACTATGAAAAGGAAATTTACGAGACTGTTATGGAGATCGCCAACAAGGTAACTCTCGGCAGTATGAGCGTAAAGGACGGCACGGCGGCGAAAAAGCTCATCAAGAAAGCCGCGAAGGAGTTCCGAAACGCGCAGCTTATCCGCATTACGCTGGACGAGAACGGCGCTTCCACGGAGCTTGCGGGCGACTATGAGTACCTTAAGGAGCTTTGCCCGAACGCGGAGCACGTTGAGGTAGAATTGCTGAAAGACGCTGAGACGGGTACGGTCATCGTCGACAATGGCGAGGAGATCACCGATGCCGGAATTCGGACGCAGCTTAAAATGATAAAGGAGATCGGCGACGGTAAATTCCGTACGAGCACTCCGAGGAGACACAAAAAGTCCGCCGGACCCGAAGAGTCCGAACAGACAGAGGAAGACGGCGGCGAGGAATAATTACCCTGCGGAGGAACAATAATGCTGAATTTGACTGCATTCCGAGAGGATATCGAAAATAGCGATCTGTTCCGCTATATGGGAAAAATCGAAAAAATCGTAGGTATGACTATCGAGGCGAGCGGACCCGCCTGCAATATCGGCGACGTGTGCCGCATTTTCTCCAAAGATATGTCATCATATATAAAAGCCGAGGTTGTTGGCTTCAACAAGAGCAATATTTTGTTGATGCCGTACACCGAAATAGAGGGCATAGGTCCCGGCAGTATCGTCGACAACACGGGCGATAAGCTCAATGTCAAGGCGGGTTGGGAGCTTGTCGGAAGAATTGTCGACGCGACGGGAAATCCGCTTGACGGCGGTGCGGAGATCGATTACACCGACGAGGTCTCCATTACGGGAATCCCCGTAAATCCGTTTACGAGACCGCCTATCCACGATACGATAGAGCTTGGCGTTAAGGCTATCGACGGAATGCTCACTATGGGCAAGGGACAAAGAATGGGCATTTTCGCGGGCTCGGGCGTCGGAAAATCCACGCTTATGGGTATGATCGCGCGAAAGGTCAAGGCGGATGTCAACGTTATCGCTCTTGTGGGCGAGCGTGGCCGTGAGGTTCGCGAGTTTATAGAGCGCGACCTGGGTCCCGAGGGCATGGCAAGGTCGGTGCTGGTGGTTGCTACCTCCGATCAGCCCGCGATGATGAGAAGCAAGTGCCCGCTCACCGCGACGGCTATCGCGGAGTACTTTATGAAGCAGGGCAAGGATGTGCTCCTTATGATGGACAGTCTGACGCGTTACGCTATGGCGCTGCGCGAGGTCGGTCTTTCAACGGGCGAGCCGCCTATTGCGAGAGGCTACACGCCGTCAATTTACAGCGCTATGCCTAAATTGCTCGAACGCGCGGGGAACTTCCCCGAGGGTTCTATAACGGGTATTTACACGGTTCTTGTAGAGGGCGACGATACGAACGAGCCTATAGCCGATACAGTCCGCGGTATCATTGACGGACATATCATTTTGTCGCGTAAGATAGCGGCGCAGAACCATTATCCCGCGATCGACATACTGTCGAGCGTTTCAAGACTTATGAGCGAGATCGCAACGCCTATCCACAAGGAAGCGGCGGGGCGGCTCAGAAATCTTTTGTCGCTCTATAACAGCAACTTCGATCTTATCTCTATCGGCGCGTACAAGCACGGCACAAACCCGCAGCTTGACGAGGCGATTAACAAGATAGACGCGATAAACGGCTTTCTTATGCAGAAGGTCGATGACAGCGTGAGCTTTGATGAGACCGTTCAGCGTCTTATTGACGCGGTTGGCGACAAAAAGTAATAAAGGGTGATTTTGTTGAAGAAATTCCAGTTCTCGCTGCAAAAGCTGATGGACTTCCGCGAGCAGGAGCTTGACAGACAAAAAAACACGCTGTCTATGCTTCAGGCGGACTTGAGACGTATTCAGGAGGCGCGCGAGATTCTCCTCGACAAAGTGGACGAGCAGAGCGAGCAGCTTGAAAGAGTGTGCAGATTGGGTTCGTCGGCGTCGGATATTGCAATGAGAAAGCGTTATATAGTGACGCTTCAGCAGGAAATTCACTTAAAGGAACAACAGGCGCTGCAAAAGCAGCAGGAGATCGAGCAGCAGCTCGGCGTTGTCGTAGAGGCGACAAAGGACGTTAAGACCCTTGAAAAGCTCGAGGAAAAGCAGCTTGAGGAGTACAATCATCAGGCGGGCAAGGAAAACGAGCAGTTTATTGAGGAGTTCGTAAGCGGACAGACCGTCCGCGCGGCTAATCGGTAACGTTATCAACGGCGCAAGCCTTGATATATAAAATTTTTTTAACAGGAGGTGAAAGAATGGCAGTAACTATGAACTCGAGCAGTATGCGGGCAGACTTTATGATCTCCGACGCGGCGCTCCCCCAGAGAATGGAGGAGATGGCGGAGGAGCAGGCGGGAATGTTCGCGCAGCTGTTGAGCGACATAGGTGACGCTAAGAGCGATCTCGTTGCTGAGGTTGAAGAAGTTGTACAAAAGTACTCCGATATGAAGCAGGCAGGCGAAGCGGCGCTCTACCGCGACAAGGAGACGGGTGATGTCCTTCCGGAGGATCCGCGGAAGCTGGCGAAACTGATCGCTTCCGGCAAGGTCAAGCTCAAGAATGTTCCCGAGGAGTTGATAACTCCGGAGCTTATGAAGCTGCTTATGCTGATGAAAAAAGCGGACGAGTTCGGCGGTGACGAGGACGAGGACGACGAGGACAATGATATGACTTACGCGGTCGAAGCGGTCGCGGCGGAGCAGAAGTTCCAGCAGGAATTGTCCAACGCAATGCTTATGGAGCTTTATCAGATCATTGAAAAGCACAACGAGCGTGAGAGCGAGGACAAGGTAACGATGCTCGACGGCATTTCCGAGCCGATCGACGAGACGGAAACTCTGCCGTCTATCGTGACAGCGGAGGAAGAAACGGCTGTCGGCGAGGGCATTTTCACGGAGCTTATCGATAACCTTGTCGAGACAGTTGCGGAGGAGCAGGAGGTCGTTGAGAAAACGGCGGAAATTATTCCGAACGTTGACTTGTTCGTGCCGAGCGACAATGCCGAGATACCCGAGGCAGTTGCACAGGACGCTGCGGTGAACGTGGTACAGACCGTTGAGGCGGTAAAGCCCGAGATGACCGAGCAGCCCGTTACTATCCAGGCGTCGGCTTCGCAGACCGAGCAGACAGCCGAGACCGTGGCACAGCAGACTATCCCCGTTGAGCAGTTCACCGTTAAAACGGTAAAGAACGAAAAGCCCGAGATCGCGGAAAATGCCGTTCAGCAGAAGGAGGTCGAGGAGCCCGTTGTCGTTAAGGTGGTTACCCGAAACGAAAACGCGCAGCCGGTCGACAGCCGTTCCGAACGAGTAAAGTCGGCGACAGAGGAGCTTGAAATGCTCAGGAACGCCAAGGCGAAGGCAAAGCCCGTCGAGGAGGAGTTCGAGGTCAAGCCCGAGAACGCAGCACAGCCGCTTAACACGGATTCGCCGATAGTTCTCAGAAAAGAGGACGGAAGCGAGATCGAGGTTCGCCCGAGCGAAGTTATCGAGCAGACAGCAAAGCTGGTCGAAAAGGCAGTCACCGAGAACGACGACAAGACCGAGTACAGTCTGGTGCTCAATCCCGAGGAGCTCGGAAAGATCACGGTAAAGCTCACAAAGGCGGCGGACGGCGCGGTATCCGTAACCATCGCGGCGGAGAACGCGAGAACACAGCGCATTATCGAGCAGAACAGCGACCTTATGCAGAACAATCTGCGCTCCAACGGCGTTAATCTCGAGAGCTGGCAGACAGTCAATGAACGTCAGCAGGAAACTCTGGCGCAGGACTACAACGGCAGCAGCAAGAACCCCTACTACCGCGACGACAATGACAACGCGGAGGATAATTCCGACGATAAATCAACGTTCGCGGAGATCATAGCTTCTATGTAAGCTGAATTTTATTGAAAAGGAGGAATTTAAATGGCAGATATTCCGGGCGTACTCTCGTCATCGGATCAGATGAAAGCCAATTACGAGAAGTACAGAAACAAGTATAAGGACTCTACCGACGAGCTTGTAAACTCCGAAACGTTCCTGAACTTGATGGTTGCGGAAATGACTAACCAGGATCCGCTGGAGCCTACTTCCAATACCGATTTTATCGCTCAGCTCGCACAGTTCACTCAGCTGACCTACGCGCAGGATTCCAGTAAGTTCGCAATGGCGAATTACGCGGCTACTCTGGTAGGCAAGGTTGCGACGGGTTCTAAGATGGACGGCACGGAGCTTGTTACCAAGACGGGCGTTGTCGAGTCGGTAACTTCGACGAACAACAGCTACACGGTAAGAATCGACGGCGTTGACTTCGACATCAAGAAGATCACGGCGGTCAAGGACAAGGACACTGCGGACGCTTCCGGCGTTACTTCCAACGGTCTTGCGGACAGCATTGCGAGAGCGGCAAATATGGTAGGTATGTACGCTACCGTTAATGTCGGCGATAAGGATACCAAGTCCGGCTTCATTGATTCTATCAAGGTCAAGGACGGCAAGATCACGGCGGTTATTACCGATCCCGAGGGCAAATGGTCTATCGAGTCTCCCCTGGATAAGATCACCGAGGTTACATACGCGACTATCGTGGAAGAACCCGATGAAAGCGAAAAGGGCGACGCCGCAAACGACAAGGAAGTTGACGACGATAAGGAAAATGACGAAAAGGTTGACGGCGTTGACAGCGAAGAGGATAAAACCACCGATAAGGCTGATAACACCAACAAAGCAGCGAACACAAACAAGCTTGACAACGGTTCGGTAAACGGCAATCCCGAGAGCAATTCCGATGTTGATGTTAAGAACAACCTGTTTGTTGAAGACGACGATCCGTCCAACACTAATTTCGGTTAAGGAAGCAAACGGATAATATCCGATGATAAGCAAGGAGGCTTAAAATGCTGATAAGCGAGTATTTAGCGCTCCGCAACCAAATCAGCGTTACCACCGGAAACCCTTTAAGCACGGGAAATGTTACGCAGAATATCCCCGAGGAAAACGGCACGAGTTTTGCGGAGGCACTGCAAAAGAAGTTAGCGGAACAGCAAGGCGTGGAGTTCACGAAACACGCAATGCAGCGGCTTTCCGAACGCAGCATAGACATTACCGAGGGAAATACTCTCGAAAGGCTGAATAAGGGCGTTGAGATAGCTGCCGACAAGGGCAGCAGCGATACCTTGGTTCTTGTGGACAGAAACGCGTTTGTTGTGAGCGTGAAGAACAACAAGGTCATTACCACTATTCCTCAGGAGGAATTAAAGGGTAACATTTTCACAAATATTGATTCTACCGTGATCGTATGAATGCTAAAGCATTCACACTTATGAACGGACCTTCGGGAATTCATGCGGAGCTTGTGAATGAAGCTCCGCTCACGGAAGAACACTATTAAATTTGGAGGTCAAATTAAATGGTTAAGTCACTTTATACAGGCGTATCGGGTCTTAAGACCCACCAGCAGAGAATGGACGTTATCGGTAACAATATCGCTAACGTAAACACTGTCGGCTACAAGACCGACGTTGTAACCTTTGCAGACGTTTATTATCAGACGAAGCGTTCTCCTTCGGCAGCGACTTCTACCCTCGGCGGCGTAAACCCCAGACAGGTTGGTTACGGCGTTAAGGTAAACAGCGTTACCGCAAATATGACCCAGTCGGGCTTTACTTTCTCCGATAAGACTACCGACCTGGCTATCGACGGCGAGGGCTTCTTCCAGGTAATGGACGGTACGGGCAATATCCGCTATACAAGAGCCGGCGACTTCTACATTGACGACAACGGCTATCTGCTGAATGCCGACGGTTATCACGTTCTCGGTATTACGGGCGCCACCGACGGCGTACAGGCGGGCTCAGAGATAATCAGAATTGTAGTTCCCGATACCAACGCTAACGTTTCGAGCGCTACCAAGATGGTAAACGGCGTAAACGTTACTATCTCCGTTACCGCGCCCTCGGACTACACCGATATGTCCGTTTCGTTCCAGGAGTCGGAATTCCCTTACGCTACTTACGCTAACAACATTCTGACGGTTTACTTTAACCCCAACAAGCAGTACAGCTCTCAGGAGGACTTCCAGAACGCCGTAAACGCGGCGCTCCAGGCGGGCGGTATCAACCTCCCCGATGACGTTGAGATGGAGTTCGAGTTTGAGGAGATCCCCAACGATCCCGAGGCAAAGGCTGCTTCCAACGTAGTATCTGACGGTTTTGATTTCACGACCAGCCAGGCTTACGCGGATTTCAGACGCGTAGTAACAAACGATACTACCGGCACTACCGAGTATCAGTACGCTAAGTTTGCGGCAAGCAACAAGGAGTTTACCGGTAATATTACATTGACGGGAACAGGTGCGGCAGGCGCTGCGACCGAAGCTACCTATGACGGCACTAACTGGACTATCACTATCGGCGAAGACGCTACTATGACCGACATCAACAAGGCGATTTCCACTGCCGTTGATAAATATAATGCCGATAACCCCAACACTCCCGCGGAGGAGATCTCCTGCACAGCATGGAAGCCCGGCAAGAATCTTGGCGAGTTTATGGGCGAGGTTACCGGTGCCAAGGCATTTAAGGGCGCAAGCATCGCTAAGCCCGCTAACGGCGGCTTTGACCTTAAGGTAGTACAGCCCGGCGAGTTTGCGAACGCTTACAGAATAAACTTCGCTTATTCTTCGACAATGGGTACGACCAAGGCAGTCTGGGACGAGAACACGCTTACTATCACGGTTTCCGATACCTCTACCATTGCGGAAGTAAACGCGGCTATCGTAGAGGCGGCAAGAGGAAACGAGTATAAGCTCCTGCATTTCGATAATATCGAGGGTCTGGAGTACGGCGACGGCTATCTGAGCTATGAGGAAACATATGAGACCGATCCCAAGCCCACTACTTCCCAGTATGTGACTGCAAATCCGAAAACCGATGACGATAACTGGAACTCGGGTCTGCGCAAGGAGTTCTTCGGAGGCAATCCTTCCGTAGCTCCCAAGGACGGTGAGGACTCCTTCTTCACTCAGGTAGCAAAGAAGCTCTCCACATTCGCTCTCGAGGACGGACGTACCGGCTCCGAGCAGCCGCTGAAGTCGGTAACCGACCTTACTATCCAGAACGACGGTACGATCATCGGTTATCACGCTGTTCACGGCTATATGGTATTCGGACGTATCGACATCGCGCTGTTCGATAACCCCAACGGTCTTGCAAAGGTCGGCGGTACGAACTTCGCGGAGACGGTAGCTTCGGGCGCTCCGAGACTTACCGTTCCCGGTCAGGACGGCGCGGGCGTAGTACTTAACGGTACGCTCGAAATGTCCAACGTTGACCTCGCGGACGAATTCACCAACATGATCACCACTCAGAGAGGTTATCAGGCTAACTCACGTGTCGTAACGGTTTCCGATACGATGCTTGAGGAGCTGCTCAACCTCAAGAGATAATCGCTTAATTAAATAAGTAACATCAGCTCGCCGCAGACTGTGTCCGTCCGGACTGTGCGGTCTGCGGCAGTGAGTTGATTTTTTGAGGGTAATATGATTTTTTTAACAAAGCTTGACGGCAAAGAGTTTTTGCTCAACGAGGAGCTTATCGAGACCGTAAACGAAACGCCCGACACGGTCATCGTTCTTGAAAACGGGCACAGCTACATAGTGCGCGAAAGCATGACAGAGCTGCAAAATAAAATTTTTGAAAATAGCAGGCTTCGGCGAAAGGCGCGTCTGCGTTGGCGCGGCAACGACAATGAGCCTTTGACATAAAGAACCCTTGGCGAACGGATTCGCCGAGAAGATGAATATTGCATATTAAAACAAGAAGTGAGGGATATGTTTTGAATTTATCACTTATTATAGGTTGGGTCGTGTCTTTCGGACTTGTCATTTTCGGTATCATATTTGATATGGAAAAAGGCTTGCAAGTGGATCAGATGGGTAACTTCCTTGAGTTGCAGTCGGCTCTTATCACGATCGGCGGTACTATCGGATGTCTTATCGCGTCGTTCCCGCTGTCGTATCTGAAAGGCGTGGGCAAGCGTCTCGGTATTGCGCTAAAGCCAAAGAAGTACGATCCCACAAAGTATATCGCCGAAATCGTAGAATATGCGCAGGTAGCGCGTACCAGAGGTCTGCTGGCGCTTGAAGAGAGCGCGAACCAGTGTCAGGATCCGTTTATGAAGTCCAGCCTTATGATGATTGTCGACGCTAACGACCCCGACAAGGTCCGCGGAATGCTGGACGATACGATAATGTTTATGTGCGAGCGTCACGACTCGGGCCGTTCGTTCTTTGAAAAGGGCGTTTCGATATTCCCCGCGTTCGGTATGCTGGGTACGCTGGTTGGACTTATCAACATGCTTAATGGTCTGGATTTGTCAACGGGCGATACGTCCGCTCTTACAAGCGGTATGGCGGTCGCGCTTATCACGACGTTCTACGGCTCGCTGTTCGCGAACGTAGTATTCGCGCCTGTTGCGTCGGCGCTGCAAAATGTTCATAACGACGAGCTTCTGTGCATGCAGATAATCGAGGAGGGCGTCCTCGCGATAGCGGGAGGCTCCAACCCGAGGTACATTCAGGAGAAACTTGAGTTTATGCTCCCGAAGAGCCAGCACACGGCGGACAAAAAATAACCGTAATCCAACAAAACATGTTGCTATTGCATAACTGTTTTGTGTATTTTTCATAATAATATCGTTTACATTAAAAAAATCCGAAAAAAGTATTTGCATTTTGTTCGGATTTGTGGTATAATTACTAAATGGGTAGTTATGTTTGTGGAAAGGGGTGCTGAAATATGGCAAAGTTACCGCCTAAAAAACAAGAAGGCAACTCGCAGGAATGGCTCAACACATACGCGGACATGGTTACGCTGCTGCTGACGTTCTTCGTTTTGCTGTTCGCTTCCTCAAACCTTGATGAATCAAAGATGCAGTTTATCGTTCAGGCGTTCCAGAATCACGGAAAGTTTGTCAACACCGTAGTCTCGAAGCCTAATCCGGACGATAACGCAACGGATATAACCGGCGTCACAAACAGCTCACAGGACGGCGGAGGCGACGGAACGATGCCTCAGAGCTTCGACGAGATGTATCAGTATCTCGCCGAGTTCATTGATGATAACAATCTCAGCGACAGCGTTTCGATAGAAAACAGCGCCGCGTATTTTACGCTCCGCTTTAATTCCGCGGTATTCTTTGAGCCGAATCAGGCTATTTTAAAGGCTGAGGGCAAGGAAATGCTTATGAAGTTCAGCCCTTATATCCATGCGCTCGATTCGCATATAAAGACGCTTACGGTCACGGGTCACACTGCCTTTGACAATAACCCGGCGGTCAGCGACTGGACATTGTCCTCAAGCCGTGCGTCAAGCGTTACCAATTACCTGCATACGGGTATGGGCACATCGGTAATAGAAGAACAGAAATACCGTACCAGAGGCTGCGGCAACACCGAGCCGATAGCGTCGAATGACACGGCGGACGGCAGACAGCAGAACCGCCGCGTCGAGCTGGTTATGCTTAAGGATGTTGAGGATCCGATGGATTCAAAGGTCCTCCAGGATATAATCAAGCACGATTACGGTATTGAAGGTGAGCCTATTGATATTAACAACCCCGGTAATATCAAGGATCCCACCACTCTTCCCGAGGGCTCGGTCGACAAGGTCATCGCCAATATCACCGATAGGTTCAAGGATGACGGTTCGGCGTCCGCGGGCAATATGGGTCCGGGCGCAGTCGACGGAAGTATGTTTATAGCGTCGGATAGCTCCGAGAGCAGCAGCGGTGCCGCTGCCGCCGGAGACGGAGATCAATCCGAATAAAATGGAAGCAGGAGGGATAGCCGGTGGCTGACGTATTAACGCAGGCGCAGATCGATGAGATGCTTAAAAGCGTTGCAATGGGAGCTGAGCCTGTGGTTACGAAAACAGAGGAAACACAGGTAAAGGAATACGATTTCCGTGCTCCTAAGAAGTTCACCAAAGAGCAGATCAAAATACTTGAAAGTATTTTTGAGAATTACGCGCGTTTACTTTCATCGTATCTTACGGGTAAGCTCAGGCTGTACTGCCGCGTGAGCCTGTTGAATATCGAGGAACAGCGCTATAACGAGTTCAATAACGCTCTGCCCGATTACGTTATTATGGGTATGGTAGATCTTGGTATCAAGAACGACGAGATCAGCGAGACAGATGTAATCGTTCAGGTATCCAATCCCGTTACATATACGATGATCGACCGACTGCTCGGAGGCAAGGGCGAGTATTCCGATACCAGCCGTGATTTCACGGAGATCGAGATCACGATCATGACGGACGTTATGAGGTCTTTCGCGGATATGCTTAAGGAGCCGTGGATGACGCATATCGACCTTGAGCCGAGGCTTATCGGCATTGAGACGAATTCCAGAGTCGTTCAGACGATCGGCCACGAGGATACGGTAATAATCGTAGCTCTCGAGGTTGAGATAAACAGTCAGAAATCAATAGTTTCGGTATGTATTCCCGCAATAAATCTTGATGAGATCATGAGCAAATTTATCCCGAGATATTCGGGAACGCGCAGAAAGACCGACGTGACCCGCGAGCAGGAACGCCGCGACAGCATTATGACGGGCATAAGCACGACAGACCTTGTTGTTAAGGCTGTTCTTGGTGAAATAAATCTGGATATGTACGAGGTGCTTACGCTTCAGGTAAATGATGTTATTCCGCTTGATAAAAAGATCAGCGAGAATATTCTGGTCAGAGTTGGCGAGAGAGATTGGTGTGACGGCAAGCTCGGCACATACAATAATAAAAAAGCTATAATGGTTGAAAATTTTATAGAGAATTGAGGTAAAGTTACTGATGGCTAACGGAAATGGCGAGAACATTGAGTTTAACTCGTATGAAATTGACGCGGTCGGCGAGATACTTAATATAAGCATGGGCTCGGCGGCAACGGCGGTCTCAGAGCTGCTTAATGCAAAGGTATGGATAACAACTCCCCAGGTCAACGTAGTCAAGGTTGACGAGCTTAACTATGACAATCTTGAGCCCGCTATCTGCGTTAAGATAGTTTATGTCGAGGGCATAACGGGTCTCAATATGATGGTCTTGAAGCAGAACGACGTTCAGCTTATCTTAAACCAGCTGTTGGGTAATCCGCTGGTTATCGATCCCGATTTCCAGTTCGATGAGATGAGCATAAGCGCTGTCAGCGAGATCATGAACCAGATGATGGGCGCTTCGGCAACGGCGCTGTCCGATCTGCTGGGTATGACGGTGGACATCTCCGTTCCTACTCCGTATATCATTGAAAAGACCAGCTTCGGCGATCTTTGCGAGATGGACGCGAGCGAGACGGTCGTTGCTGTCACATTTAATCTGACAATAGACGGCGTAATGGAAAGTGAGTTTATGTCGGTGCTTTCCCTGCCGCTTGCTAAGACGCTCTCGGGCAAGATGATAGATAAGTTCTCGGTTGCCGAGGAAGAAGAGGCAAGCGCTCCCGCTAGCGCGCCCGCACCTGCACCCGCTCCCGCGGCGGCTGCTCCCGCGCCGATGCCTCAACAAATGCCCCAGATGCCTCAGATGCCGCAAATGCCCGCCGGCGAAATGCCGCAGCAGCCGATGTATCAGATGCCGCCGCAGGCAGGCTACGGATACCCCAATCAGTACGCGGCTTATGGCGCTTATCCGCCGCCTCCCCCTCCCGTCAACATCCAGAACGCGCAGCTTCACCAGTTTGACGCAATGGATTTCGGAATACCCGCGGATCAAAAGGATAACCTTAAGCTCCTTATGGGCGTGCCGCTCGAGATAAGCGTTGAGATCGGTACGGCAAAGCGTAAGGTAAAGGACATACTCGAGTTTACACAGGGCACGATAATCGAGCTAGAACGTCAGGCGGGTGCGCCCGTTGACATCGTGGTAAACGGAAACCTCATCGCGCGCGGCGACGTTGTTGTTATCGACGATAACTTCGCTGTTAGAATAACCGAGATTGTCAAGTCAAAGTTTATGGACAGCCTTGGCAAGGAATAAAATAAAATTTAAACCTTTTAAATACTTTTTTAAGGAGAGAAGATAATGGACAAGAAGATTTTATTGGTGGACGACGCGGCTTTCATGAGAATGCTTATCAAGGATACGTTGACAAAGAACGGCTATACTAATATCCTTGAGGCTGCGGATGGCGCGATTGCGTGCGATATTTACGCGGCAGAGAAGCCCGACCTCGTTATCATGGATATCACCATGCCTAACAAAACAGGTATTGACGCGCTCAAGGACATCAAGGCAAGCGATCCTATGGCTAAGGTCGTTATGTGTTCCGCGATGGGCCAGGAAGCAATGGTAGTTGAGGCTATCAAGCTCGGCGCTCTGGACTTCATAGTAAAGCCTTTTAAGGCTGACAGAATTCTCCAGACTGTAAAAAAGGTACTCGGCTGATTTCTGCATATTACACAGGCGGGGACAAATTCCCGCCTTTTGGCGTTTTTTTCGGACGGTGCGGCAGAAAATGGCGGAGCGTTTGAGAAAATGTGCCGTTTGGGAGGCGTTAAGGAGGCGTAGCTTTGGAATATTTTCAAATGATAATGGCGCTTATCGGTGTGCTTGCGCTGGTATTTGTGCTGTTCTGGATCATGAAGAAGTTCAACGCGCGCGTTTCCTTGTACGACAGTAAGAATATGAAGATACTCGAGCGCATAAATCTCGGTCCCGACAAAATGCTCCTGTTGGTGAGCGTTTGCGGGCGGTGTATGGTGCTTGGCGTAACGTCAAGCCATACCGAGAAGATATGCGAGCTTGAGCAGACCGAGGAGGAGCTCACCGCGCAAACGGCGGAAAATCCGTCGTTCAAGGAGAGTTTTAAAACAGTTCTCGATAATATGAAACGTAAAAAATAACGGAGGTACGGTTTTGATAAAACGTTTGCTTGAAACGGATAAAAAGCTTGTACTGAAGTTTGCCGTTTCACTTTTTCTGACGATACTTTTCACGTTCGTGCTTGTGGGCGTGACTTCCTATGCGGCGTCGACCGAGTCGTCGGCGACTGTAAGTACGGGCGATGCCGATACGAACAGCGATCCCGCTCAGCAGGCGGGGGATTATTTGCAGGACAGCCCCTCCGAGGTCGTCGGACGTGATCCCGGGTCGTCGGTATTGCAGGAGGTCATCGGCGTAGACGCGTCGCAGCCGTTGGAGATCGTCATTCTGCTGACATTGATAGCGCTTTTGCCGTCAATGCTTATTATGATGACTTGCTTTGCGCGTATCGTTATCGTGCTGGGCTTTCTGCGAAGCGCCATGCAGACGCAGAATACGCCGCCGAATATGGTGCTGACGGGTCTGGCACTCTTTCTGACGGTTTTCATTATGGCTCCCGTTATCGGAGAGATCAACGAGATCGCTTATCAGCCCTACGCTAATGAGCAGATCGACACAAAAGAGGCTCTTGAACGCGCGTCCGTGCCGCTGAAGCGCTTTATGCTGAAGCAGACGACCAACGACGATCTCGAGTTCTTTATCGGACTTGCCAAGGAGGATATTCCCGAGGGCGGTCTGAGCGACGAGTACAAGGAAAACGACTTGTCGCTGACGGTCATAATACCGTCGTTTATGATAGGAGAGCTGAAAAGAGCTTTCCAGATGGGCTTTATGATTTTCCTGCCGTTTTTGATAATTGACATCGTAGTCGGCTCGACGCTAATGTCGATGGGTATGATGATGCTGCCGCCGGCGATGATCTCAATGCCGTTCAAGATACTGGTGTTTGTCTTGGCGGACGGTTGGAACCTTATGATAGGCTCGATCGTTTCGAGCTACAATTTGTAGCGGGGTTAAGGGGATTTTGCTATGACACAGGATTTAGTAATGGAAATATTCCGCGAGGCAATAATGCTGGCATTTAAGCTGGCACTGCCCGTTCTGCTCGTGGCAATGATCGTGGGTCTTGTTATAGCCATTTTACAGGCGGCAACGCAGATCCACGAGCAGACTATCTCTTTCGCGCCGAAAGCGATAGCGGTAGGGCTTGTTCTGTTTTTCCTCGCGCCCTGGATGACGAACGAATGTATTGATTTCGTAAACTTCATCTTTGAGAAGATGGCGCAGACACCGATATTATAGAGGTCTTGCCGTGTCTGAAGTATGGACGATAATTCAAACGAACTTTATCGTATTGATAATGGTATTGGCAAGGGTGACGGGAATTTTCAGCTTTAATCCCATATTCTCGCGCCGAGGCGTACCGAATACGATAAAGGCGGGCGCGTCGATAATGTTGGCGGTCGTAATGACGGCGGCGGGCGGCTTCGACTACACGATGCCCGCGGGACTGCTCCCGTTTGTGTTTGACTTGGTAAAAGAACTGCTTGTCGGAGCAATTCTGGGATTTTTTGTTAATTTGTTCCTGCAAGTGTTTTCAATGGCGGGCGAAGTCACGGATATGCAGCTGGGTCTGTCGATGGCTAAGAGCTACGACCCGACCTTCGGCAACGCGGGCTTGTCCACCCAGTATTACAGCTACTGGTTTATGCTGTATTTTTTCGCGGTAGGCGGACATAAAAGCTACATTGAGCTGTTCGCCATATCGTATGAGAGTATCCCGATGGGGTACACGAGCTTTAACTTCAACATTTTGTATATTATGGTGAAGATGTTTCAAGCGGTTATGACGCTTGGGCTAAAGCTCGCAATGCCCGTAATAGCAGCCTCGCTGATCTCCGAGTTCTGTATAGGCGTGCTTATGAAGGCAGTTCCTACGATCCACGTTTTCGTTCTCAATATCCAGATAAAAATGCTCGTGGGCTTTATCGTCTTAGCGGCAGGCTGCGGCGTGGTAAGCGAGTTTATGGATATGATAATGGGAAAGCTGTTCGAGAATCTTAACGGAATAGTTGATAAATGGGTCGTTTAGTGTGATAATAAGTAATATTTGATATACGGTACGAAATAAGGGGGGAGAACTTTGGCGGGCGAGGAAAAAACCGAAAAAGCCACCCCGAAAAAGCGGCGCGATCAGCGTAAAGAGGGCAATGTTCTCCAGTCAAAGGAGATAGTTACCGCCGCTTCCGTACTGGGTATATTCTTCGCCGTGAGACTACTGGCGGGCTTCATTGTTAAGAACCTGCTGTCGTTCACCGCGAGAATGTACGAAAACTGCGCGACCTACAACGTCACCGCCGACAATCTGATGTCGCTCGTTGTCCAATTGATAACGGTCATTGTGATGATAGTAGGTCCAATATGCGCGGTCGCGATGCTGTTGGGAATTATCCCGACGGTCGCTCAGACGCGCGGATTGTTCACGATGAAAGCGCTTCAGCCGAAGTTTTCCAGAATGAACCCGTTGGAGGGTATCAAAAAGCTGTTTTCGCTTCAGTCGATAGTCGGCATAGTAAAGGGACTTATCGAGGTAATCGTTATCGCGTATATGATATATAACGAGATCTCCAAGCGTATGCCGATAATACTGTCGCTTACGGACGCGGGACTAATGCAGGGTCTCGCATATATAGGACTGTCCGTATTCGATATGGTAATGCTAATATGCATTTTGCTGGTATTTGTCGCGGCGGGAGACTTTCTGTTCCAGTGGTGGGAGTTTGAGAAAAAGCTCAAAATGTCCAAGCAGGAGGTCAAGGAGGAATTCAAGCAGATGGAGGGCGACCCTCAGGTCAAGTCCAAGATCAAGCAGAGACAGCAGCAGATGGCACAGAGCCGTATGATGCAGGACGTTCCCTCCGCCGACGTAATCATCCGTAACCCTACGCACTACGCGGTAGCGCTGAAATACGACCAGGACGAGAACCGCGCGCCCGTGGTCGTAGCCAAGGGCAAGGATTATCTGGCAATGAAAATAGTGGAGATCGCCGAGAAGAACGACATAATGTGCGTTGAGAACCCGCCGCTGGCGCGTTCGCTGTACGCCGACGTAGACGTCGGGCGCGAGATCCCGTTTGAGCTTTACAACGCGGTCGCGGAGATACTTACAGTGGTATACCGCGAGAAAAATAAGAGCTTGCATGCTTAAAAATAATAAAAGAAAGGGCGTGAGAATATGGGAATGATAAGAAAGATCCTCAGCAACTCTATGGTTCTGTTTGTCATCTTCATAGTTCTCGCTATCATCATTCCGCTCCCTTCCGGGCTGCTGGACTTTATGATAATGCTGAATATAGCGCTGTCGCTGATAATTCTGATAATGACGATGTTTATCAAAGAAGCGCTGGAGTTCTCGGTATTCCCGACGATTCTGCTTTTGTCGACGGTTCTGCGACTGTCGCTGAACATTTCGACGACAAGAGGTATTCTTTCCACGGGCTACGCGGGAGAGGTAATCAAGGCGTTCGGTAACTTCGTAATGGGCGGCGACGCTATCGTCGGCTTCCTGATATTCATAATCATAGTTTTGGTAAACTTTATCGTTATTACCAAGGGTTCGGAACGTGTATCCGAGGTTGCTGCGAGATTTACCCTGGACGCTATGCCGGGTAAGCAGATGGCTATTGACGCGGACCTTAATTCGGGTCTGATAAACGAGGAACAGGCGAAGACCCGCCGTTCCAATATTCAGCGTGAAGCGGACTTCTACGGCTCTATGGACGGTGCTACGAAGTTCGTAAAGGGCGACGCGATAATGTCCATTATCACGACGCTCGTAAACCTTATAGGCGGCGTTATCATCGGTATGGTGCGCGGAGGCGGCGATTTCAACACTATCCTCAACACCTACTCGCTGGCAACGGTCGGCGACGGTCTGTGCTCGCAGATCCCCGCGCTGCTTATCTCTGTGGCTACGGGTATGATCGTGACCCGCGCGGCAAGCAACGACAGCCTTATGAACGACATCAAGGCGCAGTTTACCGCTCAGCCGTTCGTTATGCTGATAGCGGGTATGGTCGTGCTGGTAATGATGGTCATCCCGGGTTTCCCGTGGTATGTACTGCTCGTTCTCGGCGTTGCGCTGATAGCGGGCGCTATCCTGCTTGACAGGAACAAGAAGAAAATGGCGGAGCTGGAGCTCGCTCAGCGCGCTAAGGCGGAGCAGGCGGAGCTTGAAAAGCCCAAGACCGATAACGACTATTACCGCGACATTGACAACGTTTTCAAGCTGCTGAATGTCGAGCCTATTGAAATGGAGTTCGGTTATTCACTGCTGAGACTGGTAGATGAAAAGAGCGGCGGTAACTTTATCGACCGCGTAGTTATCTTCCGTAAGCAGTTCGCAATGGATATGGGTATGGTAATCCCGTCGGTAAGAATGACGGACAACCCCGAGATAAACCCCAATCTGTATATTATCAAGATAAAGGGCGAGGAGGTAGCCCGCGGCGAGATACTCGTCGACCACTACCTCGCACTTGACAGCGGCGACGTCACAACGACGATAGAGGGTATCGACACCGTTGAGCCCGCGTTCGGACTGCCCGCTAAGTGGATAAGCGAGGACAAGAAGATAATGGCGGACGTGGCGGGCTATACGCTTATAGACCCCGTTTCCGTAATGATAACGCACTGGTCGGAGATAATGAAGCGCTATTCGCACGAAATGCTCTCCCGTCAGGACGTAAACACTATGATCGAGAACGTCAAGAAAACCAACCCGATCGTGGTGGAGGATCTTATCCCGAAGGTCGTATCCGTCGGATATTTACAGAAGGTATTGGCAAATCTGCTTAAAGAGGGTATACCGATCCGCGACCTCGAGACCATTCTCGAGACCCTTGGCGACCATACCAACGTGCTCAAGGATATTGATATTGCCACGGAGTATGTGCGTCAGTCGCTCAAGCGTACGATAACGCACCGTTTCGCGGAGGCGAATTCCCTGCGCGTGATAACGCTTGATACTCAGATAGAGGATATGATAGTAAGCTCCGTTAAAAAGAACGATCAGGGAAGCTACCTCGCAATGGCGCCCGACATCATTCAGAATATCGTCGCGGCGACAAACGACGAGATCGACAAGATAAAGGACGTTATACCTACCGTCATTATTTTGACCTCTCCCGTTGTGAGAATTTACTTCAAAAAGCTGACCGAGCAGTTCATTTCCAACATAACCGTGCTGTCGTACAGTGAAATTGACGCGTCCGCTCAGATACAGGCGATAGGCAATATTTCGCTTTCAACACGCGTAATGGCGGGATAACGTTTTCGCCGACAGAAAAGAGGGCAGAGAGGGCATAAAGGGCAGAGAGGCAGGTAGCGCAGTATGGAAAATATTTCTAACAACGCCGAGCAGATAGCTATATATCAGCAAAGCGGCGAAATTGCGCTCCGAAATGAGATCGTGCTCAACAATATGGGGCTTGTCCGCTCCTGTGCGATGTCAATGCGTAATATGTATATCAAGCACGGCGACACCGACGACGTTATCAACGAGGGCGTGCTTGCTCTCATGGACGCGATAGAGAGCTTCGACCCCGCCAAGGGCGCGAAGTTCGAGACCTATGCCTCGCTGAAGATACGCGGCGCGATAATAGATTTTCTCCGAAAACAGGACTGGATACCCAGAAATGTGAGAAAATTTGCTCGTACTCTTGACAAAGCGAACAGTATGTTGTATAATTTAAATGGGAGAGTGCCCACGACCGCCGAGCTTGCGGAGTACCTCGCAATGGATGAGGATAAGCTGCTAAAGCAGATGGCAGAGTGCTCGTGTACGATAACGCTGTCGTTTGAGGAGCTTCTCTACGAGGACAATATAGACGAGCCCGCCGTGGACGCGCCGTCCGACAGCGGACTGCTCCGCGAGGAAATGAGCCGCGAGATAGCAAACGCTATCGACGAGCTCAAGGATAAGGAGCGGCAGGTCGTTACTCTTTACTACTACAAAAATATGAAATATTCGGACATAGCAAAGGCGCTCGGCGTATCCGAGAGCCGCGTGTGTCAGATCCATACAAAGGCTGTCTTGCTGTTAAAGGCAAAGCTCGAGCCGTATTTTAAAGGAGGAGCCGTATGAACAGAGGCTATTATTACGCTTGTAACGGAATGATATTGAATCAGCGCAGGATAAACACCATAGGCAACAACCTCGCGAACGCAAGCACGGCGGGTTATAAGCGCGACACTCTTCTGGTCGACAGATTTGACGAGCATATGATACTTGTAAAGCACCGCCAGGAGCTTTCGGGAACGTTTGCTCATACTTATGTCGATTCCACCTATACCGATCTGGAGCAGGGCTTTTTCGAGCAGACGGACTCCCCGTTCGACGTGGCTATCTGGGGCGACGTTTACTTCAACATCGCTGGCTATAACGGCGAGACGATGCTGACGAGAAACGGCGACTGGGAGCTTGACGAGGAGGGTTACCTCACCTTGTCCAATTCGGGACGCGTTCTCGGCGAAAACGGCGAGATATACATCGGCAACAAGGATTTCGTTATCGACGTTGACGGCCGTATTTATCAGAACAACGAAATGGGCGAGCGCGAGCTTATCGACAGACTGGCTCTCAGCTACATAGACCCCAACTCGGACGTCGCGAAGTTCGGCGCGAATTTGTTTACGTCGGTCGACGCTCAGCCCGTTCCCGAGGATATGAGATTTGATATTGTTCAGGGCGCGCTGGAGCGCTCGAATATCGACTATAATTACGAGCTCACAATGATGATGAACGCAAACAGACTGTTTGAGACAAACAGTAAGATATTGCAGATATGTGACGGCATTAACCAAGGAGCGACATCGCTCTGCAAAAAGGTTTAACGCGGGAGGAGACTAGTTTATGAATATATCGTTCCACACGGGTAAATCCGCGATGATAGCGCAGGCAAAGGCGCTGAACATCTACGGAAACAATATCGCGAACGTTAATACCGTCGGTTATCAGACTATCCGTCCCTCTTTCGCGGACTGTATCTACGACGTTGAAAGAGAGCCGCAGCCCGACTGGCAGACAGGTCACGGTACATATATCCAGAAAACAGACCTTATGTTCAGCGAGTCGCATTTTGAGTATACCGACCGTCCGCAGGATTTCGCGATAGCGGGCGAGGGCTTCTTCGCGGTCGAGGATCGTTGGGGCGACGTGAACTACACCCGTGACGGCGCGTTCGGTATTACGCAGCTGGACGGTGAGTGGTATCTCGTATCGAGCTCGGGCGAGTTTGTTCTCGATTACGAAAAGAACCGTATAATAGTGCCGTTTGAGGAGATCTCAAAGGGCGACGTGCGCGGCAGGATCGACTGGGAAGCGGTCGGTGAGCAGATAGGCGCGTTCACTTTGAATGATGTTGACAACCAGAGGGTACGTTATATTTATAACGGCGCGGGCACGGTCGAGGGCGAACCCGATGAGGAGGGCAATCCGACCGAGGTTCCCGATCCCGCTCCCGTTGAGGACGCGGGTCTTCAGATGACGGGTTCCGACGCGGAGGCTCCGAGCTCGGCGGTAGTTACGACAGCGAACGGTTATTTCGCGGTAATGGACGATTACGGAAATGTAAAATATACCCACGACGGTCAGCTTTCCATTCAGAGGTATCAGGGAAAATGGTATCTCGGATCTTCGGAGGGCGAGCTTATCCTCGACAACGATCTTAATCCGATACCGGTGACTTTCAGAGCCCCGACTATCGAAGATGTAGGCGAGGACGTTATTGACGGACAGGTTCAGAGAGACGAGAACGATCAGGTCGCGGTCCGCGATCTTGAAACGGGCGAGATCGTTTTCAAGGCGGTCAATAATTTCGAGGTACAGCAGGACGGCAAAAAGTTCTATGTCGTATCTCCCGACGGCGAGTATGTTCTCGACAGTTCTAACCGCCGTATAGAGGTTCCCTCAAGAGACGGCGATTATTACAGCGTAAACTGGGACGATCTCGTAACGCCCGCGGGCGAGGACGAGGAGGAGCGCCAGATAATCGGCGTGTTCCAATTCGCCAACCCCACCGATCTGTCGACAGACGACCGCACCCGCTACGAGGGCACGGGAGTCGCTGACGGAAACATTGAAAAGATCGTTGAGGGAAGCGGCGTAAGGCTCGGTGACGCGGACGCGTTTTTCGCGGTTGAGGGTGCCGACGGTACCGTAAGATATACGCGCAACGCGCACTTTGACGTATTGCAGGGCGAGGACGGCGCGTGGTATCTGGCGACGAACGAGGGCGAATACATTCTCGGCGCGGATAATCAGCGTATTATGGTAGCCGAGGCGGAGCAGTACACTCCCAACGTCGACTGGGCAGAGCTGACGGAAATGGTCGGCGTGTTCGAGTTCCCGAACCCCTACGGGATAGAGGCTTGGGGAACCAACCGTTATGTTGAGACCGACAGAAGCGGTGCGGCGGTTGCCGCGCGCGAGCTGAGGAACGTAGACGGCGAGGACGTTTGGGTGCCCACAATGGATAAGCTCACGGGTACGCTGATAGTCTCCAACGTTGACCTCGCGACGCAGATGGTAAAGCTGATAGAAACGCAGAGAGCGTATCAGATAAGCTCGAGAGTGGTAACGACCTCCGACGAGCTGGCAAGGATTGCAAATAATTTGAGATAAAAGGTGATCTCAGCAGAAGGGAAGTGATGTTATGCTGAAAAATTTTGAGGAGCTTTCTCCCGTGGCGATCGATTGCCTTAGAGAAATAGGAAATATCGGTTCGGGCAACGCGGCTTCGGCGCTTTCCGCAATGTTGTCAAAGCCCGTAACGATGCACGTTCCGGATGTTCGTGTTCTTGATTATCAGGCGGCTATCGACGAGGTAGGCGGCCCCGAAAAGGTGATTACGGGTATTCTCGTTATGTTCAAGGGCGATATTAACGGTATGATAATGTTCCTGCTTGAGGACGCGTTCGCAAAGATCGTTGTCAACACGTTTATGGGCAAGGATAACGTTGATGTGCTCACATTGGATGAAACGGATATTTCGGCGGTCAAGGAAATGGGCAATATTATGGGCGGCTCGTATCTTAACGCGTTGGCGGCTTTGGCGGACTTTACGGTAACGATGGACGTTCCGTCGCTGAAGGTGGATATGATGGGCGCGATAATGAACGTTCCTATGATCGAATTCTCGGAGGTGGGCGACAAGGTTCTGTTCATCGACGACGGATTTATTATTGATGGTGTGAGCATTAATTCAAGCATCATTCTGATTCCCGAGATGGAATCTCTTGACATTCTAATGAAAAAGCTTGGTGTAAATTGATGAGTAACATAACTATTGGTATTGGTGACTTAAAGGTTTGCAGAGCGCCTGATGTATTGGTGACCTACGCGCTCGGGTCGTGTGTGGGAATTTGCCTGTTGGACAGTGTTGTCGGAGTTGGCGGACTGTCGCATATTATGCTCCCCGAGAGCACTTCGGGTGTGAATGGTGCTTCAACGCCTATGAGGTTCGCGGATACGGCTATTCCTATGCTTATTCGCCAGATGGAGGGAATGGGCGCGAGCAGAGTGCGCCTGAAAGCCAAAATCGCGGGCGGAGCAACTATGTTCGCGACTGCGAGCGATAAGTTCAACATCGGCGAGCGCAATGTCGCGGCTGTAAAGAAAATACTTATGGCTAACCGTATCCCCATTCTTGCTGAGGACACGGGTCTTGACTATGGTCGTACACAGTTCTTCTATCCCGAAACGGGAATAATGGAAATTCGTGCCGCGGCAAAGGGCATAAAGCAGTTCTGATAATGGCAAGCACAATAAAAATATCCGCTCGGACGTAAGTATTCGGGCGGATTTCTTTGGGAGAATTTATGTTTACTTATAAACACACGATTTTTTCCTGTTTTATAGGGTATGTCGTCCAGGCGATAATCAACAATTTCGCGCCGCTGTTGTTTTTAACGTTTCAGTCAAGCTACAATATTCCATTGTCGCAGATCACAATGCTTATCGGCTTTAATTTTGTCGTTCAGTTGATTGTCGACACCGCTTCCGCGGGCTTTGCGGAACGCCTCGGCTACCGAAGATCAATGCTTCTCGCGCACGGGCTGAGCATCGCGGGCTTTGCGGCAATGGCGGTTTTGCCCGAGATATTGCCTCCGTTTGTCGGACTGCTTATCGCGGTGTTTTTGAACGCGATAGGCGGCGGACTGCTCGAGGTACTGGTAAGCCCAATCGTCGAGGCGTGCCCGACCGACAACAAGGAGCGGATGATGAGCATACTTCACTCGTTCTACTGCTGGGGAGTTGTGGCGGTCATCGTGCTGTCGACGCTGTTTTTCACGGTATTCGGTATTGAAAACTGGCGGATACTCGCTTTTATCTGGGCGCTCGTTCCGCTTGCGGACGGCATAATGTTCGTATTTGTACCGATAAACACACCCGTTCCCGAGGGCGAGGGAATGTCGCTCAAGGAGCTGATAAAAAGCGGAACGTTCCGCATACTGTTCGCGATGATGTTATGCGCGGGCGCAAGCGAAATGGCGGTGTCGCAGTGGGCGTCCACGTTATGCGAGAACGCGCTCGGCGTATCCAAGACGATAGGCGACCTCGCGGGAATGGCGTCGTTTGCGGCGCTTATGGGCACTGCGAGAGCGCTCCACGGAAAGTTCGGGCTTCCACTCGGCAAAACAATGCTCGCGAGCGCATTGCTGTGCGTGTGCGCCTATCTGACTATCGCGCTGATACCGAACGCGGCGGCAGGACTTGCGGGCTGCGCGGTATGCGGATTTTCGGTGGGGATAATGTGGCCCGGGACGTTCAGCAAGGGCGCGGCGGCATTACCAAAGGGCGGCACGATGATGTTCGCGCTGTTTGCGCTGGCAGGGGACTTAGGGTGCGCTTCGGGACCCGCATTGGCGGGATTTGCGGCGGACTTGTCGGGCGGAGACCTCCGCAGGGGAGTGCTCCTCGCGGTGATTTTCCCCGTTGCAATGGCGGTATTGTCGGTGATCTCGAGTAAGAATGAAAAAACACCGAGGTGAGTCCTCGGTGTTTCTTTTTACGTCAATTGTTACATTACTCCGCCCTCGACAACAAGGTTCTCCTTGTAAGCCTCGTCATCTCCGTAGACTGCCGCAAGCGTTTCATCGTAGTCCTTGTGGAAGAACTGCTCGCTGCCGAGCGCCTTTATCTCGTCGTTCAGCCAGCCCAGCAGGGTGTCGTTGCCCTTTGTGACAGCGGGCGCGATAGCGTCCGTGCTTCCGAGGGATTCAACGCCTACCGTGAAGCCGGGATTGCTCTTAGCCCAAGCCAGTACCTCGGTGTTGTCGGTCGAGAACGCGTCGCCGCGTCCGTCCTGGAGCGCAGAGTAAGCCTCGTTGTACTCGTCGTACTTCTGGAGCTTAACATCGGGATAGTTCTCTGTGAAATAAGTCTCGGCGGTCGTGCCCTTAACGACGATAAGCGTTTTGCCGTTAAGCTCCTCCGCGTTTTTGATAACGGCGCTGTCGGGCGAAACAACGCCCAGCGCCACCTTCATATACGGAAGCGAGAAGTCTACCTTTTGCTTGCGCTCCTCGGTAACGGTGAAGTTAGCGAGGATAATGTCGACCTTAGCGGTCTCGAGGAACTCCACGCGCGAAGCCGCCTCAACGGGAACGAGCTTCAGCTCAACGCCCAGATCCTTGGCGATACGCTCCGCGAAATACACGTCGTAGCCCTGATACTTGCCCTCGTTGTCGACATAGCCGAACGGGTTCTTGTCGGAGAATACGCCGATAGTTACCTCGCCGCTCTCCTTGATCTGATCGACGGTCTTGAACGCCGCGTTTCCGGAGCTTCCCGAATTGTCATTACTTCCGGACTCCTGCGAGTTATTGCAGCCCGCGAATGTCAACGCAAGCGCCGAAGCCGCAAACAAAGCCGCGATTTTCTTAAAGATCTTCATAATAAATTACCTCGTTTCTTTTGTTCTTTATATAATAGCCTCTGAGGGTTATTTTGTATAGGTAAAGGTTTTGAGGAACCGCTGAGCGCGCTCCGTTTTCGGGTTTTTGAAGAACTCGGGCGTTCCCTCCTCGACGATAACGCCGCCGTCCATAAAGATTATCCTGTCCGCGACAGCCTCCGCGAACGCCATTTCGTGCGTTACTATCATCATCGTAGTGCCGTTTTTCGCTAAGTCCAGCACGACGTTCAGCACCTCGTGTACCATTTCGGGGTCAAGCGCCGCCGTTATTTCGTCCAGCAGCATTATCTCGGGGTTCATTATCAGACTGCGGCAGATAGCCACGCGCTGCTTCTGACCTCCCGAAAGCTCCGACGGATAACTGTCCGCCTTATCCGATAATCCAACGCGTTCCAGAAGCTCGCGCGCCGCCGCTTCGACCTCGGTTTTATCGCGCTTTTGTACCTTTATCGGCGAGAGCGTGATATTTTTCAGCACCGTCAAATGCGGGAACAGATCGTAGCTCTGAAACACCATACCGATCTTCTGCCGTATCTTGTACAGGCTCTTGTCGCCGTGAATTACGGGCTCGCCGTGCAGCGTGACCGTTCCTCCCTGAATAGGCTCAAGCCCGTTAAGACATCGCAGCAGCGTGCTTTTTCCGCATCCCGACGGACCTATCAGCACCACGACCTCGCCCTTCGATACCGAAAGCGATATGCCGTCTATTACCGCGTTGTCGCCAAAGTGCTTCACCAAGCCGTTTATGTCAATAATATGCTCCGACATATCACTCACCTCCCTGTTTCTTTGTCAACGCTCTTGAAGCCATTGACAGCGGAAAACAAATAATGAAATACATAAAGAATATCGCCGCGTACACCCATATCGCCGCATTTGGGTACTCGAAACGGTTGGCGTCTATTATCTGCTTGCCGACCTTGAGCACCTCGGTAACGCCTATCAGCGATACCAGCGCGGTGGTCTTTATCATTCGCGTCGACAGATTGATAACGTTCGGTATCAATCCGCGTATAGCCTGCGGGAAGATGATGAAAACGTACATTTGCATTTTCGACAGACCGAGACTGAGCGACGACTCAAATTGATGACGCGGTATTGAAAGGAACGCGCCGCGAACCAAGTCGCCCATTTCCGCCGCGCCCCATATCGTGAACACGATAACAGCCGACGTTTCTCCGCCGAGGTTCAGCCCCGTGAGCTTGGTAACTCCGAAGAACACCACGAACAGCCATACCAATTGCGGCATTATCCGTACTATCTCCAGATAAACGCGGCAGACAGCCTTTACGACGGGATTCTTCGAGGTCATCACCGCGCCGAGCAGCGTTCCCAGAATAAGGGAGAACCCTATCGAGATGAGCGAGATACGGATAGTCACCCATAATCCCGACAACAGTCTCAGAAAGTTGTTGCCCATAAACAGCACTTCAATTCCTTGCACGGCGCAGCCTCCTTTCCAGTATCGTGAATACTATGGAAATAGGCAGTATCAGCACCAGATAAGCCGCGACAAGCATAAGAAGCGCTTCCCAGGTGTTGTAGTACATACCGATAAGGTCTTTTGCGACGTACATCAGGTCGGCGAGCGACACCGCGCTGAACACGCTCGTTTCCTTCAACAGGAAGATAACGTTCGCGCAGATCGCGGGCACGGAGACCGTCGCCGCCTGCGGAACGACTATGTAGCGCATTGTCTGCAAGCGGCGGAAGCCGAGGCTCTCCGCGCTTTCAAGCTGTATATTCCCGACGGATCTCAGCCCGCCGAGAAAGCTCTCCGCCATATAGCTTCCGCCGAGGAACGCCAGACCGATAATTCCGCAAGCCTCGCTCGACCACACTATCCCCGCCTTAGGCAGCCCGAAGTACAGGAAAAACAATTGTACTATCAGCGGCGTATTGCGCGACAGCTCGATATAAGCCGACGCTATCTGCCGCGCCACGGGCACGCGGTAATACTTTACCAGCGCGCACACAAGCCCTATCATCACCGAAAGCACTATGCCGATAACGCCTATTATAAGCGTAAGCCGCGCCGCCTCGGCGTACATGGGCAGAAATTTTTGAATGAAATTAAAGTCCAAGTCAACCTACCTTTATCTCACAAGTTTATTTTACCACTAAATGCATACTATGTCAATAGGTTTTTAGGATTTTATGTCACAAAAGCAATCAACAAGTATGCGCCGAATTTGTTGATTTTAACGGTACACATATTATTATATGCACTTCGCTTTCCCGTGTAACTTTAATTACCGTCGGGAACAAACACCACCTTTTATTATACTATACTTCTACAAAAATTTCAAGTACAATAATTAAAATCGACAAAAATTACAAAAACTATTGAAAAGATATATATTTAGTGTTATAATATAAATCAGAAATAACAGGTCACTGTCAATATATGTAAAGGAATGATCGAATGAAAATATCCACCAAAGGACGCTACGCAATGCGTATGCTTATCGACCTCGCTCAGCACCGCGCGGACGGCTACGTCGCGCTCAAAGACATAGCGGTGCGGCAGAACATCTCTAAAAAATATCTCGAGCAGATAGTTCCTCTGCTGAATAAGGCGGAGCTTCTGCGCACCAACCGCGGGTATCAGGGAGGGTATTCGCTCGCGAAGTCTCCCGATAAGTACACGGTAGGGGAGATACTGCGCGTGACGGAGGGAAGTCTCGCGCCCGTCGCCTGTCTGCAATACGAGGAGAACGACTGCCCCCGCAAGGCGGACTGCGCGACCCTGCCTATCTGGGAGGGCTTGTACAAGACCGTCACCGACTATCTTGACGGAATAACCCTCGCCGACATTATCGATAAGCTCAATAACGGCGGCGATTACTGCATTTGAATTTTTTGAGGTGAAATTATGATAAAGGATATTCAGGAGCGCATTTTAAAGCTCAAAAAGGAACAGGACGTGTGCATTCTCGCGCACTGCTATCAGACGCACGACATTCTTGAGATCGCGGACTATGTCGGAGACAGCTTCGGTCTCGCGCAGAGGGCGCAGAAAACCGGCAGCAAAGCCGTTATGATGTGCGGCGTCCGCTTTATGGCGGAGACCGTGAAGATACTCTGTCCCGAGAAAAAAGTCCTGCTTCCCGAGCCCGACGCGGGCTGTCCTATGGCGGAATTTCTCGACAGACAAATGCTCGCTCAGTTAAAGGAAAAGTACCGGGGCTACGCGGTCGTGGCGTACATAAACACCACCGCCGAGCTGAAAACGCTCTGCGACGTGTGCGTAACGTCAAGCTCCGCGCCGAAGATAATCAAGCGTATGCCGGAGGATAAGATATTGTTTATCCCCGACCGCAATCTCGGCGGCTATATCGCCAAGCAGTGCCCCGAAAAAGAGATAGTGACTATGCAGGGTTGCTGTCCTACTCACGCGAAAATGACAAAGCAGGACGTTGAACGCGCGAAATCGGCATACCCGAACGCTCTGCTGCTGGTTCACCCCGAGTGCGATCCCGAGGTCGTGGCGTATGCCGATTTTGTCGGCAGCACTACCGAAATAATGGATTTCGCGAAGCAAAATCAAGCCGACGAGTTCAT
>JAAVID010000088.1 GCA_014799395.1 Oscillospiraceae bacterium | reverse complement strand
GGTATTTTCCGCAGGAGACGATGTACAAGCTCGTCGACGGAAAGAACCGCCTTATGGTGCTCCGCCCCGACAGCACTATGCCGATCGCGAGACTTGCGGCGACGCGCCTCAGCGCCGAGGAGCTTCCCTTGAAGCTGTTCTACAATCAGAACATCTTTATGGTGAACCCCAAGGACAGCGGCCGCGACGACGAGATAGCGCAGAGCGGCATTGAGATACTCGGCGGAAACAGAGGCTCGGCTGCTCTCGAGGCGCTTGTGCTGGCGGCGAAAGCGCTTGCCGAGTGCGATGAGGATTACCGTCTGGAGATAGGAGACAGCGGCATTTTCCGCGAGCTTATCTTGCAGTACGGCTGTGACGAAAAGACCGCCGAGGATATACGCGAATGTATTGAGACCAAGAATTATCCCGCTTTAAAGGCATTTGACGGCGATAATCCCACGGTTAAGGCGCTTGTCGCGCTGCCGAGGTTGTTCGGCGGGTTTGAGGTTTTTGACGATGCTCGGCAATATCTGCACGGAGAGGTTCTCGAGGAAAAGCTCAATAAGCTGAAAAAGCTCTGTGAGAAGCTCGGGGAGCTGATACCGAAGGAAAAGATCCGCGTCGATCTCGGTCTTGTCCATAAAAAGGATTATTATACGGGTATCATCTTCCGCGGCTATGTGGAGGGATACGGTCAGCCCGTGCTGTCGGGCGGACGGTATGACAAGCTGCTCGGAGAATTTGGCAGAGACGCGGACGCGGTCGGTTTCGCGGTGAACGTCGAAGCGGCGGCAAAGGTTCTTCTGCAGAAGGACAGAGCGCGGTTTATGAAGTCTCCCGACGTGCTGGTCTTCGGAGAAGATAATATTGCTGTAATGAAGCACTGCGAGAAGCTTATTTCAGAGGGTAGGACCGTATATCATTTCCTCGGTGAATGTCCGAAATGCGCGGCGAAATACGCGCGGGAGCATAATATAAAGCGCGTTGATATCGTCGATAAAGACGGTAATATCAAAACGGAGGTTTAGCCGTGGAAAATAAAAAGATAAGAATAGCGCTCACAAAGGGGCGTATCGAAAATAAAGCCGTAGATCTGCTGGAGAAGATAGGCTACGACGTTTCGGAGCTTCGCAACAAGGGAAGAAAGCTCATTTTGTCTGTTCCGAACGAGAATATAGAGGTCGTTCTCGCAAAGGCGGCGGATGTTATCACTTATGTCGAGCACGGCGTATGCGACCTCGGCATAGTCGGCAAGGATACGATAATGGAGCACGGCGGCAGGTTCTACGAGATCGCCGACCTCGGGTTCGGAAAGTGCAAGTTCGCGCTCGCCGTGAAAAAGGGCACGGACTTTTTCGCGGGGTACGGCGTGAAAACCGTCGCGACGAAATACCCGAACGTCACGCGCGGTTATTTCGAGAAAAGGGGAATAGACGTCGATATTGTGAAGATAGAGGGCAGTGTGGAGCTTGCTCCGCTTGTGGGCTTGTCGGACGGTATCGTCGATATAGTGGAGACCGGAACCACGCTCAAGGAGAACGGACTGGAGGTATTCTGCGATGTTGCGCCCGTTTCGGCGCGGCTTATCGTGAACACCGTGAGTCTGAAGCTGAAGCAGGAGCGTGTACTGGAGATAGCAAAACTGATCGAGGAGAATTTGTGATGATAAGGATAATAAAAGCTAACGGCGATGAAAAGAAATTCTTAGCCGAGGTCGAAAAACGCGCGGGAGAGGTAAACGCCGAGGTCGAAAAGACCGTCAAGGCTATCCTGGAGGACGTTAAAGCGAACGGAGACAAGGCGGTCAAGGAATACACCGCGAAATTCGACTGCCCGAACGCGCAGTACTACCGCGTTCCCGATGAGGCGATACAGGACGCGCTCACCGAGGCGAACGAAAAATCCCCCGATTTCGTGAACGCGATGCTGAACGCGGTCGAGAATATCACCGCGTTCCACACCCGTCAGAAGCGCGAGGGCTTCTGCGTGACCGAGGAGAACGGCGTTATTATGGGACAGCGCGTGCGCGGACTGGATAAGGTCGGGCTGTACGTTCCGGGAGGTACGGCGGCGTATCCGTCGTCTGTGCTGATGAACGCTATCCCCGCGAAAATAGCGGGCGTTAAAGAGGTAATTATGGTAACACCGCCGCTCAAGGACGGCACGGCGAACAAGGATATACTCGTTGCGGCGGCGCTGTGCGGAGTTGACAGCATTTACCTCGCGGGCGGCGCTCAGGCGATAGCGGCGCTCGCATACGGCACCGAAGAAATTCCGCGCGTTTCCAAGATAGTCGGACCGGGCAATATTTTCGTCGCTACGGCGAAAAAGCTGGTTTACGGTACCGTTGACATTGATATGGTGGCGGGACCCAGTGAGATCCTCGTTCTCGCGGACGAGACCGCAAACCCGAAATATCTCGCAGCGGATCTGATGTCGCAGGCAGAGCATGACAAGCTGGCTTCCGCTATTATGATAACCACAAGCATGGAGCTCGCCGAGAAGACACAAGCCGAGATAGAGCGGCAGTCGGCAATGCTCTCGCGCAAAGAGATAATCGACGCTTCGCTCAACAACTACGGCGGCATAATCGTGTGCGAGGATATGGACTACGCGGTCGAGATCGCGAACAAGATAGCTCCCGAGCACCTTGAGGCGGTAGTCGAAGATCCGCTTGAGTATATCGGACGGCTTGACAACGTAGGCTCGCTGTTCCTCGGGAACTATTCTCCCGAGCCGCTCGGCGACTACTACGCGGGACCCAACCACGTTCTCCCGACCTCGGGCACGGCGCGTTTCTTCTCGCCGCTCGGAGTGGACAGCTTTGTCAAGCGTTCGAGCTACATCTATTACACCAAGGACGCGCTTATCGACGCGGCTGACGATATTATCCTCATAGCGGAGCGCGAGCAGCTCACCGCTCACGCGAATTCCATTAAAGTCCGCAAAGAGTGATCATCGGCGTTAGGAGAACGAAATGGGAAGATTTTCAATAACGGTACATGTTAAAACAAAAGCCGATAATGCGGGTTTTATTGACCTTTTCCGTGATATGATGAGCAAAAGAGGTTTTGCGGAGTGTTCCGCGGACGAAGCGGAGCGGACATATCTTTTCGCTTTCGGCGGTGGCGGTTGGGCGACTATCGCGAGCGAGTGGTATAGGGACAGGACTTCGGGATATGACGACGCGGAAAAGCTGGCAGCCGAGCTTAAAACCGCCGCGGTCGTGGCAGAGGTGGTTGACAGCGATTTTGCCACTCTCAAACTGTACCTGCCGGACGGCAGTATGAATGTTGTCTGGATCGGCGACGCGTCGGGCTACGGCATAGATGACCCGCCAAAGCCCGAACGTTCTCTTTGGGAAACGCTTATTACAACAGATGAAGACTGGGAGCGTTTTTGCGGGATAGCGGAAAAGGATAACGTTTTTGTTGAGGATACATTATATGAGATCGCGCCTGTTCCGGGAATAGCTCCCGAGTACATTTGCGCGGACGACAGAGATCTTATCGAAAACGAAGAATGCAAAGCGGTGTATTTCAAAAGGTAAGTGAGAAAATATGGCGAGTGATATTTCGGTGCGCGTTATCAAGCCCGGGGAGCTCTCCGCTCTGACCGCTCTTTTCGATTATGAAAGCGTTGAGGATATGATTGCCGAAAACCGCCGAATGATCGAAAGCGGCGCGGGTGATATATTCTGCCTTTACGTTAATGAAAGGCTTGTCGGCGAACTTCACGTTCTGTACAACGCGACCGAAAATAACGAACCTCATAAGGGCAGAGCGTATCTTTCAGCGTATCGTGTACACAAGGATTTTCGCGGGCGGGGGCTTGGCAAACTCCTTCTGCGGACGGTTATCCAAAGGCTGGGATATTCGGAGCTTACGATAGGTGTTGAGGACGATAACGACCGCGCAAAGCACATTTATGAGTGCTTCGGCTTTACGGAGCTGCTCGGGCGAAGAAATGAAGAATACCGCGGCGAGAAATACGAGTACAATTTGTATCTCAGGCGCTCACCGAATCTGCGCGACTTCATTTTTATATGCGGCGCGAGCGGCGTGGGGAAATCCACGCTCGCGAGGGCGCTGTACGCACACTACCGCGGTGCGCTCGTCGAGCAGAACCAAGCGCCCGAATTCGAGCGCGTCAACGGAAACGAGGAAATTTCGGGCTTAGCCGAGGAGCGGATATGCTGGGAATGGTTCGTCTCAACGCTGACGTGCTATAATGAAAACGGTATAAAGAACATTGTCGCGGACGATTTCGACGACCTTAGGACGGCGGATATTCCCGCAGTGTTCAAGGGGTTCGACTATATCATAATAAGGCTGATATGCAGCGATCACGAACAGAATTACCGGCAAATGCGCGACCGCGGCGAGGGGCTTATCGACTTCGAGCTGTTGGAAAAGTTGTCGAAGAAGATAAACAAACGCGCTCCGCTTGTAAACGAGATCATTATCGACGTTGCGGGGAAAACACCCGAGGAGGTTTTTTCCGTTGCCGTGGAAATGATCGGCGCTCACAAGTGCTGTGATTACGAATACGAAAAGCCGCCCAAGGACGAATTTTATTCGTGGGTATTTGCCAACGGACTTAGATAGAATTGAGGTAAAAATATGAGAACAGCGGAAATCAGCAGAAAAACCAAAGAGACAGATATTGCTGTTGAATTAAATCTTGACGGCGGAGAAGTCAATATCAAGACAGGGATTGGCTTCCTTGACCATATGCTGACGGCGCTCGGCGTTCACGGAGGGTTCGGGCTTGACGTGTTCTGTAAGGGCGATCTGTACGTCGACGGTCATCACACCGCCGAGGACGTGGGCATAGTTCTCGGACAGGCGTTCGCAAAGGCGCTCGGCGACAAGTCGGGAATAATGCGCTACGGCTCGGCGTTTATACCTATGGACGAAAGTCTGGGCTTTTGCTCGCTCGATATAAGCGCGCGCCCGTTTCTGGTATTCAACGCGGAATTTACGAATGAGCGCGTGGGCGAGTTCGACACCTGTCTTACCGAGGAGTTTATGAGAGCGTTCGCGTTCAACGCGGGGATAACGCTTCATCTGCGCGTGGAGTACGGCTCGAACGATCATCATAAGATAGAAGCGCTGTTCAAGGCGCTTGCCTACGCGCTCAAAGCGGCGACGCGCCAGAACACCGACGGCGCGGCGGTCTCCACAAAGGGAACGCTGTAATGCGCGGCTATAACGTTATCGCGGTATTTTCACCCGACCGTCGGACAATGCTTATGTGCAGGCGCGCCAAAGACCCGTACAAGGGGCTGTATAACTTCGTCGGCGGCAAGATAGAGCAGGGCGAGGACGGATATTCGGCGGCTTACCGCGAATTATACGAGGAAACGGGAATAACCGATATACGTTTAGTACATTTAATGGATTTTTCATATCCGCTCTGCGATGAATACGTTGAGGTGTACGTCGGCGGATTGAAGCGTGAGGTTACGCTTCGCGAGGAGAAAAATCCGCTTTTGTGGATAAGCGCCGACGAGAACTTTTTCGATATGAACCGATTTGCGGGCGAGGGAAATATCGGGCATATTATGGAGCATATAAAAATGCACGGCGAGATATTTGATTAGGAGAAGAAAATGATCGCAATTATTGATTACGGCGCGGGAAATCTTTTCAGCGTGAAGAACGCGCTGGATTTTCTCGGCTTTGAGAACAAAATAACCGCCTCCGCGGACGACCTGAGAGCCGCCGACAGGCTTATCCTCCCGGGAGTAGGAGCGTTCCCGGACGCTATGAGAATGCTCGGCGAGAGCGGTCTTATCGGCGTTATCAAAGAGGAAGTCCAAAAGAAGCCGCTTCTCGGAATTTGTCTGGGTATGCAGATGCTTTTCGAGAAAGGCTACGAGTTCAAGGAAACGGAGGGGCTTGGGCTTATCAAGGGAAGCGTTAAGCTGATGAAGCCCGATGATCTCCCCGTTCCGCACATCGGCTGGAACTCTCTGGAGCTTAACGAAAAGTGTCCTCTTCTGGAAAAAGAGGGGGAGTACGTTTATTTCGTTCACTCGTTCGCGGCGGACTGTCCGAGCGAAAACGTCGCGGCTTACTGCGATTACGGAATGAAAGTCCCCGCGCTGGTGTTCTCGGGGAACGTCTACGGCGCACAGTTCCACCCCGAAAAAAGCGGTGAAACGGGGTTGAATATACTGCGGAGATTTAACGCGTTATAATGTTAGATTGATAAATTGCATAAAAGTTAAATTTTACGCAATTAAATTAACCCGAATAAGAGAAATAGGCGTAATAATAAAAAATTGAGGTGATAATATGGTAATTTTACCGGCGATAGACATTAAGGACGGAAACTGCGTTCGTCTTTTCAGGGGCGACTACGCGACTGCGGAAAAAGTCGCCGACAACTATCTTGACACCGCGCTGTCGTTCCAATCGGCGGGCGCGGAATGGATACATATGGTAGACCTTGACGGCGCGAAAGAGGGCAGACCCGTCAACACTAAGATATACACCGACGTTGCCGAAAAGACAAAATTAAAGGTCGAGGTCGGCGGCGGGATACGCAATATCGAGACTATCGACGAATATCTGAAAATGGGTATCTCGCGCGTTATTTTAGGCTCGGCGGCTCTGAAAGATCCTCGGCTCGTGAAAGCTTCCGTGGAGAAATTCGGCAGTGAGAGGATAGTCGTCGGCATTGACGCGCTCAACGGAATGGTCGCGACGGAGGGCTGGCTCGAAGCCTCGGACGTGAACTATATCGACCTTGCCAACAAGATGATCTCGTTCGGCGTGAAGTACTTTATTTTCACCGATATTTCCAAGGACGGCACGCTCTCGGGCGTGAACGCGCAGCAGCTCAAAGCGCTGTACGACGGCACTCACAGTGAATGTAACATAATCGCGAGCGGCGGCGTCAAGACTATGGACGATATCGTGATCTGCAAGGAAATGGGATTGTACGGTACTATCTGCGGCAAGAGCATTTACTCGGGCAGTCTTGACCTTGCCGAGGCTGTGCGGTACGCGGGTGAGTAAAATGCGGAACGATATTATTGAATACCTCCAAAGCGAGGTCAAAAGGCGCTGTGAAAGTGAAAGCAACTTTTTCGGAATGGGCTGTTATTATCACATATACGCTGTAGTTGAAAACGCGGTCTTTCTCGCGGAAAAATACGGCGCGGACGTTGAGGCGGTAACTATCGCGGCGTGGCTTCATGATATCGCTTCCGTTACCGATTATTCGCTGTATGACGAACACCATATCCACGGAGCTCGAATAGCGGAGGAAATACTCTGCGGCTTCGGCTACGACAAGACCGAGTTAGTTAAGCGTTGTATTCTGAACCATCGCGGCAGCAAGCCTACGGAAAAGCGTAGCATTGAGGAGATTTGCGTTGCCGACGCGGACGCGATATCGCACTTCGATTCCGTGCCGTCGCTGTTCTATCTCGCGTATGTAAAGCGAAAGCTGAGTATTGCGGATGGTATAGAGTTTGTCCGCGGCAAGCTGGAGCGCAGTTTCAACAAGCTGTCCGAGCAAAGCAAGGCGCTGTATTCCGATAAGTACAACGAAGTAATGAAGGTTATCCGATAGATAAAGGAGAAAATTATGCTTGCAAAAAGAATAATCCCGTGCCTTGACGTTCGCAACGGAAAGGTAGTCAAGGGCGTTAATTTCGAGGGAGTAAAGGACGTAGGCGACCCCGTGGAGCTCGCAATCGAATACAACAGGCAGGGCGCGGACGAACTGGTGTTTTACGATATAACCGCTTCCTACGAGGGGCGCGGCGTTATGCTGGACGTTGTAAAGCGTACCGCGCAGAACGTTTTCGTGCCGCTTTGCGTAGGCGGCGGCATATCTTCCGTCGAGGACTTCCGTGATACGCTCCGCGCAGGCGCTGACAAGGTCTCGGTGAACTCTCAGGCGGTCAAGAACCCCAAGCTGATAAGCGACGCGGCGGAGATTTTCGGCAGTCAGTGCGTGGTTGTCGGTATCGACGCTAAGCGCGACGGTAAGGGCGGTTTTACCGTTTACATCAACGGCGGGCGAGTGGATATGAAGCTCGACCTCGGCGAATGGGTTCGCGAAATTGAAGAACGCGGCGCGGGCGAGATATGCCTGAACTCGATCGATACCGACGGCGTTCGCGGCGGCTTTGACATTGAAATGCTGAATTTCGTCTGTGAGCGCGTGAATATCCCCGTTATCGCGAGCGGAGGGTGCGGTTCGATAAACCACTTCTCGGAGGTCTTTGAGAAAACAAATTCCTCGGCGGCGCTGGCGGCTTCGCTGTTTCATTTCGGCGAGCTTACCGTCGGAGAGGTCAAAGAGTATCTTAGTGAAAGAAATATCCCCGTAAGGACGGTTTAGGATGTTCCCCGAACAGGCAAAAAGCGTAATGCGGTATTTGGGCTGTCCGTGCGAATACTTCCCGAGAGGAACGGAGATAGGCACGGTAGTGGACGCCTATCGTTCCGCATTGTCAAAGGAAAAGTGTACTCCGCTGCTTATCGCTGTTGAAAGTCATATGTTTTTTGATGAGGGATGCTCGTCGGATTTCCAAAAGGAGGTTTTCGCTGCTCCGAAAATCGACCCCGAGTGGTTCAAGAAAACCCGCGAAACGCACGACAGGGATTTCTGCTATGAACCGAGTGAAATTATCGGCGAGATGTCGGGCGGCAGAGCGCGGACGGAATTTTCGGCGATAATCGACTACGGCATACAAAAGACGTGGGATGTCGTCCTCGCGAAGATACCGACCGAGAACCCGTGGGAGGTGTTCGCGTGGCTTCCGTTCGGCGGCTGGAACGACTGCCCGAGCAATGGGGTAATGCTGTGGGTAGGGAAGTATTGGTACGAAAAATACGGCGCTGTTCCCGCTGTAATATCGGGGAGCGTGCTTGAATTCACCGCGCCGCGCGTTCCGAAAGAAAAAGCGTTCGGGTTGGCGGAGGAGCATTTCGCGTTCTGCCCCGATAACGTTCTGCAAAATGTCGGAACGATCGGCAGGCTCGCGGACGAGCTTACAAAGTCCACGGTGTGGTATTTCCGGTGGGATTAAGGAGAGCGTTATGGTCGAATTCCCTTTAAATTATGACGATGAAAAGCTGAAGTACGCGGTAATTCTCGCGAAATACAACGGCAAATACGTCTTTGTAAAGCACAGAGAGCGCAATACATTTGAGCTCCCCGGAGGAAAACGCGAGCCCGGAGAAAACATAGCGCAGACCGCCGCCCGCGAATTATACGAGGAAACGGGCGCGGTAAAGTATGCAATACAGCAGATATGCCCGTATAAGCTCAACAATTACGGTATGCTGTTCTACGCGGAGATAACCGAGCTGGGCGAGCTTCCGCAGTCGGAGATAGAGCGCGTGCTTTTGCTCGACCACCCTCCGCGCGAGCTTATGGCGTGGACATATCCCGGCGTTCACCCCAAGCTGATAATGAAAATCGAAAGTGAGCTGAAAATGATGGACTTGAAAAAATTCTTTAAAAAGGGAGAGCTTATCCCCGCGATAGTTCAGGACGTGTACAGCGGCGAGGTGCTTATGCTCGCGTATATGAACGAGGAGAGCATGGCAAAAACACTCGAAACCGGCTACACCTGGTTCTGGAGCCGCTCAAGGCAGGGGCTCTGGAACAAGGGCGCGACCTCGGGTCACGTTCAGAAGGTCATCGAGATATACGGCGACTGCGACGACGATACTCTGCTTATCAAGGTAGAGCAGACGGGCGCGGCTTGCCATACGGGAAACCGTACCTGCTTTTTCAACAGGATAAAATAACGGCTTGTGAACTTGGGGAGAAATTTGTTGTATCTGTGATAACGGGGCAGGGTACTTGACAAACCGCCCCGTTTTTTGCTATAATGGTATGTGAAAGGACGTGAAACGATGACCTTACTGTTCGGTACGGGCAATCCCGCAAAGCTGAACACCATGCGCGAGAGCTTAAAGGGTCTGGATATTGAGCTTTTAAGTCTGCGTGATATGGGGAAAAGCCCCGAGGTCGACGAGAGCGGCTCAAGTCCTCTTGAAAACGCTCGGATAAAGGCGCTGTCATACTACCGTTTTTACGGGGTTCCCGTGTTTTCGCTTGACAGCGGGCTGTATTTTGAAAATGTTCCCGATGAGGTTCAGCCGGGTGTTCACGTTCGGAATGTCGGAGGAAAGCATTTGTCCGACGATGAGATGATCGCGTACTATTCCGCTCTTGCGCGGGAATACGGCGGTAAGCTCACCGCGCGCTACAAAAACGCGCTGTGCCTTGTTTTATCGGAAAACGAGGTGTATCAGAGTATGGACGAGAGCCTTTGGGGCAAGGCGTTCTATCTGACCGATACGCCGCATAAGAGCCCGCACCGGGAGGGCTTTCCGCTTGACCGCCTTTCCGTGGATATTGAAAGCGGAGAGTATTATTTTGACTTGCCTCAAAGCGTGGAGACCGATATGAATACGGGTTTTCGCGGCTTTTTTGAAAATTGTTTAAAGGAGAAATCACTATGAGCGAAGCGTTTAAGGAAATGTACGACGTTATAGTCAGCCGCCGCGATGACCCGCAGGAGGGAAGCTATACCTGCTACCTGTTCGACAAGGGACTTGACAAGATACTGAAAAAGTGCGGCGAGGAGTGTACCGAAATGGTAATAGCCGCGAAAAATCACGATAACGAGGAGCTTGTCAACGAAATAAACGACGTGCTGTATCATATGGCGGTGTTAATGGTGGAGTGCGGGCTTACCGTTGAGGAGGTCGACGCCGTTATGCGCGAGCGCAGCAAGAAGATCGGCAACCTTAAGCAGTTCCACGTCAGCGACCATAACACATGACTATCGAGAAATTCATTGACGAGTTTGGCGACGACGTGTACGCGCTCGCACTTATCGTCACCAAGAGCTTTGACAGCGCGGAGCGCGTTTTTACGCAGATCGCGCAGGACTGCGATACTCTCCCCGAGACTATAGAGCTGTACGACATTGTGAAAAAGGCGTACAGGCTTTGTCAAAAAGCGCCGTCCAACGCAAACGCCGAAACGCTGTCGATAGGCTTGTCCGCGAAGCATGAGGATCTCCTCGCGGAGATTTTTCCGCGCCCGCAGATAGTCCGCGCCATTATCCATTTGAGCTATGAAAACGACCTTGAAAACGATAAGATTGCGGCTATAACGGACACCAACGTCCGCTTTGTAAACGAACAGCTCGGCGATCTCGGCTTTTCCGACAGACTGGAAAAGTCGTATAAGGAGCTTTGCCTAAAACTGGCGGCTCCCGACGAACTGAAAATATCCGTTATCCAAGCTGTGAACTCGGGAGAAAAGCGCCTGTTCGAGGTTCGCGAGGCGGCTCCGCGCCACTCGTGGACGACGAAGCAGAAGATAGGCACCGTTATCGCGGCGGTGGTGATAACCATACTGGCGTGTATAGTCATTCCGCTGTTCCTGGCGTATCTGGAGAGCTACGAGGACATCAACAGCTCCTACGACGAAGTGCCGTCGGAGCTGATCTTTTCGTATACCACGGAGACGGAGCATATACCGAGCGAGTGAGGTTAAGATATGAATTGTCCCGAGATGATAATCTTCGATAACGGACACACCCTGTTGTACGAGCCCGATTGGAATTCGGAGCGCGGCAACAGGGCGCTTTTTGCGCACGTAATCAAAAATCCCAAGGGCGTTTCCGTAGAAGAGTATACGAAAATGTGCACAGAGATCTTCGGCAAAATGGAGGATATTCGCAAGAGCCATAACTGCGATATTTCCGCAAGGGCAGGCAACAGGGTCGTTGCAGAGCTTCTGGGTATAGAGTTTTCCCTCACTCCGCTTGAACGCGAGAGCGTGTTCTGGACTGCTGCTTCAAATGGAGCGGTAATGCCTTATGCGGAGGAAATGCTCGATTACCTTAATGAAAACGGAATACGCACGGCGGTGATAAGCAATCTTGTGTGGTCGGGCGAGGCGCTGACAGAGCGTTTTGAACGCCTTTTGCCAAATAACAAATTTGAGTTCGTTATCACGTCAAGCGATTATATGTACCGCAAACCGAGCCGCTTGCTGTTTGATATTGCGCTGAATAAAGCGGGGCTTACATCGGATAAGGTATGGTACTGCGGCAACAGCGTAGCCAACGATATTGAGGGCGCTCACGGCGCGGGAATATTCCCCGTGCTGTATGACGGCGATTTAAAATCGTACAGCGAACAGAACGACGGGCTTGATACCGATTTTGACTTTCTGCGTATTCACGATTGGCGTGAGCTTATCGCCGTATTGAAGAAAATTGTCCGATAGCCGAAAAATTCTTCAAAATATATTGCTTTTTTGTGGAAAGTGTGCTACAATATATATGGATTGTTAATCCTAAAACAATTTAAAAGGAGTTATGTAATTATGTTGGTTTCCGCTAAAGAAATGCTGAACAAGGCTCGCGACGGCAAGTACGCGGTAGGTCAGTTCAACATCAACAACCTCGAATGGACAAAGTCGGTTCTTCTCACAGCGGAGGAGCTGAAGTCTCCCGTTATCCTCGGCGTTTCCGAGGGCGCGGGCAAGTATATGACAGGCTACAAGACCGTTGTCGGCATGGTAAACGGTATGCTCGAGGAGCTTAAGATAACCGTTCCCGTTGCTCTCCACCTTGACCACGGCTCTTTTGAGGGCGCAAAGGCTTGTATCAACGCGGGCTTTTCTTCGATAATGTTTGACGGCTCTCACTATCCGATCGATGAGAACATCGCAAAGACAAAGGCTCTCGTAAACGCTTGCGACGTGCTCGGCATCTCTATCGAGGCTGAGGTAGGCTCTATCGGCGGCGAAGAGGACGGCGTTGTGGGTATGGGCGAGTGCGCAGACCCCAAGGAGTGCAAGATGATCGCGGATCTCGGCGTTACAATGCTGGCTGCGGGTATCGGAAACATTCACGGCAAGTATCCCGAGAACTGGGCGGGTCTTTCGTTTGAGACCCTCGAGGCTGTCAAGAAGGAAGTCGGCGATATGCCGCTGGTTCTCCACGGCGGAACGGGAATCCCCGCGGATATGATCAAGAAGGCGATCTCTCTCGGCGTTGCTAAGATCAACGTAAACACCGAGTGCCAGCTCTCCTTTGCCGAGGCGACACGCAAGTACATCGAGGCGGGCAAGGATCAGCAGGGCAAGGGCTTCGACCCGAGAAAGCTGCTCGCTCCCGGCGCGGAGGCTATCAAGGCTACCGTCAAGGAGAAGATGGAGCTGTTCGGTTCGGTTGGCAAGGCTTAATTAACATTTTATATTTAAGGGGCATTGTTCGGCATTTCAACAATGCCCTTTATTTTGCTAAGGAGAAAAAATGGGAGAATTTTTAGATGCATTTGTGCTTTGCGCGATAGTGTTCGGACCGTCGTTTGCAGCGATTGTTTGGTTCATTATTTCGCTTGTGATGTACAAGGGTACAGACAAAAGCTCGCCTAAACACCGTACATACAGAACTCTTGCGATAGTTTCGGGAAGTATCGCGGGAGCGTTGGTGATTGCTACCGCGGTGCTTGTGTGGTTATTTTTCCTTGCTATGGCGCATATGTAGGAGTAAAATAAATGGAACTGATCATATTTGCGGCATGTATTATCGGAGTGCCGATCATCGCTTTAATTGGCTTTATAGTATCGCTTGTCAAGTTTATAAAGCTCCGTAAAACCGACGACCCGAATAAGAAAAAGCACGGGCTGAATATGATCGGACTGGGAGTGACTTTGCTCGTTTCCGGAACGGTATTCGGCGTACTGTTGGGCGCTCTTATCTCTTTGGGAAACGCTTTTTCTGCCGGTATCAACAATATGTAAGGAGTAATTATGAAAGATAAGGTATTTTACAGTATCCTGACGGCGGTCTGCATTGTCGGGATTATCAGCGTTATCGCGCTCGTTGCGTACACTTATGCGCTTTACAAGGACTGCTCGATAATCTCCTACATCGCGAACAGGGGGTAATGTATGAAAAGACAGCTCGGCTTGATAGCGCTTGTCGCGGTAATGTTCGCGGCGTTTGACATTGCCGTTTACAATATCTTTACCAAGCGTTACATTAACAACACAAACCCCGAAATGCAGGCGAAGTCCATAGAGCTTAGCAAATATCTTCCGTTCGACGAGAATTCGGGTATCGTCAAGATAGACAGCGCGGCTAAGCTCGGCGGCAAACTTCCCGTTATTGACGGCGCGGCGGCGCTTTATCCCGTGTTCTCTGGCTTTGTGAACGCGGTCTATCCCTCCGACAGCGTATTCTTTGACGGCGAGAATTTCACCGATGAAAGCGCCCTTCATTACACCAACACGCGCGGCGCGTACTCGGCGATAGTCGACGGCACGGCGGACGTGATATTCTGCGCCGCTCCCTCGCGTGAACAGCTCGAATACGCCGAGCAGAACAGCGTAGAGCTGGAGCTTGTGCCGATAGGCAGGGAGGCGTTTGTGTTTATAGTCAACAAGAACAATCCCGTCGATGACCTCGCCGTTGAGCAGGTCAAGGGTATCTATTCGGGCGAAATAAAAAAGTGGTCGGAGGTCGGCGGCGAGAACCGTTATATCGACGCGCTTCAGCGCAACGCGGGCAGCGGCAGCCAGTCGCAAATGCTCGCGTTTATGGACGCGCCGATGAAGCGCAGTCTTACGGGAATTTTCGGCAGCGCGATAGGCTTTTCGTTCCGCTATTACGTCGAGGGTATCGTGGAAAACTCCGACGTGAAAATGCTCTCGCTGAATGGAGTTTACCCAAGCCCCGAGAATATTGCCGATGAGAGCTATCCGCTCGTGAGCAGCTTCTACGCCGTTTACCGCAAGGACGACGATAACCCGAATATCCCCGTGCTTATCGACTGGATATTGTCGGACGAGGGGCAGAGGATAGTTGAGGAAAGCGGTTATGCGGCGCTGAAATAGCAAAATTCTCCGAATACTTCAAAAATTTCCAATAAATTCCTTGCAAAATTTATCCAAATGTGTTATAATAAATAATGTATAAGTTTTAGGTTTATGATCGGGGTATGATATGCGGATAGAGTTTTCAAAATCGGCTCAAAAAGAGCAAAACCTCATAAGCGAAATGATAAAGCGCGTAGTGCTTGCGTGGGACCCCGATTTTACAAAGGTCACTCCGCAGGAGCTTAAGCGCATTGAGCAAGCCGAGGCGGAGTTTGAGCGCGGAGAAACGGTTTCCGCGGACGATATAAATTGGGATTAAACCCGAAAGGAATAACAAATGAATATAGCGGTAATAGGTCTTGGGCTTATAGGCGGTTCTATCTGCAAGGCTCTCAAGGCGAACACTTTTCATCATATAATGGGTATCGACACCGACCCCGAAACGGTGCGCAAGGCGCTCGAGCAGGGCGCTATCGACGAGGAGATAGCCGAGGACAGGCTCGGTGAGGCTAACCTTACGATAGTCGCGCTTTATCCCGTGGCTATCGTTGACTTTATCAAAAAGAACGCCGATAGGTTCCGCAAGGGCTCTATCGTAATGGATATATGCGGCGTTAAGGGCTATATAGTTCGCAACTGCACTCCGATACTGGACGAAAAGGGCGTTATCTTTATAGGAACTCACCCTATGGCGGGAACGGAGCATTCGGGCTTTGATTACTCGACGGCGACCTTGTTCAAGAACGCGAGCTTTATAATCACGCCCTCGGAGACCACTCCGCAGATAGCCATTGACTTAGTGTCCACTCTGGGCGCTTGTATGAGCTTCGGACAGGTGGTGATCGCCACTCCCGAGCAGCACGACAGCAATATCGCGTATACGTCGCAGCTTGCTCACGTCGTATCAAGCGCGTATGTAAAAAGCCCCTCGCTTTTCCGCGCGGATGGGTTTTCGGCGGGCAGCTTCCTCGACCTTACGCGCGTCGCGTACCTCAACGAGGAAATGTGGTCGAGCCTGTTTATGTGCAACAAGGAGGCTCTGCTGTTCGAGATAAATAACGTTATAAAGGCGCTTTCGGAATACCGCGACGCTATGACGAACGACGATATCGACGAGCTCCGCGAGCTTCTGAGGGTCGGCACGGAGCGCAAGGCAAAGAGTATGGAATTTTACGGACAGGAAAGGAAGTAATATGTCGGGGGATAATCGGCATATCGGATATACGGTATCGCTGTGCGGCATTATGAGCGGTCTGGCGCTTGCGCTGATGTTCATTCTGGGAATGATACCGTCGTTCGAGTATATCACGCCCGCTATCGCGGGAATACTGATATGGGTGATACGCGACAGGCTCGGCGTAAAGTACGGGCTTGTGAGCTATATCGCGGTGGGTCTGCTGTGTCTGCTCATCACGCCGAATTATGAGGTCGCGATGATGTATATTTTTCTGCTCGGATATTATCCGATAGTAAGGGAATACTTGCAGAAGATACCGCTGAAAATACTGCGCTGGACGGCTAAGCTCGCTATCTTTTCCGTTATGGGCGTGGGCGCGTATATGATACTGATATACCTTTTCGGAATGACATATCTTCTGGACGAGACCAACGAGTTCGGGCAGTACGGTTCGCTGATAATTTACGGTATGGCGGCGTTCGCGTTCATTATGTACGATATTTTTCTCGGAATGTACGCGCCGTTTTACGAAAAGATATTAAAGCCGAAGATCATGAGAAGAATGAGATAATGTGATAGAACAGGAGATTTTTATGTCTAGAATACCTCAGCGCGCGGACGTTTCCGCGGAGAATAAATGGGCTATCGAGGATATTTACGCTGCGGACGAGGCTTGGGAAGCCGATTTCAAAAAGGCGGCGGGGTTTGCGGAAAAAATCGGGTCATATAAAGGTGAGCTGAGTACCTCCGCGGATAAGCTGCTTGAATACTTGCGGCTTGACGACGAGCTGACGGTCGTATTTGACAGTCTGATAAACTACGCTCAGAGAAAGAGCGACGAGGACACGCGCGTCGCGAAGTATCAGGATATGACAAACCGTCTGGAGATGCTGTATGTACAGATCGCGGGCGCGGCGGCATTCGTTACTCCCGAGATACTTTCGATAGACGACGGGAAATTCGAGAGCTATTTCAAGACCTGTCCCGATCTGGAGCTGTACCGCCGTTCGTTGGAGCGTATACGCAGACAGCGTGAGCATATCCTCTCGGAAGCCGAGGAGAAGATAATGGCGCTTACGGGCGAAATGCAGGGCACTCCCGACACGATATTCTCGATGTTCAACGACGCGGACTTGAAATTCCCCGACGCGGTTGACAGCGAGGGAAAGGCTCATCAGATAACTCACGAAAGCTATATCCCGCTTATGCAGAGCCCCGACAGGGAGCTGAGAAAATCGGCGTTCAAGTCGATGTACGACACCTACGGCAGCTTTAAGAATACCTCGGCGGCAATGCTTTCCTCGCAGGTCAAAACGCTTGTTTTCCGCGCGAGGGCGAGAAAGTACCCGAGCACGCTCGACGCGGCGCTTGACGGCACCGAGGTCGATACCGCGGTTTACCGCCGTCTTATCGAGGCTGTTCACGAGAATATGGGGCTTATGCACCGTTATGTGAAAATACGCAAAAAAGCGCTCGGCGTTGACGAGCTCCACGCGTATGACCTGTACACGCCGATAGTAGGCGGGGTGGAGGACAATGTTCCGTTCGAGCAGGCGAAAAGGGAGGTCTACGAATCTCTCGCGCCTATGGGCGAGGATTACCGCGCGATATTCAAAGAGGGTATCGAAAATCGCTGGATAGACGTTTGCGAGAACGAGGGCAAGCGCAGCGGAGCGTATTCCGCGGGCGCAAAGGTCCACCCGTTCGTTCTGCTGAACTATAAGAACACGCTTAACTGGGAATTCACGCTGGCTCACGAAATGGGTCACGCGATACATTCCTACCTTTCCAACAAGCACCAGCCGACGGCGTACGCGGACTATGTGATATTCGTCGCGGAGGTCGCTTCCACCTGCAACGAGAGCCTGCTTATGCAGTATCTGCTGGGGAACACGACCGACAAAAAGCGCAGGGCGTTTCTTGTCAACTACTTCCTTGAGCAGTTCAGGACCACGCTTTACAGACAGACGATGTTCGCGGAGTTCGAGCTGATGATAAACGAAAAGGTAGAAAACGGCGAGAGCCTTACTGCCGAGAGCCTTTGCGAAATGTATCACAAGCTGAACGTCGATTACTACGGCGAGGACTTGATAGTCGACAGCGAGCTGGATATGGAGTGGGCGAGAATTCCTCATTTTTACTACAATTACTACGTTTATCAGTACGCGACCGGCTTTTCCGCGGCGATAGCGCTGTCGCAGCGCATACTCAACGAGGGAGAAGCGGCGGTCAAGGATTATATAGGCTTTTTGAGCGGAGGGTGCTCGACCGACCCTATCTCGCTGTTAAAGGGCGCGGGCGTGGATATGACGTCCAAAAAGGCGGTCGAGGACGCTTTGAAGCTGTTCTCGTCACTGCTTGACGAAATGGAAGAATTGTTGTGATGATTTAGAATTGCTGGTGTTTTGGGGAGGGACATATTTTGGACGGCGGGCAGATAGAATTTTTCAAACAAATTTTGGATAGTCTGGATAACCCCGCCGCCGTTCTGGACGGCTCGTTTCATTGTGTTTACAGCAACCGTTCCGATTTCTCTCCCTTTGAAAACGTTGTTCGCGGCGAGATACAGCAGACCGTTTTAACTGTGGTCGTGTCGGGCGGCGTGACGTACTGCGCGAGGATATGTCCTCTTGACGGATTTTTTCTGTGCGAGCTTTTTGACTCCGACGCGGTGATAAGCATAGCGGAAAATACGGATATTCGCGGACGATTAACGCCGCTGTTCAACGCCGTCGAGCACAACACTTCCAAGCTGTGGAAAACGCTGTTTGCTATGCGGGATTGTATCGCCAACAACGAGGATATTTCGGGCTTTGAGGCGAGGTTCTACGACCGTATCTCGGAGCTCAGCTCCGTTATCAAGAACGGGGTAGAGTATTCGCTTATGCACACAAACTTTTCTCCGATGTTAATTGACGCGGTCTCCTTGACGGACGGCATTGTGAACAGGTGCAATACGATACTCGCAAGGTGCGGGAGATGCATACGGTTTGTCTGCGAATGCGACAGACTGCTTATCACTGCCGATATGCGCCACACGATAACCGCGCACGCGAACTCTCTTCAGAATGCGCTTCTGTTTTCGCCGCGCGACTGCGTGCCCGTCCTGTCGCTTGTAAGGCTCACCGAGAACGGGGAGCGCTTTGTTTACTTACAGCTTGTTAACGACAGTGTTCTTTTCGTCGACAAGGGCTTCGGCGAAAAGGATATTGATTTCGGATATCAGCGTGTAGGCTTCGGTATTCCGATAATAAAGCGCTTTGCCGAGGAAACGGGCGGCAGCTTTTTCCTTGACGCTTCGGGAAAGACGGTAAAGCTTGGAATAAAGTTGCCCGAGGCGGACGCTTCGGAGGTAAAGGGTCTGCGCGTCGAGGAGTGCGGATATACACATTACGATACGGGAATTCCCGATATTATTGACGTTAAGATGCACGAGGTCGTGAGCCTTTTCACATAATATAAAATATTGGTTTACATAACATTCAGCCCACTTTCACAGTTTTGTCATAATTGTATATTATAATTAAGTTGTCGAAGATAATTCGGCGTGCAATGTTCATAATTTCCTCACTGTGGTAGGCGTTCTTCTCATATTCCCGTATGAAAAGAACGCCTGTTTTTTAATGATTTTGAGGACAGCCGCCTTTGCGCGGGATAATATAAATTGGAGGGATAATGTGTATAAAATTCTTGTTGTTGACGATGAGGATAATATCCGCGAGGTACTTAAAGAGTATGCCGAGTTTGAGGGTCACGAGGTGGACGAGGCAAGCGACGGTATGCAGGCTATCGAAATGGCAAAAGGCACCGATTACGATATTATCATAATGGACGTTATGATGCCGCGTCTGGACGGCTATTCGGCTTGCAAGGAGATACGCAAGTCAAAGCAGACCCCCGTGCTTATGCTCTCGGCGAGGGGAGAGGAGTACGATAAGCTGTTCGGCTTTGAGCTGGGCATTGACGATTATGTGGTAAAGCCGTTTTCTCCCAAGGAGGTAATGGCGAGAGTGAACGCCATCGTAAAGCGCAACACCGCCGCCGCGGTCAATCCGTCCGAGGTGGAGAAGTTCGAGGGGCTGGAGATAAACTTCACCTCGCGCGACGTTTTCATCGACGGCGAAAAGGCAAACCTCACGCCCAAGGAATACGACCTGCTGTTCTATCTTGTGCGCAACAAAAACATAGCGCTGACCCGAAACAAGCTCCTCGAGGAGGTCTGGGGCTACGATTTCTTCGGCGACGACCGCACGATCGACACACATATAAAAATGCTCCGCAACAATCTGGGACCTTACCGCAAGTATATAGTAACTCTGCGCGGACTGGGCTATAAATTCGAGGCGTAAGGAATGAATTTTTTTCGCAGTATTAAGGTACGCGTCTGGGCGCTTTTCGAGATAGTTGTTATCGCTATGCTGACGTTTACCTATATCTTCCTTATCGCGATGTTCCCGAATTTCTACGAGTGGATGAAAACCTACGAGATAAGCGAGGCGCTTGTAGAGATACGCAGCAACTGGTATGACGACGGTATCGCGGAGATAATCAACAATCAAGCCGGCGAGAAGAAAATGTATATCGAGATATATTTTCCGCAGAACAACGCATCGTTCAGCGTGGACAGGATAAACGCGGGTCTGCCGCTCGGCGCGCTGACCAAGAGCCTCGGCAGCGAGGTCGCCGAGTCGGAAAAGGGGATCGTCTACAAGCGTCTGCGCGACGAACGCCTTGACAATACCGTGCTTATGATGGGAAGCTATATCGGCGACAGGCAGGATCCCGAGGCGTATATCTTCATCTGCAACTTTATACAGCCTATCGGTACGACGGTCGCCATTTTCGTGCGGCAGTTCTTCTTTGTCGGCATTATAATGATGATACTGACGATATTTATGTCGGCGCTGTTTTCGTATAAAATATCCGAGCCCATTATCCGTATAAACAATTCCGCAAAGGAGCTTCCGCAAGGGAAATTTAACGCGGAGATAGAAAAATACGACTACGCGGAGATAAAACAGCTTGCCGGAACGCTTACGTCCGCTTCCAAGGAGATAGCCAAGTCCGACGATCTCCGCCGCGAGCTTATGGCGAATATCTCTCACGACCTGCGCACCCCGCTTACTATGATAAAGGCATACGCCGAGATGATACGCGACCTTTCGGGCGACAATCCCGAAAAGCGCGAACGTCACCTTAAAGTCATAATCGACGAGACGGACAGGCTTTCTTCGCTTGTAACGGATATTCTCGATCTGTCAAAGCTCCAGGCGGGCGTTACCGAAATGCACCTTGAAACGTTCAACTTTACCGCAAGGCTTTCGGGCGTTATCTCGCGCTTTGACATAATGAAAGAGAGCGACGGGGTGATGATCGACTTACAGGCGGAGGACGATATTACTATCACCGCCGACATCACCAAGCTCGAGCAGGTGGTCTACAACCTCATAAACAACGCCGTGACCTACACGGGCGACGACAACACCGTTATAGTGCGGCTTTTCCGCAAGGAGGGAAAGGTACGCTTTGAGGTAGAGGATCATGGAGAGGGCATTTCCGCGGAAAATCTGCCGTATATCTGGGACAGATACTACAAGGTAAGCGAGCGCAACAAAACGCATAAGCGCGCCAAAATGGGAAGCGGAATAGGTCTGTCGATCGTAAAGAGCGTTCTCGAACAGCACGGCTTCGCCTACGGTGCGGACAGCAGCGAGGGCAGGGGAAGCACGTTCTGGTTTGAGGCTCCCGAGTACTCCGAAGAACCCGAGAAGCCCGTTCATTCCAAACGCTTCATTACCGATAAGAGCAAAAAGCAATAAAAACAGGCAGGATCTCCTGCCTGTTTTTATCATATCAGTATCCCGTCGCAGTGGTCGGTCTCGTGCTGGATTATCTGCGCGGTGAAGCCCGTAAACGTCTTAATTCTCGGCTTGAGCTCCTCGTTGAGATATTTCACCTTTATCTTTTTGAAGCGCGTTGCCGGGCGCGGCGCTCCCAACAGCGAAAGACAGCCCTCCTCGGTCTTGTACGGCTCGGTTTTTGCTATTATCTCGGGGTTGAACATAACGCCGAATTTCCCGTTCTCGTTAAACACGATAATTCTTTTCTTAACGCCTATCATATTAGCCGCCATGCCTACGCATTCGTCCTTGTGCGCGGTTATCGTGTCCAGGAGGTCTTGAGCCGTCTGCATATCCGATCCGTCGGCGGGGTCGGACTTCTGCGCCAGAAATATCGGGTCGTGAACCAATTCTTTAACCATTTTATTTCTCTCTTTCAAAGGGTTTGTCGGTGAGCATTTTCAGCAATGGAAGAAACATTCCGCCGAGACTGTTGCCGAGTATCACAAGCGGCAGATACGCGCCCGCTTCGGCGATCTTTCCCGTAAGGAACAGATAGAACATATCGGCGATACAGTGGTTGAATCCGCAGAGGATAAACACCATTACGCAGAAGATAACTCCGACGGTCTTTTCGATATGCCCGCCATCGGCGCGCGAGATACGCGCGTTATCCACGGCTAAAAACATCAGCATACCGCAGAATACCGCGAGAACGAACATACTTAAATACCCGTCGCCGAGCTTTGTTTCCACGCTTGCCATAGCTTTTTCGTTTATTGAGGGGAAAATTCTCGTCTGCCCGAGCAGAAACGCGTCAAGGAAAGTTCCGATGGCGTTTCCGATTATCGTGAACAGACATTCGAGCAGATACGCGGGCTTTCTCAAAGGGATATACCCGACCTTGCCCGTATACAGCCCGAACCCGAACTGAACGATAGCGAACAGCCCGAGCGAGAACAGCAGCGAGCCTATGTACTTGTTGTCGCAGGAAAGGCTCACGCAGCCGCCGACGCCGATAAGCATTCCGCCTATAACGCCGTTGGCAAGCTGTGAGATCATACGTTTTACGGTTTCTTTATTTTCTTTATTCATAAAAACCTCATTATAAAGTTATTTTTTAGTCCGCGCGGCAAGTCCTAAAACGAACTGAATCGTCAGCACGATAACGGCGAGAACTCCGAGTACGGTAAGCTCCGTGAAATCAAGCGGAACGATATAGAATACGCCCGGGAACAGCAGGACCGCCCCGATAAACGCCGCTATCAGCGCCGCGAGCATTGCCGCGCGCCATACCTTAAACGGACGGCACACGTCTGCCAGCGCCAGAAAGCACGCGAACCCCGTAAGATATACCGCCATTGCCGATATATCCTCGGGAGCGAATGAAAAAACGCTCTCGGCGGCGGTGAGCAGACATATCCCGACAGCGACCGAGATACCCGCGGGCGCGGCTTTCTTCATCACGTTAGCCAGAAAATTCCCGCGCACAAGGCTCTTGTTAGGCTCGAGCGCCAGCAGAAACGACGGCGCGCCTATCGCGAGCGCGCTTATCAGCGTCATCTGTATCGGCTTGAACGGATAGCCGTAGGGGAGAATAAGAAAAAACGCCGCCAGCAGGAACGAAAAAACGGTCTTGACAAGAAACAGCGCCGCCGAACGCTGTATGTTGTTGATACACCGCCGCCCCTCCTCAACGACAAGCGGAAGCGACGAGAAGTCGGAGTTCAGCAGAACAAGCTGTGAAGCCGCCCGCGCCGCGTCGCTGCCCGACTGCATAGCTATCGAGCAGTCCGCTTCCTTCAGCGCGAGAACGTCGTTTACGCCGTCGCCCGTCATTGCGACCTTGTGGCGCGTTTTGAGCGCCTTGACGAGCAGCAGCTTCTGATTTGGCGTTACTCTGCCGAATACGGTGTATTTTTCGGCAATTTCGGGGATCTTCTCATCTTCGATATTTCCCATATCCACATAGTTATCCGCGTTTTCCAATCCGGCTCTCTTTGCGGCGCTTGAAACGGTCAAGGGGTCGTCGCCCGAGATGACCTTTAACGCCACGCCCTGCTGTACGAAATATTCCAGAGTATCGGGTGCAGACTTTCGTATCTTGTCGGACAACACCAAAAGCGCCTTTGCCGAAATGTCGCTTGGTAATCCGTTATCGCCGAGGGGCAGGGGAGAGTGCGCCAAAACCAGCACACGAAAGCCCTTTTCCGCGTATTCTTCGCAAATATCGGAAATCTGCGCATAGTCGCTGCCGAGTACAAAGCTCGGCGCTCCGAGCGCTATCGTTCCGAGGTCGTCAAACTGCGCCGCGCTCCATTTCCTCGCCGAGGAGAACGGAATTTTTTTTACCGCCGTTTTTTTAACTTCCGAACCCGACCAACGCTCGCGTATAGCCTTTAAGGTCGCGTTAGGCTCGGGGAACGCCGACGAGAACGCGTTCAACGCGCCGTCAACGTCAAAGCCATCGTCGAGACGGCAGACCTCGCGAACCTCCATACAGCCCTCGGTGAGCGTTCCCGTTTTGTCGAGGCACAGCACGTCCACCCGCGCGAGGCTTTCCACGCAGTACAAGTCCTGACACAGCGTCTGTCTCCGCCCGAGACGGATGGTGCTTACGGCAAGGGCAATGCTGGTCAGCAGGACCAAGCCCTCGGGTATCATTCCGATAAGCGCCGCGACGGTGCTTGTAACGCCCTCCTCGATGCTTGTCACGAAAAACGCCTTACAGAACAAAATAAGCCCGAACGGAACGATACATACCGAGACCGTGCGGATAATTTTGTTTATCGACCTCATCATCTCGGAGGAATTTTTTTTGATATATTTCGCGCCGCTCGTTATCCTGCCCGAGACCGATTCCGCGCCCACTCCCGTCACCCGCGCCGTACAGCTCCCCGAAACGATAAAGCTCCCCGATAATAATTCGCCGCCCCGGTTTTTCGGCACGGGGTCGCTTTCGCCGGTGATAAGGCTCTCGTCGGCTTCGCATTCGCCGTCGAGAACGATACAGTCCGCGCAGACCTGCCGTCCGCTTGCAAGGAGCATAATGTCGTCCGTGACAATATCGCTCACGGGTAGTATCTTTTCTTCGCCGTCCCGGATAAGGTGAGCCTTTGGCGCGGATATTATCGAAAGCCTGTCTATAACGCGCTTTGAACGTATCTCCTGAAATATCCCTATCGCGATATTGCTTGCGACAACGCCCATAAACAGCATATTCCGCCAGCTTCCGACAAGCGCGACCAATGCGGCGAGAACTGTGTTTATCAGATTAAACAGCGTGAAAATATTGTCGCGGAGAATGGACGGAACGCTTTTTGTCCTGATGTCGAGACTGCCGTTGCTCCTGCCGTCTTTAACGCGCTCGGAGACCTCCTCGGCGGTGAGACCCGAATATTTGTATTTCATATTTCCTCCGATTGTGGAACAGATGTTGAATAAGAATATATGTAAACGTATACTTTATTATATCACATTTCGACGAAAAAGACAAGTACACGGCTTGAATTTTTCGGAAAAATGTGTTATAATTAAGGAAATGCGGTCAAGCAAAATTTTACGAGGTGAAAAATGGATATTAACCGGATTTTGGCAAATGAATTCAAGCTCCGCAGGGAGCAGGTGGACAACACGGTCGCGCTTATTGACGACGACAAGACCATACCGTTTATAGCGCGTTACAGAAAGGAGCAGACGGGCTCTCTCGACGATACCGTGCTTCGCGAGCTGTCCGACAGGCTTACATATCTGCGCAGTCTCGAAAAGCGCAAGGAGGAGATATTCTCTTCGATAACCGAGCAGGAGAAGATGACGGACGAGATAGCAAAGGCTATCGAGGGCGCGATGACGCTTGTGGAGGTCGAGGACATCTACCGCCCGTTCAAGCCCAAGCGCAAGACCCGCGCTTCCGTCGCGCGTGAAAAGGGTCTTGAACCGCTCGCCGAGCTTCTTATCGCACAGGTTAAAAAGACCGACCCCATCGCCGAAGCCGCGGCTTACGTCAGCGAGGAAAAGGGAGTTGCAAATGCCGACGAAGCCTTACAGGGCGCGATGGATATAATTGCGGAGGATATTTCGGACAACGCCGAGCTCAGAAAGCGCTTAAGAGAAGCGTTCTTCAAGGAGGGCACGATAAGCTCGAAAGCCGCCGCCGAGGACTCCAACGAGGTATACAAGAACTACTTCGAGTACGCCGAGCCCGTGAACAAGATAGCGGGTCACCGCATTCTCGCACTCGACAGGGGAGAGAAAGAGGAGCAGCTTAAGGTCACGATAGAGGTTCCCGAGGACGTGGGAGGAATGTGTTCCTACGAGTACGTCAAAAACAACAGCAAGTGCGCGGAGTACGTCCGCACAGCCTGCGAGGACAGCTACAAGCGCCTTATTTTCCCGTCTATCGAGAGGGAAGTCCGCGCGGAGCTGTCTGAGACGGCTCACGAGGGCGCTATAAAGGTGTTCGCCTCCAATCTCCGTCAGCTTATTATGGCGCCTCCCGTCAAGGGCACGGTAACGCTCGGGCTCGACCCGGGGTACGCTCACGGCTGTAAGTGCGCGGTAGTCGACAGCACGGGAAAGGTTCTCGATACCGTGATAATCTACATCACGCGCTCCAAAAACGAGCTTGAAACGGCTAAGCGCGTTATCGCGAATATGATAGAAAAGCACCACGTTTCCACTATCGCTATCGGCAACGGAACGGCTTCCCGCGAAACGGAGCAGTTCACCGCCGACCTGCTTAAAACGATACCCGAAAAGGTGTCGTATATGGTTGTCTCCGAGGCGGGCGCGTCGGTGTATTCGGCTTCAAAGCTCGCCGCGGAGGAGTTCCCGGATTACGACGTTTCGCTGCGTTCGGCGGTCTCCATTGCGCGGAGACTTCAAGACCCCCTCGCGGAGCTTGTCAAGATAGACCCCAAGGCTATCGGAGTAGGGCAGTATCAGCACGATATGCCCAAGGCGCGTATGGACGAGGCTCTAAAGGGCGTTGTCGAGGACTGCGTAAACTCCGTCGGCGTTGATCTTAATACCGCGTCGTATTCGCTGTTGTCGTATATTTCGGGAATAAACGCCGCGGTCGCCAAGAATATAGTGGCATACCGCGAGGAAAACGGCGCGTTCACCGACAGAAAGCAGCTGCTTAAGGTAAAAAAACTCGGCGCTAAGGCATACGAGCAGTGCGCGGGCTTTTTGAGAGTTCCGGGCGGCAAAAACCCTCTCGACAATACGGGAATTCACCCGGAATCTTATGACACCGCAAAGACTTTGTTGGAAAAATGCGGGATAACCTCGGACGAGCTCGGCAAAGCCGAAAAGGTTCGCGAAAAGGTAAAGGCGGTCGGATTAAAGAAGATCGCCGATGAAACGGGCGCGGGAATGCCTACGCTCAGCGATATTGTAAAGGAACTGGAAAAGCCCGGGCGCGACCCGCGCGACGAGCTTCCGCCCCCTCTTATGCGCAGCGGCGACGTTATGGAGATAAAGGACTTAAAGCCCGGTATGGAGCTTATGGGAACTATCCGCAACGTTATCGACTTCGGAGCGTTTGTCGACATCGGCGTTCACGAGGACGGGCTTGTCCATATTTCGCAGATATGCAATAAATTCATTAAGCACCCTCTCGAGGTCGTCAAGGTCGGCGACGTTGTCAAGGTGTGGGTCCTCGATGTTGACGTAAAGCGCGGACGTATCTCGCTTACAATGAAAGACCCCAACAAGGGAGACGGGAAGAAGAGGTCATAATCTTTTTAGAACAAAAGAACCGCAGACAGCCGCCTGCGGTTCTTTTTTGCATATCCGAACGAGTGAATTACTTTTTATCTGATACCGTACTTCTCAATGATATAATCCATATCCTTGTCGCCGCGACCCGAGAGGTTGATAAGAATAGAACCCTTACCCATTTTTTCGGCGAGCTTCATTGCGTAGGCTACGGCGTGAGAGCTCTCTATAGCGGGGATAATGCCCTCCAGTCTTGACAGCGTGAAGAACGCGTCGATAGTGTCGTCGTCGTTGATAACGTCGTACTTTACGCGCTTCAGATCGTGCAGGAACGCGTGCTCGGGTCCCGAGGACGGGTAGTCAAGTCCGCTCGCTACGGAGTAAACGGGCGCGGGGTCGCCGTTCTCGTCTTTCAGCATAATGCTGTTGAAGCCGTGCATAATGCCCTCCGAGCCGTAGGTAAGGCTTGCCGCGTGGTCGCCGAGAGCGGAGCCTCTGCCAAGCGGCTCAACGCCGTAAATATCGACGGGATCGTTCAAAAAGCCCGAGAAGAAGCCCATAGCGTTAGAGCCGCCGCCAACGCACGCAACTACCGCGTCGGGAAGCTCGCCCGTCATCTCGAGGAATTGCTCTCGCGCTTCAATTCCTACAACGCTCTGGAAATCGCGAACCATCATCGGGAACGGGTGAGGACCCACTACCGAGCCTATGCAGTAGATACATTCCTTGTAGTCTCTGCTGTACGCCGCGAAAGCCGCGTCAACAGCCTCCTTTAATGTCGCGAGACCGTCCGTTACCTCTACGACATTCGCGCCGAGTATCTTCATTCTCGCGACATTCGGGGCCTGCTTCTTTATATCGACAGCGCCCATATAAATGTCGCATTCCAGACCGAAATACGCCGCCGCGGTCGCCAGCGCGACG
>JAAVID010000087.1 GCA_014799395.1 Oscillospiraceae bacterium | reverse complement strand
CATCCGGCAGGGGCTGGCCGTTCACCTGGAAATTCTTCAGAAATTCGCGTTTCATAGTTACCTCCATTTTTACGCCCTGAGTGGGCTGAATATAGAAAAAGGCATGGGAGAACAGCAATCAAACTGTTTCCCATGCCCTTATATGGCTAACCTTGCGGCGGTACTCCCATGTCTTTAACTGAAACTATTGTACCATGTTGGGGGGTGTCCGTCAAGCCTTTTCTTTGGAATCACAAGGCTTTTCGGGTTTTCTAGTGGTCAAATAGATATGCTTAAACGGGGGATGACGGTCACTTTCACGGACCTTTGCACCGGGATGATTACGGCGGAGGACCGCCAGAGCAGCGTTGGCCTGCTGGGCTTCTTCCGGCGTGTAGGCGATAGTAACCTTCATACCGCTGCCTCCTTCCCGGTCTCCGCAAAAGCTGCCAGTGCGTTATAGATGGCCCTGGGATTCTGGCAGCTGTTCAGAAGGGCGTTGAATTTCTCATTGTTGGTCCGGCCTTCCGGCTCCGGGAGAGGAGCGGGAGACTCTGTCCCGGCGGCCGCAAGTACCGCGGTCAGCGCGTTCACTACGCGCTCGGGGTTCTTGTAGGTGGCGATCTCCCGGGCCACCCGCAGCAGATTGGGCCTGCTGGTGTAATATTCTGGTGAATGGTTCATACTTGTCATTTCCTCCGTTCTGTGTTATCATTGGAGGTGGAATTAGGACCTGTCAAATCCGTTCCACCTTCGCCCTCGCCAGCGTTAGCAGCACTGGCGGGGGATTCTTCTTGCCCCTGCGCCTCGATGATAATGTTCAGGGCGTTGAGTTGGTTCGCTGCTTCCCGGATGCAGTCAGCACCGGAAGCGATCCAGCAGGCTCCGCCCAGGCGGTCCCACCATGCGCAGCCGTCCTCGCGGCACTTTGACATATGTACGGGGTTGCCCACCGCCAGCAGCGGGCAGATGTTGATATTACTCATTGGGGGTCCTCCTTTGTAAAAGTGATTACGGTGCATCCCAGTTCCATAGCCGTGGTCAGGAAGCAGCCGCCCTCCGGCGCGTCCTTGTACCGGTCCGGGCAGTCCTGCTCACAGGGCTGGTTGTCCAATGGGCATATTACTTGGGGCATCTGGTTGTTCTCCTTTCTTGTGTGGCAGACATATATCAAAATAAAACGTTCATTTCGTTCATTTCGTTTTGCGCTTAGAATGGCAGGAACGAAACGAACGTTATTTTTTACTATCTGTCTGCCACGGCATTTCCTCCTGGTCTCCTTCCAGTTCCTCGAACTGGCTCAGATCCTGATAATAGAAACTGTGCTTTTTACCGCCAGTTCCATTACTCCCCGCCGAGTGGACAATCCCGTCATAGTCAAATAGGGGCTTTTCCAGGGCGGCTATATCCTTACCCAGCTTTTTTGTACTGGGGGCCAGATAGGTACGGGCAATGTACTTCCCGGCGTCCATGAGGTCCTTTGCGGTGCCGTCCCAGCGGTGGCCGGGGCTCTGGTCCAGCAGCTTCTTGATGGTCTTCACAATGGGGCTACCGTCGTACTCCAGACGCGCCCGCTGCTCCGCCAGCCAGTCGGCAGAGCCTACCGGCTTCCACCGCCAGTCGCCTTTGTCGAACCGGATCACGGTATCGCTCTGCTCCACGTCCCGCCCGGTGATGTGCAGCGTGGCCTCCTCATCCGCCCGGTGGGCTTTGGTAATGGTCCAGATCGTGTCCGCCGCGCCCATGATACCGTTGGTGCCGGAGATCATGTTGAACGGATCGTCATCGTCCCTCATCTTCCGGTTGTGGTGGACGAAGATAGCGGAAACGCCCCGCTTGTCCAGAAAACTCTTGACCGTCTCCATCTCCCGGTAGTCCTGGGCGTACGCCGCCTCCCGGGGGAGGGCCTGCCCGCGGATCTTCTGGAGCGTGTCAATGATGATGAGCCGGGTGTCCGGGTTCTTCTTCAGGTGATCGTCCAGGGTGTCCAGCAGGCCGTTGTCCAGCTTGGGCGCCTCTGTAGCGAAATAGAACTGCTCCGGAGCGGGCTTGCCTTTCAGAATCTTGTTCATGCGGTTCTGGAGGCGGTGTAAGCTGTCCTCCAGCGCAAGGTACAGAACGCCGCATTGGTTGGTCTGGTGGCCCATAAACGGTTTTCCTGCGGCCTGACAGAGGCCCAGATCAAGCACCATCCAGCTTTTTCCGATCTTGGAAGCGGCGGTCAGAAGGCTTGTCCCGTCCGGCAGAATGCCCTCGATCAGGAACTTCACCGGGGGAAGGTCCGCCGTCTGGAGTACCGGCGCGGGCATGATCTGAAGCGGCTGGACCTGTGAATTTTCTTCCGCTTCCGTTGGCTCCCACTCCGGGGTTTTCTTCTCCAACTCCACCAGCAGCCGTGCCGCCTCTTCCGCGCTCTTCGCCTCGATCATATCGGAAATATCCCCATGCTCCGGGATTTCCGGCCAGCACTCGGAGAGGTCCACCAGCCGGACGGACTTTGCCACACCGCGTAGCGCGGCGGCGGTCTCCTGGGCATAGGCACGGCCTACGTCGTCATTGTCCGGAAGAATGACCACCGGCCGGCCGCGCAGCTGCTCGGTGTACTCCTTCCGCCACTTTCCCGGCCCGGCTCCGTCCTGGCCGCAGACGGCACAGCCGCCGATCTTGGCATGGACGTTATCAGCGTCCTTTTCACCCTCCACGACGTGGATCACGCCGGACAATTCCCCGGCTATGTAGAGTTCACGGGGTACGCCCTTCCGGTTCCATACCCAGCCGCCCTTGCCGTCCGGATGCCGCCACAGGAAGGACTTGTCCGCCCTGCGCAGCTTCTGCGCGCCGCTGGGATAGGCGTATGTGGCTATGATAGGGGGCTTGCCGCTGGGCCTGTCCGGGGGCTTGTCCACAAAGAGGTCCTTCATCTGGAGGCCCATAGACCAGACAATATCCTCCACGGCGCATCCGGTGTGACAGTGCAGCAGGACCTTGCCGTCCTTACCGACGCTGACGGAAAGACTCTGGCGGGTATCTCCGTGGTTCGGGCAGCAGGCGGTCCACTGACCGTTCCCGCCCTTCACTCCCTTCAGGCGGGAAAGAATGTCTTGGATCGTCAATCTACCATCACCTCGTTAAACACGCCCTCAAGGTCCAGCGGGATCGTCCGCTTCTCAGCCTTACCGATGTCCAGAACGAAGTAGCCCTCGCGGTTGTAAAGGCGGCAGATCAACTCCTTCGAGGACTGGCCGCACAACTGCGCCGCCTGAAGCTGTTCCTTGCTCAGAACAATAGCGTCCTGCCGGACCTCGCCGGTCCGCTCGTCCCTGATCTGGACGGTGAACCGCCGCAGATGGATGTTCTGATAGGTTGTCATTGTGTAATTTCTCCTTTCGTTGCCTGGGCGTTCACCCAGTCCATAAGTAAGCCGCGGGGAATGCGGATGCAGTTCCCCACCTTCAACTTGGGGAATCCATCGATATGGACCCAGTTGTAAAAGGTCTTTTCGGAAATTTTCAGCAGCTTTGCCGCCTCCGAGACCGTCAGAATTTCATCCGGCATGGCGGCACTCCTTCCTGGGCCATGCCGCCTCAAGCGCCTCGTGGAACGTTGCATAGGCGCGGCCCCGGTAGTACCAGCGATTATGATAGTGTTTCATGATTTACCACTCCTGTCGTTCTCTTTTGCTTTCTGAAATCCGACCCACACGCAGGCACTGAACAGGAAAATGTTGATCGTGCCGACAATGAGGTCCAGGGCTAGCAGCAGTTCCATAGTTACTCTCCTTTCTTAATGATTTCCGATACGGGGACCCCCAGGCCCGCAGCCAGCTTCCCAGCATTTATAGGACTGCATGTCCCCCGCTGGAGAATAGTGCTGATGCTCTGCCGGGATATGCCGCTGCGTTCAGCCAACGCAATGTTGGTCAGCCTGAGTTCTGCTTTCAGCAGGTCGATCTTGGTCGTGTTGATCGTCATTCATTTCACCTCCATAACTTGAATTTAATTGACTGCACAGACGCATTATAATCAATTATATTCAAGTTGTCAATAGTAGATAAGAAAAAACTTGAATTAAATTGATTGATGTGCTATCATACTGTTGGAGGTGATTCGTCTGGACTATAAAATTGTAGGTTCTAATATACGAGAAGCACGAAAAAAAGTGGGATTAACACAAAAAGAACTTGGCGTAGCAATTTCGCGCACGGAAAGTTCCATTGCCAAATACGAGCAGGGACTTGTTGAAATTCCGGATAGTGTGCTGTCATCAATTGCACAGATTCTAGGTGTAGACCCCTGGAAATTAAGAGGCTATGACGGATATATTCGGATACCGCTTCCGGAGTATCCAATGTCCATGCCAACAAAAGAGCAGTTTGACCGCTTATCACCCGCAGAACAGGAATACGTTGTTTTGCGTATGATGGCCGATTCAGATCCGGATGAGTTGAAGGCAAGCTATATTGAAAATTACGATAAACTGAATAAGCTAGGTCAGGTTGAAGCTGTTCGGAGATCAAAGGAACTGACGCTGATAAGCACATATACAGAGCCAGACCGCCGCCAGGACGAGACAGAGCATCCCACCCCTACCCAGGATACCCCCACCCCGGAGACCACGCCAGAAACGGCGGAATAGCTGGCCGTGGCAGACAACATAGTAAAAGAAACGTTGATTTCGTTGCTAACGTTGCTGATATAGCAGGTGCGACCAACGAAATCAATGAAAACAACGTTTTATTTTTATATGTGTCTGCCACACAGGGCGGATAGAGGGGGGTAACGAAACGCTGCCCACCGGCGGGGATTTCGCCCCCGGCTCCAACCCGGTCAAAATCGACCAGGTTCCAGACAACAAAAAACCGCCCTGAGTGCTGCGAACACTCAGAGCGGCGATGCACAAAAAATACCAGGTCTACTAAACAAGGCACCTTTATGCCCTTTCATTGTATCACGGAAGGGCCGGGGTGTCAATAAAAGGAGTTATTTTATGGTACGAAAAAACGCAAAAGGCAGCGGCACGATCCGGAAGAAGACGGTCACCCGCAACGGGAAGTCCTACACATACTGGGAGGCGAGGGTAACAACCGGCCGGGACCCCGGTACCGGCAAACAGATTCAGCGCAGCTTCACCGGGAAGACGCAGAAGGAGGTCCGGGAGAAGATGCAGGCCGCCGCCGTGGAGGTCAACCAGGGCACCTACACCGTCCCCAGCAGGCTCACCGTGGGCCAGTGGCTCGACATCTGGCAGCGGGACTACCTGGGCAGCGTCAAGCCGAAAACGGTCCTCAACTACTCCCAGAACATCAGGAACCATATACGCCCCGCTATGGGCGCGATCAAGCTTGACGCTCTGGACGCGCCCACCATCCAGAAGCTATACAACAGCCTCAGCGCAGAGAAGGACGGCAAGCCAGGTCTGTCTCCAAAGTCGGTTAAGAACATCCACGGCGTACTTCACAAAGCCCTCCAGCAGGCCGTGAAGGTGGGATATCTCCGCTTCAACCCGGCAGATGCCTGCGAGTTGCCCCGGGTCGAGCGCAAAGAGATCAGGCCGCTGGACGATGCCGCGATCTCCGAATTCCTCCAGGCGATCCAGGGCCACCGCTTCGAGGCAATCTATCTGACTATGTTGTTCACCGGTATGCGGCGCGGGGAGGTCTGCGGTCTGACCTGGGACTGCGTGGACCTGGACAAGGGCACGAT
>JAAVID010000086.1 GCA_014799395.1 Oscillospiraceae bacterium | reverse complement strand
GTCCTCGCTTGATACTTCCTTTTTTGACAGCCTTCCCGACATTTTCATATTGACCTCCCGAATATGTACGTTTTACCTGCTTGTACATTATATTCGTGAGTCTTCCGTTTAATTACCGAAAAAAGCAAAAACCGTAAAGCCGCAGACTATCCACGCCGTCAGATCGGCCGTAAGCGCCGCGGGTACGGCGTAGCGCGTTTTCTTGACCTTGACCGCCGAGAAGTATACCGCAACGGTATAAAACGTCGTCTCCGACGAGCCTATAAGCACCGCCGCGACGCGCTCCGCGAACGTGTCCGCGCCGACCGAGGCGGCGATCTCGTTATACACCGCCATTGCTCCGCTGCCCGAAAACGGGCGCAGGATCACCAGCGGCACGACCTCCGACGGGAAACCCACCGCATTGCAAAGCGGCTTAAGAAGCTCCGTCAGCGCCTCGACCGCGCCGCTTGCGCGGAACATTCCTATACACACGAGCAGCAGCACCAGCGCGGGCAGAATGTCCGCACAGGTTTTCAGACCGTCCGCCGCGCCCTCGCAGAACGCCTCGAACACGTCCACGCGCTTGACCGCGGCGTAAACAAACACCGCCACGGCGATCGACGGGATTATCCAGTTGGTAAAATCTGTCAATGTTTCTCCCTCTTTCGGGCGAATTTCGCCATTATCTTCGCCGAGACGACCGCGACCGCCGCCGCGTACACCGACACGATCCACACGCACGGCAGTATATCGAACGGGTTCTCCGCGCCGTTTGCGGCACGGAGAGCCGCCGCCGTCGCCGGGATTATCTGTAAGCTCGCGGTGTTCAGGACGGCGAGCAGTATCATATTGTCGGTGGCTTCGGAATTCTCCGCGAGCTCGCGCATTGCGGCTATACCGAGCGGCGTGGACGCGTTGCCGAGACCGAGGATATTCGCGGCGAGGTTCATCGTTATCAGCCCGACCGCCTTGCTGCCTTTCGGCACTCCGTTAAACAGCGCGCAGACTATCGGCGACAACAGCCTCGCGAGCTTCTCGGTCAGCCCCGCGCGCTCCGCGACCCTCATCAGCCCGCACCAGAAGCACATCACCCCGCACAGCGATATAACGAGCTCGACCGCTTCTCCGGACTTGACGATTATGCTTGAAGAAAGCTCCGACATTCTCCCGCTAAGCGCGGCGAAAATCATCGAAATTACGGGAATAACCAACAAAATAACTTTCATTTTTAAAAATTTTCTCCTTTATTTCATTGTAAAATCACGCCATTTTTTACAATAAATTACAATTTCCGTTGGATAAATCCCACAAATATAAAAAATTGTGTAGTAAAAAAATTGACAAAAATGTCGTTATATGATATAATTTAATATGTAAACGACATCGGTTTTTTTTTGCAGGGGAGGAAACGAAATGGTTAAGTCTACGGGTATAGTGCGCAAGGTTGACGAGCTCGGCAGAATTGTTATTCCGATCGAGCTGCGTAGGAATTTGGATATTGACGAAAAAGACAGTCTTGAAATTTATGTAGAGGACGATCATATTATTTTGAAAAAATATTCGCCCGCGTGTGCATTTTGTTCCAACGCAAGCGGCATTACGGTTTTCAAGGGCCGCAACATCTGCCGCGACTGTCTTGCGGAGATCAGTGAAATGCAGAAAAGCGCACAGTAATCACAACGCCGCCGCACTCCGCGGCGGTTTTGCTTTGTAAATAATATGCGGCGCGGTCACGGAAAATGACCGTTTTTTTACACGAAAAAGCGGCGTTAAGCCTAAGCTCAACGCCGCGATTTTATTTACGCTCGTTCGGAATCCAAATTACTTTCTCTTCTTGGAAACGATCATAGCGCCTGCCGCCATAGCAGCTACGCCAAGAACAACAGCCACGCCGCCAACGCCTGTTGCAACGTTGGGCTCGTTAGTGCTGCCGGGGTTGGGAGTAGTTGCGTCGGGCTCGGTTGTAACGGGCTCGCCGTTTGCGCTGAGCTTCTGGCTTGTAATTACATACTTACTGAAGCTCTTTGCGGTGAACAAGATCTTGCCGTTCTCAACCTTGCAGTTTACTTCGGTGTAAGAACCGTTGTTCTCGATGTGGTATACGAAAACGGTCTTGCCGGTAAGTGCCGCGGGAACGGGAACGCTTACGGTAACAGCCGACTTAGGCTGAACCTCGTTGCCGTCCTTGTCGGTGAAGTTAAAGTCGAAAGTGAAAGTATCCTTGTCGTCGGTCTCTTCTGCAATAGGCTCTGCGTTGAATGTAATGTTCTCGGGATCGTCAAACGCATCCTCGGGAGCAGCTACTTCTACGCCGGTCTCGTTATCGTCATCCTCAAACTTAACGGGCAGAGTCTCGGGATCGATAATCTCGGTCTTGTCGTCGTTGTTGTTGTCGTTATCGTTGTTATTGTTGTCGGAAGAACCGGTAGAGGGCGAGGACGGGAAAGTTACAGTGCCGCTGCCCGAAGGTGCGCCGGGTATAACAGGTGTATCACTTCCGCCACTTCCACCGGAACTGCCCGCGTCAATCGTAGGAGGTGTTGTTCCGGCTGCAACAGCAATCATAAGAGTATCGGAATCGGAGAACTTAAAGGGACCATAGCATATTTCAGTGCAGAACTGTCCAAGCGGGCAATCCGCACCATATTCACCCTCGGCTACGGTTACGTTACCGCTTCTCTCCAAAATCGTGTTATCGCCGGCATCCTTAACGAGTATAGCGTAAGCAACCTTACCGCCTATCGGAGAAGCATTCCAAACCTGGAGGTTCAGACCGCCGATAGCGCCGCTAACCGCACATTTGGTCTTTATTGCACCTAAAGTGGTAGTTAAAGTGAGTACGCCGGTATCGGATGTAACCGCACCATTTTCCCAGTCACAATCCCAACCCTCACCGAAGAGGTAAGCAGCTATCTGCCAACCGCTGGTATCAACATCGGAACTGTCGCCGGGGTCTTCGCCGCCGGTCGTACCCGGAGTGGTGAAAACAATACTCTTAACGCAAACATCATTGAGCTTAATAGTAATTCCGTTAGCGTTCGGACCTTCAGTCGCATCCATACCGGCGCTAGCCGCGCTGACCCAAGCGTTATTTATGTTTTCAAAAGAATACACTTTTGACAACACACCGCTCAAGTCAGCATTGCTTCCTGCAATCTGAGCCTCCGTCAATTCATCATTATAATCAATTTTGGTAAGAATACCAACAAAACCTGCTGTAGGTTCTTCACCTAATGTCAAAGTAACACTGCAATCAGCAATGTTGTCTTTAGTAACACCCCACTCGGTGAGCTGCGTCGGAGTAGCGATAGTATAATCTTGCCAAGACATAGCAAGACCCTTTTCAGTTGCGCTGTCATATATAACAGTACCATCAAGCGAAACAGTTTTTACAGAAATCTGTTGACCCGAAATCGCAATACCGTTAGCTTGTGCATCTGTTACTGCAGTTGCACTCAAAGCAATTGTTGTTGATGTGTCTGCAGCACTTATCGCATATGTTTCCTCTGCGTTGTCAATTGCAGGCCAATCACCGTCCGGATTCTTTACTGCAAGTTGAGAATTTGTCGCATCTGCAGTGGGAGAACAAACAATCACAAGATCTTGACCCGCTTCAGCTGTTTCAAATTTCTCCTTTGCAATTCGAATATTTGACCAATTTGCAATAACACCGGCTTCAAACTTAAAAATTTCGTGCTCTGTAGAAGTTGCTGCACCGTCGCCGCCCGCTGCAGCAAACGCCGACAACGAAAAAGAGCTCAATGCCACCGCTCCCGCGAGGACAGCGGCAAAGAATTTTTTCAATTTCATTATAAAATCCTCCATATAAAATTTTGCACAAATGCAGAGCTCACCCCCGCACTTTATACTACTTTCATTATACAATATTTTCGCCATTGTTTCAATTGAGCATTTCACCAAATTTTCGTGAGATTTTTATGCACTTTTCACAACAGCAAAAGCCGCGATACCTTGCGATACCGCGGCTGTAAGCAACTTTTAAAAAATTACTTTCTCTTCTTAGCTACGATCATAGCGCCTGCAGCAACAGCAGCAACGCCAAGAACAGCAGCTACGCCCTCAACGCCGGTGTCAACGTTGTTAGCAGGGGTAGCGGGAGCATTGTTCTCATCAGCTGCGGGAGTCTCGTCAGCAGCAGGAGTCTCATCAGCAGCGGGAGTCTCATCAGCAGCGGGAGTCTCATCAGCGGGAGCAGCGTCGCCGCCCTTAACGTTTACAGTCCAGTTGATAGTGTACTCAACGCTGTCACCCTTGGAAAGGCAAACCTTCAAATGAGGAGCGCGCTCGCCATCAGTAACAAGGAGAATATCGTCCAAAGTAAACTCCTTAGCTGTGTCCGGCTGAGCCCAATCACCGTTAGTGCTATTATAACCAATAACAAACTCGGTATCGCAAGTGAAAGTAATGGACTCAACATCAGCAGGATCAACATCGCCGATCAAAGCGTCAACATTAGAACCATCCTCGTTAATTATGATATTCTCTGTCCACCAAGATGCATCACTGAAAGTTACAGAACCGTCAGCAGAAGCAACAACTGCCATAGCGCTAACTGCAACTACGGAAGCAGCCGCAGCAGCCAAAATTCTTTTAATGCTCATTGTAAATTCCTCCAAGTAAAATTTTTCCAAACAATATGCGGACAACCCGCACTTTTTGCTCAATTTATATTATACACCATTGCGCAATAAATTTCAACTGTACATTTAGCCAATTTTTCCGACCGCTTTTTGGTTCTATTTTAGTAATTACAGACAAATCACCGTCTGAAATTCGGATTATCGTTCGGCTCGCGCATTATCGCGTCGTAAAGGTGCTTGGTTTTGTTGGATCTTCCGTGCTTTTTTTCCTTGAGCATATCGAGCTCCGACTGCTCCGGAACATCGGACGGCTCGTCGAAAAGCTCCCTGTCCTCCGTCCAGATACCGCTCGGCGCGTTCTTTTTCGTGACCGCTCTCGGCAAGGGCTTGTCGCCGTGGTCGACAGCCTCGTCGCCGCGCGGTCTTGAACGTTTCGGGCGCGCGCCCATATCGCTCTCGGACTGCTCGAGCACGTCAAAAATGCTCTCGATGTCCTTGAACGGGTCGTCGTCGAGCTCAACGTCGCGTCCGCGGGACGGCGGCTCCATTGCTATCGGCTCGGGCTCGCGCTTTTCGGGCGGCGCAATGTCCGTAAGGTCCATTGTCGGCGGCTCGGAAACTATCTCCAGCTCCGGAGGAGCGGTCGTTACCGAAGCGCCCGCCATTTTGCCGTAAGCGCTGATAGCCGCGGCGTTTTTGCGTATCACCCTCGGCTTGGGAGGAGGGGGCGGCTCAAGCTGCGCCGGCTGAGAAACGGGCTCGGGAACGGCGTTGTAATAACGATCGTCCGACTCGTCCGTGAACTCGGGCTCAAACCTCGACGCGCGGCGCGGTCTCTCTCTTGCCGCGTAATCATCGTCATAATCGTATCGAGGTCTCTCGGCATGTTGTGTCTCGGCACGTTGTGTCTCGGCACGCTGTGTCTCGGCACGCTGTGTCTCGGGGCGGCGTTCTCTTTCGGCGGGTTCGTTCTCCGAAAATTCACGTCTGCGCGGCATTGAGAACGCAAACGCGTCTCTGTCGTTGTCGTTCTGTTCAAGAGAACGAACCGGGCGCTCCCGAAGCTCTTGGCGCGGACGCTGTTTTTCCTCCTCAATTCTCTCCTCAAGACGTTGAAAGTTCTCAAACGGACTGCGCTTCTGCTCGGGCTCCTTGAACTCGGCGTGTTGAACGGGCTGCGCCTGCTGCACGGGTGCTTTCGGCTGAACGGGCGACCCGAACGGCTGAAATCCCGCGGGGTCGGGCTTGCTGTGACTTTCACCGCCCAGGCTCTCGCCGCCGCGGATAATATGCGATATTTGCGGCTGCTCGTTCTTTCTGCGCTGCTTGGTCGGCGAGGTGAAAAAACCCTCCCTTAACGCCCTCTCCTCCTCGGGGTCGGGCTCGGGGGCAGTCGGCGGAATGTCGCTGCGGTTTATCCTCTCGGGAACAAACGGCTTTACTACGCCCTTTTTCGGCGGCTCCGGCTCTTTTTTGGGAACCTCGACTATGGGCTTGCTGCGCGTAATATCCACCTCGAGCGAGTAATTCAGAAAATTCTCCAGCTCCTCGGGGGCTATCTCGCCGTTGTCGACTTTCTTTTTCATCGCTTCAAGGTAGTTGTGCCAGTAGTCGTACTCCTTGACGCTCATAGTCTTGTCGACGCGCTGATACATCTCGTCCGTGACCTCGGCGCAGCGCTTTTCAAGCTCGGAGGTCACTTTGGGCTTGGGGTTCTCCTCCTCCCACAGCTCCAGACAGGTCTTGCCGTTCGGGATATAAAGCGAGCAGTAATCCTCGGGGTGCTCGTTGTCTTTCATAAAGTAACGCCCGCAGCGCTTGCACTTAGCGAGCCAGCCGCCGTTTTCGATCATCGTGTCTATCTCGAGGTCGACTACGGCTTTAAGACTGCACGGCATAAATATTTTTTCGGGATAATTCTCCATTTTGCCGCGGACTATGCTGTAACTCGAAAGCTCCTGCGGCAAGCCCTCTTTCATACGCGAAAACGCGTCCATAGCTATCTGATCGGCGGTGTCGCCGTATTCCTCAACGTCCGAATAATCGTCGCTGTAATCGAACTCCGCGAGAACATTCCGCACTATTTCCTTGGAAATATTCGGGAACATAAACGGCGCGGTCGGTATTCTCCCGACGGAAAACACCTTTGTAACGCCTAAGTCCTCGATCCTGCACCCGAGCTCGCGCGCGGTAACGCTGAACGCGAGGTCGAAATAGTTTCTCCTCGCCGCGACCTCCTCCACCGTTTTCACAGTCTCGGTGAACACGAAATTCACCTTGGTGCGCGCGTAATCCTGCACTCTCACGATATTGAGCCACTGGTTGATGTCGCGGTTGTAGCGGAAGTCGCACAGTCTCGCGAACACGGCTTTCTCAAACGGCGACTTGCAGCGCACAAAGCGGTTCCACAGCGCGCTGTCGCCGATATTGTCGCGGCGGCACACATAGTCTATCCAGCAGTCCAGCACGACCTTTTCGTAGACCGTTCTTATATGCTGACGAATATAACAGTGCGCGTTCTGAATATCCTTGCGCAGCTCGGCGGCGCGGTCGTCGTTGAGCGTGCCGGTTTTCAGCGCCTCATTGCACAGGTCTACGGAATCCTTCGCGAAAAGCGACAGGTCAAAATCGCAGAAGTCAAGCAGCGTCGCGGGATAGCGGAGCAGAAAAATCTCATTTGAAGTCTTTCCGACGAGCTTCAATGTTCTTTCCAAGGCAATTCTCCTTTACTTACTTTATTCCGCGGTATCGGCAGTATCATCGGTGGTATCGTCCGTTTCACCCGTTTCGCCGGTTTCGCTCGTTACCGAACTGCTTTCCTCACTGCTTGTCGTGGTGGTGGTGCTTGAAGAACGCGACGAGCTGTCGTCCTCCTCGACGGGCTTTATGAGATACGGATTTTCACGCAGACTGCCCTCGACGAGCAGAACGTCGGTCTTTACTCCGTCGACCCTCTGCGTGCTCCATTGCACAAGGTCCTCGCTTCTGTTCTGGTATGTCGCGGTGTGAATGTGGCGGCAGCCGAACACCTTTTTGCACAGTCCGAGCGGTATTTCAACGTCGTCGCCCGTGTATTCAACGTAATATGTCATAGTCTTGCGCTCGTTGGTATCGTTGATATAGCGCACTATGCGGTACTCTCCCGATTCGGAGAGCTTTTCATAATCGGGATCGCGCCTTGTGAGGTCAACTCCCGTAAACGAAACGTCGCCCATAAACATCTGTATTCCGATATATCCGACCACGCCGATAACGTACATCAGCAGATACATAGTGCCGAGCACGGTTTTCAGCGTTTCATTTGAATTATTCACGAAGAACAATATGACCATAACAGCCAGCGGCGGCGCTATCATATACCAGTTTCCGAACCCGAAGATAACGATAGCGAACACGATAGGCGGCAGGATATACGCGTTTATCTTGGTGAACATCTGCTTTCTCGTATAGATCATCAGCCCGAGCGCGGCAATGTTCACAAAAAGGTACAGCACGAAAAGCGGGGTGGGATTTTCAAACACGAAGAAAAAACCGAAATTCAGCCACGCCACCCAAAGCATAAGCGCGGTGTATCCCCAGCACAGCAGCGCCACCGCCCGCTTGAACCACACATTTTTGAAAAAAGCTACCAGCTTGTCCATATTTTAACCCCTTTTTTAATAAGTATGATATTTTATTGAGACCGTGTAAATATTCTGAGCGGTTTGCCGTCGGCGAGCCCTTTCTCTATGCTTTCCATAAGCTCAACCAAATCTCCTGCTACGGGAACCCACATATATTTCCGGTTCGACCATGGTCTCCATGCGGCATAAAGGTCTTTTTTGTCCTCTTCAATCGAATGTTGGTGCGTTCTGACATACATATCAGAAAAATCATATTTGTTTTCACCGCTTTCGGGTGAGGTTTGCGCTTCCGATATCAAGGACGAAAAAGCTCCGTCGTTTTCATAAGAAACTGTTCTGTTTTTTCCCAAATAAAAACTTTCGTTTCCCCAAGCCGTGCTGATACCATTCATAAAAAACCTCCAAATGAACGATTATTACGTCGAATTTATGGCTTCCGTTTTTAACGCCTATATATAATATTGTATAACAAATCCGCGAAAAATGCAATAGCTTTTCCGAGAATTCTCACATTTTTAACAACAAAAAATCCGAAACAATGTTTCGGATTTTTTAGTTATTGTGTAATCTGACTAAATCAATCCCTGCCCTGATTGAACTTCTGGAGCAGCAGATCAATATCCGACGAGCCCGAGGCAAAGCCCACATTGCCCGAAAGACCCTCGGAGGTCGGCGTTACCGTTACCGAAGCCATAGGCTCGGGGGCGGAAGAAACGGAAACTCCCGGCACGGAGGTTATCGGCGCGTCGTCGGAGAAATCCGTCGCGACAACGATAAGCGAGATCTCGTCCTCCGCCAGCGAATCGTCGAACACAACGCCGAACTTGTATCTCGCGTCGGTATTGAACTTCTCGGCGATGTCCTGCGTAAGGCTGTCGAACTCCTCGAACGACAACGTGCTCGGCACGCTGATGTTCAGCAAGCCGCGTCTTGCGCCGTTGATAGAGGTCTCGAGCAGCGGGCTGTTGAGAACCTCGTCGAGCGCCTCGTCGATCTTGTAATCGCCCTTGCCGTGACCGATAGCCATATGCGCGATACCCGAATTGCTGAGCGCCATTTTAACGTCGGCGAAGTCGACATTGATATGACCGTCGCCCTGGAGGAGCTTGATAATACCCATAACCGCCTTGCAGAGGATATTATCGACCTCGGAAAACGCGTTTTTAAGGGTTATTTTAGCGCCCTTGAGCTCTTTAAGACGGTCGTTGGGGATAACGATAAGCGCGTCAACGTACTTCTTCATCTCGGAAATACCGCCGATAGCCTGGCGCATTTTAGCGGTACCCTCCCAGCCGAACGGCTTAGTGACAACGCCGACGGTGAGAATATCCTTTTCCTTTGCTACGCTTGCTACGACGGGAGCTGCGCCCGTTCCCGTACCTCCGCCCATACCGGCGGCGATAAAGAGCATAGAAACGCCGTCCATAGCCTTTTCGAGATCCTCGCGGTTTTCCTCCGCGGAATCTCTGCCCTTAGAGGGATCGTTGCCCGCGCCCTGACCCTTAGTTGTTTTTCTGCCGATCTGGATACGCTTCATTTTGCTGCCGTCTTTACCGCGGAGCGCGGCAACGTCGGTATTGGCGATAACGTACTCAACATCGTGAATACCGCTTTCGACCATATGCGAAACAGCGTTTCCGCCTGCGCCGCCGACGCCGAACACCATAATTTTGGTAGTCATTTGGAAATCGTCGGCAACTTCAAATCCGTCGTTGTTATCGTCAATCGTAAAAGCCATAACTTACAACTCCTTCTGCTTTTTACGTCATTTTGCAAATACTACTTATTATTATAGCAGAATTGAATAAAAATTGCAACTGTTTTTTGAAATAAATTTCACAATCGCGGTGACATATTTTTGTTTATTTGTACAAAAGCCTCGTTTCATTTGGCGGTGTTTAGATGAAATATGTTTAAATTTTTATTTATCTTGGGAGCGCTTAGGTTGTTAGGTTTTCTTTGTTGAACGCTGTGGGTTCGTTTCTTTTAATTTCTATGTCGTCGCACGGTGCAAGAGGACACCCTTCGGGAAAGAGGGGGCTGGTTGCCGTGACGAATAGAGGACGTGTTACACAGCGCCCCCTCTCTCCCTACGGGTTTCCT
>JAAVID010000085.1 GCA_014799395.1 Oscillospiraceae bacterium | reverse complement strand
GGGATGTTCTGTGTCCGTAGACCGATTGATCGGCATTCTGGCCGTTCTCCTGCGGGAGGAGCAGGTCACCGCCGCCCAGCTGGCGGACCGCTTCGAGGTCAGCCAGCGGACCATCTACCGGGACGTCGACCGCCTGTGCCGTGCGGGCATTCCCCTGCGCACGGAGCGGGGCGTCCACGGCGGCGTCGCCATCATGGAGGGCTACCAGATCGACCGCACTATGCTCACCAACGCGGACCGCGGCGCGATCCTGGCGGGGCTGCGGAGTTTGGACAGCGTGTCCGGCACCAGCTGCTACCGCCAACTGATGGAAAAGTTCCCCCAGCCGGAGTCCGGCGCGGCGGACGACTGTGTGGTCATTGACCTGGCGTCCTGGTACGGTCCCCTCCTGGCTCCGCGGCTGGAGCAGCTGAAGGACGCCTGTCTCCGGCGCAGCCCGGTGCGCTTCACCTATTTCGCCCCTGCAGGGGAGAGCCGCCGGGAGGTGGAACCGGCGCGGCTGGTGTTCCGGTGGTCCAGCTGGTATCTCTTCGGCTGGTGCCGGGAGCGGCAGGACTGGCGGATGTTCAAGCTGACCCGGATGCTGGACCTGGAAACCCTGGAGGAGGAGTTTCCGCCCCGCCCAGTCCCCAACCCGGTCCCGCCGGTGGAGCGGGTGTATCCGGACGCGCTGCAGGCGGCGGTACGCTTCGCGCCGGAGACCCGCTGGCGGCTCATTGACGAGTATGGTCCCCAGAGTTTCAGCCAAGAACCGGACGGTTCCCTGCTGTTCCGCCGGGGGTTCCCGGACCGGGAGGAGGTCCTGCGGTGGGTGCTGAGTTTCCAGGAGCAGGCCGAACTGTTGGAGCCGGAGGACCTTCGGCAGGAGTTGGCGGCCCGGCTCAAAAAAATTTGCGGGAAATATGACAGCCAGTTGTCCGGTTTGCAGGTGTATCATGGGAGCAGACAGGCTCCTGACGGAGCGGAAAAGTGAGGGACAGCGACATGGTAGAATCAAGATGCGGGATTCTGTGCAGCCAGTGTGAATTCCGGGAGAGCATGGGTTGCAAGGGGTGCGTGAATATCGCCGCGCCTTTTCACGGGCAATGTCCGGTAAAGAACTGCTGCGAGGAGAAAGCCCACGATCACTGCGGGCAGTGTGCGGAGTTTTCCTGCAGGCAGCTGACGGACTACGCTTATGACCCGGAGCAGGGGGACAACGGCCTGCGGCTGGAGCAGTGCCGGAAGTGGCGGAAGGAGGAGTAAGATGGCCTCCAGCTTGAGTTACGTGGAATTTGTCATGGAGCAGATGTCCGGCGCGGGGACCATTACATACCGCCGTATGTTCGGGGAGTACGGCCTGTACTGCGGCGGAAAATACTTCGGCCTTATCTGCGGCGACCGCGCGCTGGTAAAGATCACCCCCGCCGGGGAGGCGCTGCTGCCGGACTGCCCACGGGACATCCCCTACGAGGGCGGCGGGGAGATGTTCGTGCCGGACGCGGAGGACCGGGAGACGCTGGCGGAACTGGTACGGGTGACATGCGCGGCGCTTCCGGCGAAGAAGCCCCGGAAGCGTACACCCAAAAAGGAGCGGGACAATGGATAAAATCGACTATAAAAAAGCGGAAAAGCACCTCTACCTCCCCAAGAACCCAGCGATTGTCCAGGTTCCGGAGATGGTCTTCTTCGCCGTGGACGGCCAGGGCGACCCCAACATCTCCCCCGCCTACGCGGAGGCGATGGAGATCCTGTACGGACTGAGTTTCACGGTAAAGATGAGCAAGATGTCCGGCGAAGCGCCGGAGGGCTATTTTGAGTATGTGGTTCCGCCGCTGGAGGGCGTGTGGTGGACGAAGGACCCGGCCTTCGACGGCAAAGCCCCGGCGGATAAGAGCAAATTTTTCTGGACGTCCATGATCCGCCAGCCGGATTTCGTCACGGAGGAGATTTTTCTCTGGGCCAGGGAGCGGCTGGCGAAGAAAAAGCCGGACCTGGACCTGAGCAAGGCGCGCCTCTGGCGGTGGGAGGAGGGCCTGTGCGCCCATCTGCTGCACATCGGTCCCTATGACGCCGAACCGGCCAGCATAGAGAAACTGGAAGCGTTTGTCCGGGAGCAGAACTGTGAGGCGGATTTTACGGCCCAGCGGCGGCACCATGAGATTTACCTGGGCGACCCCCGACGGACGGCTCCGGAGAAGCTGAAGACAGTGATCCGGCATCCAATCAAGCGGCGTGGCGAAGGACCTGTCTCCGCTTGACAAACCCCGCCCCGGCGTGCTACACTTTTGCAGAAAACCCTGCTCCTGAAAGGAGAAAAGGCATGAATATTCTAGCGTTTGAGTCCTCCTGCGACGAGACGGCGGCGGCGGTGGTGCGTGACGGCCGCCAGGTTCTCAGCGACGCGATTCTCTCCCAGGCGGACATGCACGCCATCTACGGGGGCGTGGTCCCCGAAATCGCCTCCCGGAAGCATGTGGAGGCCATCGCTGCCCTGGCGGACAAGGCTCTGGCGGACGCCGGCCTGACCCGTCCGGACATCGACGCCGTAGCCGTCACCTACGGCCCCGGCCTCATCGGCGCGCTGCTGGTGGCGGTGAATTTTGCCAAGAGCGCGGCCCTTGCCCTGGGTAAGCCCCTGATCCCCGTCCACCATCTCCGGGGGCATATCGCCGCCAATTACCTGGCGTTCCCGGAACTGGAGCCGCCCTTCCTTGCGCTGTGCATCTCCGGGGGCAACTCCATGATCGTGGACGTGGCGGGCTATACCGACATGACGATACTGGGCGCCACCCGGGACGATGCGGCCGGAGAATGCTTCGACAAGATCGCCCGGGTGCTGGGACTCCCCTACCCCGGCGGCAAGCCCATGGAGGAACTGGCGCGGGGCGGCGACCCTGCGAAATATCCCCTGCCCAGGGCCAAGGTGGCGGGGAACGATCTGGATATGTCCTTTTCCGGGCTGAAGACAGCGGCGGTGAACCTGGTCCACAACGCCGCCCAGAAGGGCGAGGAACTGGACCGGTCCGGCCTTGCGGCGTCGGTGGCGGCGGCCATCAGCGACGAACTGGTCCCCCGAGCCATGGAGGCCGCGCGGCGTACGGGCCGGACTACACTGGTGGCGGCAGGCGGCGTAGCCGCCAATAAAACCATCCGGACCGACCTGGAGCGGGCCTGCCGGGAAAACGGGATCAAGCTGTACCTTCCGCCGCTGTCCCTGTGCGGGGACAACGGCGCGATGATCGGCAGCCAAGCGTACTACGAGTACCTGGCCGGCCACCTGGGGGACGCGTCGCTGAACGCCTACGCCAATCTGGAAATATGAACCGAAGTGAGAATCCCCCTGACGGCGTGTCAGGGGGATTCTTTTTCCGGTTCCTCCAATTCCTCCAGCAGCCGCCTTGCTCCCACCACCAGCACATGGTGGATATGCTCCAGGTACCGCTCCGGAGGCTCCGGCTGAGGCGAGGACAGCCAGCGGAGAATGGACGACAGGATGGCGTCGCCGAAAAACGTAGTATAAAATTTCTTGTCCCGTCCGCCATCCATCCAGTCGGCGGCCATGTCTTCGATGGCGGGGGCGATGGCCTCGCAGAAGCAGTCCCGGAAGGAGTTCTGTCCCTGGATCTGGATGGCGCGGCGGTAGAAGTCCCGCTCCCGGTAGAAGTAGCGGCACATGTGGCTGAAGCGTTCCCAGCTGCTCAGCTGATCGCCGTCCTGAATGGTCTGGAGAAACTCCGTCTGAAAGATCCAGTGGACCAGGTCGTACTTGTCCCGGAAATGGTAGTAGAAGCTTTTGCGGCTCATGCCGCAGTTCCCGCACAGGTCCGCGACGCTGATTTTGGAGAAGGCTTGCTTCTCCATCAGCGCCTTGAGGGACTGGGCGAGGGTTCGTTTGGTAGCGTTCAGGTCCTGCATGGTCCTCGGGCCTCCGTAGATGATTTTTATAGGGGGAATTATAGCAGAAATTCTGGAAGAGGTAAAGACAGGAAATAAAAACTTCCCGTTCCCCGCAAATTTCCCCGCTTGTTACACAATTGTAATTCTTTTTCGTTTCGGTTGTGATACACTAAGAAATCATCGAGGCTTCCTCCCGCCAGGAGGGAGAAGGAGGCAAGGCCATGACAGGAAAGCGGGTTGCGCAGCCCAGCGAGGAGTTCCTCACCGAGTGGGGGGTCACTCCGAAGAAGAAAAAAAAGTCGAACGGCGGTTGGATCGCCCTGGGACTGATTGCGGCGCTGCTGGTAGGCGGCGCGGCGGCGCTGGGGGTGTACGCCAACGGCTATGACAAGGTGTTTCCCGGCGTCATGCTGGGGGAGCAGTCCCTGGGGGGATATACCCGGGAGGAGTTGGAGGCGTATCTTGCGTCGGACGAGCTTCTGGGAAGCCGGGTTACCGTCACAGCGGACGGGGAGAACCTTGGCCAGCGCACCCAGCGGGAGTTGGGGGCATACATCGACAGCGGGAAGCTGGCGGAATCCGCCTGGGCGGTCGGCCGTGCGGAAGGTGCGGCGGGCTGGTTTAAGAACGGATGGACGATGCTCACGGGTCATTTAGGGGTCCGGGCCAGCACGGATATAGTGGTATATTATGACGACGGCGTCCTTCGCGCGGCGGCGGCGGAGATGGCAGCGAATTTCGACCGGGAGCCTGTAAGCGGCAGCTACGAACTGACCCGGGAGGGCATCTATGCCACCAAGCCCGCCGATGGGCGGACGCTGGACCAGGCTGCGCTGATCCGGTCCATCGCGGCCCTGGAGGGCGGCCCCGGCGAACTGGAGGCCGCCTGGGAGTCCATACCCGGCCAGGGCCTGGATATGGAGGTCCTGGCGCTGGAGTTGAATGCGGAGCCCAGTAATGCCCGGTATGATATCGAACTGGGCAAGGTCGTGGACGGCACGGTAGGCGTAAGTCTGGACCCCCAGGCGGCGCAGTTTGCGCTGGACGCGGCGGCCCCCGGCGAGACGATCCAGCTGCCCGCCCAGGTGACCTATCCGGAGATGACCGCCCAGGAGATGGAGGCGGTGCTGTTCCGGGACGAACTCAGTTCCACCGCCACCAGCGTAGGCGGCACCCGTGTCCGGCGGAACAACGTGAAGCTGGCGGGCGAGTGCTGCGACGGCGTAATCCTGAACGACGGGGATATCTTTGATTACAACAAGGTGGTAGGCCAGCGCACAGTGGAGCGGGGCTTCGGCGCGGCGCCGGCGTACGTCAACGGTGAGACGGTAGAGACCATCGGCGGCGGCATCTGCCAGGTGTCCAGCACGATCTATTACGCCACTCTGCTGGCAAACCTGGAGATAGTGGAACGGTACGCCCACCGGTACGCGCCCAGTTATATCACGTGGGGGATGGACGCAACGGTCAGCTGGGGCGGACCGGAGTTTCGTTTCAAGAATGACACAGGGTATCCGATCCGCCTGGACGTAAGCTATGTGAACGACAAGATTACGGTCACAATCATGGGCACGAAGACGGACGACACCTACGTGAAGATGACCTATGAGGAGTTAAGCAGCACCAAATATGAGACAGAGTATGTAGAGACAGACGAGTTGGACTGGGGCACGCAGCAGCAGAAGCAAAGCCCCTACACAGGGCACAATGTAGTCTCCTACCGGAACGTCTATAGTGGGGACGGGACCCTGATATCCCGCACCCAAGAGGCGAAGAGCAACTATAAGAGCCGGAATGAGATCATTCTGGTAGGCACTCGTGGGAAGCCGGCCATGGGCGTCACCATGCCGGAGTTTGGCGGGGACTCCGGCGGCGGAACCTCCGACGAACCATCCCTGCCGTCGGCGGACGATGGGCCGGCGCTGCCCGACGACGGCTCGCCGGGGATGTCGATCTTCGGCTGATTGCCGGCCGTTACTTTTGCCCTGCGGCAAAAGTAACCAAAAACGCGCTTAAACCACCCGTGGGGCGGCCATAGGCCGCCTTAGGGCTGGGGCCGCTTTCAGCGGCCTAACGCCTGCGGTTTAAGAATCCCTGGAGCATCGCTTTGCAGCGATACTCTATTACGAGGGAAATTGTTTTGCGCTTCACCTGGGGGACTGTCCGGTCTATATTGCCGGGTCCCGCGAATTTGGCGAAGCGTCTGTTCAAGGCCGTCTTGCGGCGGTTCCCATAAGCCCTGCGGTGCCAATTTGAGCGCATCGCAGGGTTTTTGCGTCCCAACCCCACAGCAAAAGTCCCCCAAAGCTTTGCGTACCTCCGTTAGAATCCGCGGATCGCCGCAAGGCACCGGCGCACGAAGGTAAGCATTGAAGTAGAAGCAGTCAGGTACGTCGGAGCGCAGAAAAAATACCCCCCGTAATTCAGAGGAGTCCAGAACCACGGGTTCTGGTGTGTTTTTACACAAGCAAAAAGTAGGATGAGGGTCCGGGGCGCGCAGCCCCGGGGCTTCAAATCGAAACAACTTACCTTGCCGCTGAAGGCGGCAGCGAAAATTTTTTCAAATTTCCGTAAACACTTCCTCGCCTTCAACCGTTATATAGTTGAACACAGCAAGAGAGAGGAGCCGCCAAGATGGAAATCCAGGCCCTGTATACCAAGTTCCGCACAGAACTCCTTACCTACTGCACCAGCATGACAAAAAGCAAATCCTCCGCCGAGGACCTGGTGCAGGAGACCTATCTGAGGGCCTTCACCCACTGGGAGGCGGTGGAGGACCTCTCCACCAACCAATGCCGCGCCTGGCTCTACAAAACCGCCCGAAACATCTACATCGACCAGGTCCGCAAGCAGTCCCGGGAAACCCCCACCGAAGAAGAAACCCTCGCCCTGGCCTCCTTCGAGGAGGACCTCTCCAAAGCTGCCGTACTCCAACTCATCGCCCGCCTCCCGGATGCCGAGCGCGCCCTCTTCCAAATGCGCTACTTCGAAGGATATAACTCCAAGGAACTGGGCAG
>JAAVID010000084.1 GCA_014799395.1 Oscillospiraceae bacterium | reverse complement strand
TTGGCAAAATTCTTGATTTGGGGAAAAACTCTTGTTTTTCCCCAAACCCTTTTAGCGCTCTTTTGGTTCCGCCGCTTCGCGGCGGTGCGGGGCTTCGCCCAGACCTAGCAAGGGCTCTGCCCTTGCATTCCGCCAAAGGGGCAAGCCCCTTTGGAATCCCGTTTTTTAGCTGCAAGTCTTTAGGGGAAATTATAATTTGCGCTTCGCGCGAAGCGCAGACGGGCTGTTGACTTTTCAACAAAAAAGTGCTATAATGTATTAACGAATAAAAATTACACAGTAAAGGTAGTGAGCGTTTTGGAGCAGGAACTTTTTGAGTGGAAAGAAGAATACAAATTAGGCGTTGAGTCAATAGACAGTGCGCATAAACAGCTTTTTTCAATAGTCAACCGTATCATCAGCAACTTTATGGACAAAGACTACGAAAAAAGCAAAACGACCTGTATGGAAGCGATAAAGTATCTCAAAACATACACCGTAAAGCATTTCGCCGAGGAGGAGGCATACCAGCAGTCTATCAACTATCCGGGCTATGCCGTACATAAAAAGATCCACGACAATATGCGCGACGTAGTCATTCCCAATCTCGAAAAGGAGATAGTCGCGAAAAGCTATTCCAAAGAGGCGCTCGAGCATTTCATAGGCGTATGCGCGGGCTGGCTCGCCGCGCACGTCCTCGTTGAGGATCAGGCGATAACGGGAAAAACCAAGAGCAAGTGGACGCAAAACGCCGCCGCGACCGACAACAAAGACGATTTCTTCGACGGCATAGTCAGAAATTACATCAAGGTGCTGTTCCAGATGAACGCCAAGCTCGCCAACGCGAAATACGCGGGCTATAAGCTGTCAAATCCGTTCTGCTACGGCGACACCTTTACCACCGCAAACGGCGATATATACGGAATGATGACCGCCGTTGAGGAGAACGTATTGCAGTACATCGCCTCCGAGTTCATCGATGAAAAGGCATTCGACCTGGACGCGGTTATGAACTCCATGCTCGGCGAGATCATATCGTCGTTTAATTTACAGCTTGTAATGGCGTTCGTCGGCAAATCCCCGAGCAGTCTCAAAAGTCAGATAATCTCCGAGACCGAGTTTTACAGCCAATACAAAAACATATACCCCGATTACACCATGCTCTGGCGAACCGACCGCGGCTATATCGCGGTCTGCTTAAAGAAGCTCAACGCCGAGCAGTTCGCGACATACAAGGACAATTAACACAAAAAAATCCGCAGTTCCAAGAACTGCGGATAACTTTTTGTTGATCAGTCCGCTACATAAGGGATCAGCGCGAGCTGTCTTGCTCTCTTGATCGCTGTTGTAAGCTCTCTCTGATGATAAGCGCAGCAGCCGGTAACTCTGCGGGGCAGAATTTTAGCGCGCTCTGTCATATACTTCTTGAGCTTGGCAATATCCTTGTAGTCAATAAACTCCGTCCTGTCAGCGCAGAACTGGCAAACCTTTTTGCGTGTGCGCTTAACGGGATGAGCGGATCTCTCGGTCCTTTCAGCCATGATACTTTACCTCCTGTAAGATTTAAGATACCTCGAATAAAATTCGTTTCATTGTGCGGCGAACAGCCGCCGTGTTCTCGATCAGAACGGATAATCGTCGGAATCCGCGCTTGAAAAGTCGGCTGCGGGAGCCGCCTGTTGTGCGGGCTGCGAAACGGGCGCGCTCTGCGGTGCGGAATACCCTCCGCCGTAACCCGCAGGCTCTTCGGGGATAGGAGGAGCGCCGTAGCCTCCGCCATAACCGCCGTTTCCGCCGTTGGCTTTTTCACCCGTAAAGTAGGCATTGTCCACCATGATCTCATACCAAGTCGCGGGATTGCCGTTTTTGTCGGTATACTTTCTTGTCTGCATTTCGCCCTCAACAAGAATCATTCTTCCCTTGCCAAAATAGCGCGTAATAAATTCTGCTGTTCCGCGCCAAGCGACGACATTAAAGAAGTCGGTTTTTCTATCCTCGCCCTTTTTTTGGTAATTCCTGTCAACTGCAAGGCTGAAAGAACAAACCGTCACTCCGTTAGGAGTGGTCTTAAGTTCCAGCTCATTGACAATGCGACCCATCATAATAACTCTGTTCATAGCGAATACCTCCGTTCAAACCATTCATTACGCTTCATCTAAACTTTCTGACTGCAAACTATCCATTCATTACTTCGCGAGAACAACTACCGAACGCAGAACGCCGTCGGTAATGTTGATAACACGCTCGAGCTCTGCGGGGAAATCGGGCTTGGACTCGAAATTGTAGAGAACGTAGTAACCTTCGCCCTCATAGTTGATCTCGTAAGCCAGCTTTCTCTTGCCCCACTCGTCGATGTTGGTAAGAGTACCGTTAGCCTTGATAAGCTCCGAGAACTTTTCTGTCAGCGCCTTGATCTGCTCCTCGTCCTTTTTGAGGGAGAAAACGATGACTGCCTCGTACTTTTCACTGAGCTTTGCCATTTATAAGCACCTCCTTATGGATATATATCCCGCAATTTTTCGTGCGGGAAAGGGGTTATCGTCAAAATTAACGATTAACTCAATTATTATAGCAGATTTTGGAGAGGTTGTCAAGAGCTTTTTAAAATTTTTCAACTGAATTTAAAAAGTCATTCAGCGTGTAATATTCATAATAACTTATTTACGGTGAAATTTTTTAATAACTCAAAAGTACTTGACAGTTCAATAACTTTTGAGTATAATATAAATTAAAGAGGGGATGTTATTTGTACAAAATCTATTTTTATAAGGACAGGAACGGAAAAGAACCCGTGTTGGAATATTTAAACGAATTAGCCCGCAGGAATGACAAGGACAGCCGAATAAAGCTGAACAAAATAAGGGATTATGTAAAGACCCTCAGCAATTACGGAACACAGGCGGGAGAGCCGTATGTAAAGCATTTATACGGTGATATATGGGAGCTGCGTCCGCTGCGCGACAGAATATTTTTTGTTGCGTGGCAAAACAACAGCTTTGTCTTGCTTCACTGTTTTATAAAGAAAACACAAAAAACTCCTCAGCGCGAGTTGGAAAAAGCGAAGAGAGAGCTTGCAGACCTAAGAGAAAGGGGTATTAAATATGAGTAATATTGAAAATAATCCTGCTGTCGGAAAAAGCTGGGACGAGGTTGAGCGCGAGCTTTTCACGCCGGAGGAGATCGCGGAGAGCGATCTGCGCGTTGCCCTTATCGGCGAGATAATCAAGGCGCGGCACGAAAAGGGTATCAGTCAGAAAAAACTGGAGGAGATGAGCGGCGTAAAACAGCCTGTCATTGCCAGAATGGAGAGAGGAAGTACCAGTCCGCAGCTTGATACAGTCCTTAAGGTACTGAATTCGCTCGGAAAAACCCTTGCGGTCGTGCCGCTTGAACAAAACAGCACCAAATAAAAAAAGCGGTATCGCCACACGATACCGCTTTTTTTGAATCGAAAAATATGCAGTAAAATGCACTTAACAAAATGTTAAACTTCCCTCAGCACCAAGTAAAACGTCAAAAGGCAACCGCAAAGGCTACCGTTCTTGAAACGGCGACCTCGCCCCGATTCGGAAGTGAGAAAAAACTCGGACAGACCTCCTTGCTATATTGTCAAGGTAAATTCAACGGGTCTCACCGATCGCGGCACGTCAGTGAACCTCGAAAGAGGGGGAAAGTCCTTGCGGATACTCTTCACCGCAGCGTTATAAATCTCAAAAGAGATCGTCTCGGTGAAATGTTTAAAACAAATTGCGCAAACGGAAGTGGGAAAAGTTCTTTTGAAAATCGAATATTTTATTGCTTCGCCGCTCAAAAATTTCTGTTCGCTTTCCCCCGCCGTTGGCGGAGGGAAACGAAATATCAAAAGCCCTAGTTAGCCCTGAGCGCCTCCGCGGGCTTCAGCTTAGCCGCCTTAGCCGCGGGATAAGCGCCGAACACCGCGCCTATCGCCGCCGAAGCGACCGCCGAGACCGCCAGCGAGCCGACGTTCACGGTAAACGGCACCGCCGCGACAATACAGCCGATAAACGAGGCAAGCAGTCCGAACGCTATCCCCGCGGCGCTCCCGAGCAGGGTCAGTATAACGCTCTCGGTGAGGAATTCAATGCATATATCGGAGCTCTTAGCGCCGATAGCTTTCTTAATGCCGATCTCGCGCGTGCGCTCGCCGACGCTCATCATCATAGTCGTCATAACGGAGATACCCGACACCACCAGCGATATTCCCGCGACCAGCGAAAGCGCCGTCGTAACGATGTTCAGAATATCGTCAAGCTGTCCTTTCTGCGCAAGCAGATTGTTGCAGACATATCCGTCGGTAATGCCGTTCCTGCGGTTCAACTCGTCGGTCACAAGGCTCACGATAGCGGTATCGGAGTTCATATCAACCAGCTTTACCGCTATCTTGTCGTAGGTAGTCCGACCGCACAGCCCCTGCATGGTGCTTATCGGTATATACATAAACCCCGGCATAATGTTCGTGAGCATTCCCTGTAACGACGACAGCCCCGACCGAGCCACGCCGATTATCTCAAAATTATGATATTTCCCCCCGAGAAACATCGAAAGCGTTTTCCCGACGACGTTGCTTCTTCCGTAGCTTGCCATAGCAAATTGTTCGTCGATAACGCATACCTTTGAACGCGCGGCGGTATCCGAGTTGTTTATCAGCCGTCCGTGCTTTGCCTCGAGCGAGATGAGCTTGTCGGCGGATTTGTCAACGCCCCAGACGTAGCAGTCGAGACGGCGGTTGATCATCTTCGCTTCGGTAACGCTCGCCATAAGCGGCATTACATCGCTAACCCCGTCGATATTGCGGACGGCGGAAACGTCACCGTCGGTCAGCGTTACGGAAACGGAGTTTTTCGCTGATTGTATAAGCAGCGTATCAACGCCCATAGTCACGAGCGTTTTGCTTACCTCCGAAGTCCCGACCGCTCCGACGGTCGAGATAAGCACCACGGAAAACACCCCCACCGCTATCCCCGCCATTGTAAGCAGGGAGCGAGTCCGGCTTCTGAATATGTTTACAAGTAAATTGGTTATCGTCATTTTGACCCCTTTATTTGAACTCTTGAGAACCTGTCCACATAGCTCGAAAGACAAGCGTTGAGCGGCTATGTGGACAGGTTCCGGGTTTCGGCTACTCTTATATAATTTCTGTCGGCGATCTCCAGAGGGTCTTGAAATACGATGTCGTCCGCCGTTATTCCGACCGTGATCTCCGTACCGTCCGCGAATTCCGCGCCCGTGAAAATGCCGCGGCGGACGGCTTTTCCGTTCTCGTAGACATAAACGTATTCGCCCGAATCGTCCTGCGCTATCGCGGAGTAGGGGAGAACGCATATACTGCGCGGCTCGGAGAGCAGGATCTCGACCTCCGCGGACAGCCCCGATTTAAGGCGTTCGTCGGGAACATTTGGCGTTATCGCAACATCGACGACCGTTTCAAGAACGGCTCCGTTATACTGGCTTCGAGCGGCTTGCGATATTGACGAGACCTTGCCGAAAAACACCTCGTCGGGGTAAGCCGCGAGACCGAAACGCACGTCCTGCCCGACCGCGACCTTTGCGATGTCGAGCTCGCTTATCGCAGCCGTGACAGCAAGCTCCTCGGTCTGCGCGACGGTTGCGATGCTGTAACCGCTTTGGACTGCCTGTCCGCTGTTGGCGGCGGAGATGACGCGCCCCGAGCAGTCGGCGGTGATCTTTTCGGGCAGGAGCGCGACGGCGGTAGATAGATCGGCCGCCGAGATTGCGAGCGCCGAGACCTGACCGAGGCTTTCGATAAGGGCGGCGGAGGAGTTTCTGTCGATAGTCGCGACGGTATCTCCGACCTCCACGGTATCGCCCTCGCGCACGAGGAGCTTTTCGATAACGAGCGGCAGGGAGGAGGTTATTTCGTGCTGACCGAGGTAGGTGAGCTCGCCTGTTCCGAGAACTGTTTCGTTGTAGCTTCGCACGCTTGCCTTGAGCGTTTCGGAGACGGGGGTAGCGCTCTCGACCGCACGCGGAACAGCCCCTACCGCCACTGCCAGGACAGTTCCGATCCCAAGCACCGCGACTGCTTTTTTCATCTATATCAACCCTTTCGTAATTTCGTGACAAATAT
>JAAVID010000083.1 GCA_014799395.1 Oscillospiraceae bacterium | reverse complement strand
GGCTTCCGAACGCTTCCACAAGGCGATATTCAAATCGCTGAAGCTGGAGGACTTCCTCAGAAAGTACGAAAACAGATGTACCTCGGAGCGTCCTACCGAAAAGCAGCTCAACGATATTTTCAACTCGATGTGCAAGTACACCGAGGCGGACAGACATATCGACTGCCACGCGTGCGGCTTCAAGTCCTGCCACGATATGGCGACCACCATTTTCTACGGAAACAACAGTCCAAACAACTGTATTGTATACGAGAAAAACAGAACACATGAAATGGCAAAACAGATCGAGGATCAGAACAACAGGCTCGCGGGCGTTGTCGCGGATATTCACCAGGCAATGCAGACGCTCTCCGACAAAATTATGCCCATATCCGAGCAGGCGGCGGAGAACTCCACCAAGAACAAGGACATCAAGGTGGATATGAACACCCTCGGCACAAATATCAAAGGTATTCTCAACCGCGCAAACGAGATCGCGGACTATGTCTCCAAGATAAGCGTAAGCATAGGCGAATACGAGCGTATCCTCGGAAAGATAAAGAGCATTTCCGAGCAGACAAATATCCTCGCGATAAACGCTTCCATCGAGGCGGCAAGCGCGGGACAGTTCGGCAAGGGCTTCGCGGTAGTCGCGGGTGAGATAAGAACGCTTGCCGTAAGGTCGGCGGATACTCTTAAGGCTGCCGAGCAGCATACCAACGAGATACTCGGCAACATTGACGGTATCAAGGATTCCTCCGCGGGCATTATGACCGACGTCGACGGCACAAAAACAAACGTCGACAACACCGACCACGCAGTCGACGACCTCAACGACAGCCTCCAGTTCATTAGCAACAGCGTTTCCGAAATAACGGAGATTATCCAGCAAGTTACAAACCTCGCTTCCAGTCTGGAAGTCAGCAGAGAGTAATGTTTCGGCAGTGTGGGCAGTCGTGAGGCTCCGCCTCACACTCCGCCTAAGGGCTGCGCCCTTAGGAATCCCGTTTCCCAACACTTTGGGCGATTTAATTTTTAGGTCGTCTCTGTAAGGTTACAACGCAGTTCTTGGCTGATATAAATAAACGGCGCGTTTTCACACGAAACGCGCCGTTATTCTTTTATAATTCGGGTATCCTTGTAATTTTACAGCAAATAGCCAAGAACCACATAGTTACCTTACAGAGGCAACGTCATAATCCCAAAGCCCAAGGAGTTGGGAACCGGGATTCCTAAGGGGCTTGCCCCTTAGGCGGGATGCAAGGGCAGAGCCCTTGCCGGAGTGTGAGGCGGAGCCTCACCACTGCCCTTATCTCTTAATGTCGTAATTCATGTTCATCAGGTTGCGAATGCTCTGAACGTCGTCGGTGATGTTGCCGTCGCCGTGGATGGTGTGTTTGATGACGCTGGAGGCTACGGCGAAGTTTACCATATCCATTGACTTGAAGCCGTTCATCATAGCGTAGATAAGACCGCTTGCGAACGCGTCTCCGCCGCCAACGCGGTCGAGGACGTTGAACGTAAACAGGCGGCTTTCAAACGTGTGACCGTCGTACCACATAAACGCTTTAAGGCTGTTTTCGCTGCCGCTGTGAGCGTAACGGACGTGGCGCGCTATGCATTTAAGGTTCGGGTATCTTTCGATGAAATGACGGAATATTTCGTCCTGCTGCTCGTAGCTCGGCTGGAGCGGAACGCCGTCCTTCCAGTCGCCCTTGGAGTGGTCGTTGTCGTCTTTCCAGAGATGATATGGCTCGATACCGAGGAGCACGTCCACATACGGCAGACATTCGGTACAGAAATCGCGCGCCGCTTCCCAGCTCCAGAGCTGGCTTCTGAAATTGCCGTCAAAGCTGACTATCAGACCTTTCTCTTTCGCTATTTTGAGACAGTCCATTATCAGCGTGCGGCAGTTTTTGCCGAGCGCGGGAGTGATACCGCTGAGGTGCAGCCAGTCAAAGCCGTCGAGAAGCGCTTCGAGGTCTACATTCCCGAAATCGTACTCGGTTATCACGCTGTGCATTCTGTCGTATGTTACCTTGCTCGGGCGAATACCGTAGCCCGTTTCAAGGTAGTAAGTGCCGAGACGGTGGGTGGGCGTCTCTTCGGGCGAGGTGAGAATAACGGGGGTGCAGTGCACGTCGTTGGAGCGAAGCCAGCGCACCGCGCTCTTGCCCAGACTGTTATTCGGTACAACGCTGAAAAATGTACTGTCAACGCCGAGGTTCGCGAGCGCCAGCGCGATATTCGCCTCGCTGCCGCCGTAGCTCGCCTCAAAAGCGGACGCCATGCGTATCTTCTCGTAATTCGGCGGAGTAAGTCTCAGCATTATCTCGCCGATAGTTATAAACTTTTTGCCGTTTTCGTCGTTCGGGAGCAGCGGATTGTAATGTTCCATATAGGACCTCCTGTAAGTTAAAATTTCCGCGGTTCGGTTTTTTCCGTTAAAAATATTATACTACAAACCGAATAAAATGTCAAGATTTATCTTTTGTACAGCCCGCGCACTGCGAACAGTCGCCGCATTTTCCTTTTTTTCGGTTTTTGTGAATTATAAACAGCGCTGCTGCGACCAATGCCGCGAGCAAGAGAATAACAACTATATCCGCTAAATTCATAATTCCCTCCTTAAACTCCCAGAACTATACATACCGCTCTCGCGACGAATGCCGCGACCCAGGCTACGGCGCACTGCCAGATAACGATACCGACCGCCCACCTTACGCCGAGCTCGCGCCGAACCGCCGCGATAGAAGCGACGCAGGGCGTGTACAGCAGCGAGAACACCAGCATAGTCGCGGCGGAAACGCTTGTGAGCGCGGTTTGAATACCGTCGCCGAACAGTACCTCCATTGTGGAGACGACGCTCTCTTTAGCCATAAAGCCGCTTATCAGCGCGGTGACTATCCGCCAGTCGCCGAGACCGAGCGGCGCGAATATCGGAACGAGCCACCCCGAGACCGTCGCCATAATGCTTTGCGCGGAGTCGCTGACAATATCGAAATGCCAATCGAAGCTCTGCAAAAACCATACCGCGATAGTCGCGATAAGGATCACCGAAAACGCCTTGCTGAGGAAATCCTTTGCCTTTTCCCATAATAATTGAGCCACGTTTTTTATTCCCGGCATACGGTAGTTCGGGAGCTCCATTACAAACGGCACCGCCTCGCCCTTGAAAAGAGTTCCCTTAAACAAAAGCGCGACAAGTATCCCGACGGCTATACCGAGTATATACAGACCCGTCATAATAAGCCCGCCGTTTTTCGGGAAGAACGCGCTTATAAAAAAGGCGTATATCGGCAGCTTAGCCGTGCAGCTCATAAACGGGGTGAGCAGAATTGTCATTTTGCGGTCGCGCTTGCTCGGGAGCGTTCTTGTGGACATCACCGCGGGAACGGTGCAGCCGAAGCCGATAAGCATAGGCACTATGCTTCTTCCGGAAAGACCTATCTTTCTCAGCAGCTTATCCATAAAGAACGCGACGCGCGCGACATATCCGCTGTCCTCCATTATCGAGAGAAAGAAGAAAAGCGTTACCACAACGGGAAGAAAGCTGAGCACGCTGCCCACTCCCCCGAATATCCCGTCGATGACCAGCCCGTGAAGCGCCGAATTGACGTTCGCGGAGGTCATCAGACTGTCGGCGGCGGACGAAAGCTTGTCTATCCCCATTTCAAGGACATTCTGGAGAAACGCTCCGATAACGTTGAACGTCAAAAGGAAAACCGCCGCCATTATCAGAATAAAGCACGGTATCGCAGTCCACTTTCCCGTAAGTATACGGTCTATCTTCTCGGAGCGCAGGCGCTCCTTGCTCTGGCGCGGCTTCTGCACGGTGCTTTCGCAGACGTACTCGATAAAGTCAAAGCGCATATCGGCGATAGCGGCGCTGCGATCCATTCCGCCCTCACGCTCCATCTGGACGACCGTATGCTCGATAAGCTCCTTTTCGTTCTCGTCGAGCTTGAGCTGCTCCATAATAAGCCCGTCGCCCTCTATCGTTTTTGTAGCAGCAAATTGCAGCGGAAGCCCGGCTTTTTCGGCATGATCCTCTATAACGGACTCCACGGCGTGTATCGCTCTGTGGATAGCGCCGCCGTGGTTGTCCTTGCTGCAAAAGTCCTGCTTTATCGGCTTTTCCCGATACTCCGCGATATGAAGCGCGTGCTCTATAAGCTCGTTTACGCCCTCGTTTTTAGCCGCGGAGATAGGAACAACGGGAACGCCCAGCATAGCCTCCATACCGTTTATGTCGACAGCGCCGTTGTTTCCCGCGACCTCGTCCATCATATTCAGCGCCACGACCATAGGAACGTCCATTTCCAGAAGCTGCATGGTAAGATAAAGGTTGCGCTCTATATTGGTTGCGTCCACGATATTTATAATGGCGGGCTTTTCTTCGAGAACGAAATTGCGCGATACTATCTCCTCGCTGCTGTACGGAGACATAGAGTAAATACCGGGCAGGTCGGTCACCGTTGTGTCGGGATAACCTCTGATAGCGCCGTCTTTCCTGTCGACCGTCACGCCCGGGAAATTGCCGACGTGCTGATTTGCGCCCGTAAGCTGATTGAAAAGGGTGGTCTTGCCGCAGTTCTGATTTCCGACGAGCGCGAATTTTATCTTTGACCCGGGCTTTTTGTCGTTCTTGTCGTGATATTTTCCGTCCTCGCCGAGCCCTGGGTGAACCGTGGGATATATCCTGTCTATCCTGCGGTGCTGATTGCTTCTCTCTTTTATCGGCTCAATGGCTATCCGTTCCGCGTCCGCAAGGCGCAGAGTAAGCTCATAGCCGTGTATCTGGAGCTCCATAGGGTCTCCCATAGGCGCGAACTTCACCACCGTGACCTCCGCGCCCGGGATAACTCCCATATCCAGAAAATGCTGACGAAGCGCGCCCTCCCCGCCTACGCCGGTTATTACGGCGCTCTCTCCCGTCTTTAATTCCTTTAGCGTCATATTGCCTCCATCAGAACGGCAGTTCGTCAAGCGTTATGACGTAATCGTCGTTATATATCTCTTTCAGATCGGAAACGCGGTTGTTATTTGTGATGTGCTCGGTGTGCCAGGTCATAAACCACACCCAGCCCGCTTTTGCGTCCTTTAACTGCTTAACGGTGGGAATTCTTCCGCACTCGTGGAAGCAGACGGGCTTTTCCGCTATCCGTCTTGCCAGCACATACAGCCGCTGATTTGCGCCGTCGTTATAGGAGTCCGCGCCCGTAATGTCAACGTATTCATCGCCCGGGTACCAGTCGGCGTAGCCCTGTCCGTTGCCCGAATAGCCGAGCACCCAGATAAGATTGTCAAGACCCCAGTAGTCGGTGTAGCGGCGATACATTATCCTCCACATTTCCTTGAAGTTTTCCGCGCCGCCCTTGCTCCACCAGAACCAGCCGCCGTCCAGCTCGTGGAACGGTCTCCAGAGCACCGGGATATTTTGGTCTTTGAGCTCCTTGAGCGCCTTTGCCGCCTTGTCCATTCCCGCGATAAGGCTCTCGTATTCGGGAGTTCCCTCGGTGAGCGCCTTGTCCCAGTCGCGGCGGACGGTTTTCATACACTCGTCCCAGCTTCCCGTAAAGTCAAAGCCGCAATGCCAGCAGATAGTTACGATACCGCCGCGGTCGTGCCATTCCTTTGCGCGGCGGTTTACGCCGCTGAAGTCGTCGTTCATATAGTCAAGACCGCGTATCGCGGGGTATTTTCCCGTTTTTTCGTAGATATAGTCGAACTCATACTGCTCGCTGCCCATCCACGTCGACTCCTGCTGCCCCGATATTATCGCGTTTCCATATGTATCGCAGATGAACTTATACAATTCTGCGGCTTCCTCGGAAGCGTTGGGATTGGATAACGCGTAATTCGGTTCATCCGTTGTTTCGGTACTGCTTGAGGTACTGCTTGATGAGCTGCTTTCAACACTGCTCGACGTGCTTTCCGCGGTGCTTGTTGAACTCGCGGTCGTTGAACTTTCCGAAGAACTTGTCGAACTTTCGGCAGAGCTTGAAGTTGTCGAGCTCTCGGCAGAGCTTGAACTTGTCGAGCTCTCGGTAGAACTTGAACTTGTCGAGCTCTCCGAAGAACTTGAACTTGTCGAGCTTTCCGAAGAACTTGAACTTGTCGAACTCTCGGAAGAGCTTGAACTTGTCGAACTCTCGGAAGAACTTGAACTTGTCGAGCTCTCCGAAGAACCCGAACCGTCCGAACAAGCCGTCACCGAAACCGCCAGCGCCAAAGCGGTAATAATTCTCAAAAAACGTTTCATAAACGTGTTCCTTTCAAAAAAAAATTCTAATTCAATTATAGCACAAAAGCCGCCGAAAGTCAATAAAAAAGGCGTCGAACCGTTCAACGCCTTTTTATTGGTTATTTCTTTTTCTTTTTCAGCACCAGCGCCGCGGCGATTGCCGCAGCCGCCAGAACCGCCGTAACAACGGCTATCCAGATGACCGTGTTGTTTTTCTTTTCGGTCTCTTTATCCGAGGTCGTATCCGATTGTACATCCGATTGGTCGGACTGAACGTCGGATTGACCGTCGATAACGCCGGACTGATTTATCTCGGGCGGATTTGGCACGACAGCCTCGCCGAAGTCCTTTGTTGTGCTGCTCGTGCCGGTTATTGACGTATCGCCGCCGAGACCGCTTATGTTGTAATCGTCCGTTCCCGAGGGGGCTGTGTGGGAAGAAGTCAGCATTCCGATAGCGTTTTCGAGCACCAGCAGCGCCTCGTCGACCTCGTCCTGCGTTGAGCTCTCGTTTGAGAGGACCGCGCGGGCCTTGTCCAGCGCCTCGGTCAGCGTGTTGAAGCTCTCCTCGGTGAAGTCGCCGCGCTTGAACGCTTCCGCCCTCTCGACAGCGTTCTCCAACGACGATGTGTCGGCAAGCTCAACGGGCTCGAAAAAAGGGTCGTTCGGCTCGTTGGGTTCGTCGGGTTCGTCGGGAGTTACGTTATTGCCGAACGATACCGCAAAGGACGTGTCGGGAATGCCGGCGGGCGTATTAGCCGAGCCCGTCGAAATAGTGACAACGCTCGGATAAACAACATCGCTCGGAGAGACGAGCTCGCTTCCCCGCACAAACTTTATCGAGCCCTCCGCAACTCCCACCGCCGCGGCGCCGCTGCCGAGCTTTATCGTGCCGACGGTCAGCGGAGTATCCGAAAAGAGCGCCTTTGTACCCGCGAGGTATATCGTAAGCACGCCCGTGTCGGGGTGAAAGCGGCTCTCAACTATTTTCGCCGCCAGTCCGCCGTCGGGCACGAACTCAATATCCGCGCCCTCCGATACGACAAGCGAGATCTGCATTGAGGCTATCTCCTCCGCGGCAGCCTGCGGAAAATCCATAACAAGCCGCGCCTCGCTGCCGTTTGCCGTCAGTTCCACGTGCGCTTCGGAGGAAGCCGCGGCGCTTGTTCCCGGCATAAAGAATAAAAGCGCCGCTATAATTACCCCTATCGCGGGGAGTTTAAATTTTACATTGCACATATTCAATTACCCCACTTAATCGTTGCCGAAAGTGATATACGGAATATCGTACGGTATCTCAATAAACAGCGAGTCGCTTACAAGTCTCTCGCCCTCGTTGGTGAGCGCGTTGTTCACGCGGTAAAGCTCCGCGCGGACGCTTGTAAAACTATCGGCAGCCGAAGCGTCCACCCAGTATATCCAGGTGCCCTCCGAAACGTTCCGGATAAGTCCCGTGGGCTTGTCCGCAAGGATTATCTGAGAAGCGTTTATGCTTCCGTCCTCGGAAGCGCTTCCGACAACATATCCGTTCTCGTCAAACAGCATTACGACATTGTACGCGGGATTGCCCTTGTACGAGCCCGTAAATACCAGCGAGCCCTCGGGGATGATTTCTCCGCTCGCGTATTCGTAGTCCTCCGCGAGTATGCCGACAGCGCCGTCACGCTTGAAATCAACGTTGTCGCCCGTTACGCCGAGCAGGTCGAATTCCGCGATGGCGAGCTCCGCGGCGCTGTTGATAACGAGCATAGCCGCGTCTGTCTTATAGGTGCTTACGTATTTTCCGTCGGCGTTCTCGAACCATACCGTACCGCTGCCGTCGAGCGTGCCGCCCGCCGCGTTATGCCATGTACCGTTCTCGCGAACCATAAGCGTATAGCTTACGGCGCTTTCCGAGATATACTTAAAGCCCGAAACTGTCTCCTGTCTGTTGAGCTCGAACAGTATCTTCGCGCCGCTTACTGCCGTTCCCGTGAACACGGTGTTCGAGTCGCCGTCTATCGCGAGCAGAGCGGGTTCGTCGGGCTTGGAATTGCAGGGGTCGTTGTCGTCGCCCGCGGTCTCAATGCCGTCCGCGGTAACGCCGAGGGTCGCAGCCGTCCAATTGCTCTTGTCGAGACTTCCGTCGTCGGTTATCTTGATAGGCTCGAGCGTCAGCGGAGCGGAGCGGTAAAGATACTTGTCCACGACATATATCTCATAGGTAACGACGCGGTTGTTAAGTCCCGCCGCGTAGTCCGTGAACCTGTTTCCCGTCGTGAAGCCGACCGCCTCGCTGTGGACGCGTCCGCCCGATGTGGTGCGGCGCACTATCTCATAGCCGAGTACCTCGTCCTCCGGAATATCGGCGTTCAGCGTGAAGTTTACCTCATACCCGTTCGCGGAAGCGGAAGCGATCGCCGCTTCAACATCGCCGTCCGTGCCGAGAGTGCCGTAATAATTGTTCATACGGTAGATACGCGAATCGTCGTCGGCGTAGTATATCGCGCGCTCTTCTTTCGGGAACTGGCTCGCGTAGCGCACGGTATCGCTGTCGGGTATTTTTCCCCAGCGCTCGAAGAACTCGAGTATATCCTTTTCGGCAGCCGCGCAGGCAAGCCGCATAAGGCACTGGTCTCCGCCGCCGCTCAGCGTGAGCGCGATACCCTCGGGAGCGGGAGCGCTCGAGGGCGTTCTCGCGTAAGAGTCCACTCTCGCGTAGAACAGGCTGTCAAGCTGCTCGCCGCGGTCGTCAAAGGTCTTGTAGTTGTATTCCTCGTCATAAGCCGCGCGGAGCTGCCAGTACATACCGAGCTGCGTCGCTAAGTTGGACGAGCTTCCCGCGGTACGCGAGGTCACCTTGTCGTAAATGTTCTTGTAGGTGAAGCGCATACCCGCGTTGGTATCCTTAGCCTGCGCGAGCTGCGCGAAATAGTTGTTGGTTATCTCGGGAACGGCATAGCAGCCCTGATTTATGCAGTGACCTATCTCGTGAGCTATGCCCCAGCCGAAATAGCTGCCGCTTATGTAGCGCCCGTCCTCATCGGACTGCACGGAGCTGCTGGAAAGCATACCCGAGCATGAGCCCCACTCGATACCGATATGATTGCCCGCCGCGTACATAAACGCGTTCGCGAACATTCTCTGATAACGGATATTAAGATGTCCCTTAGGGAAGCGGTTTATCTCCTCCGAGGCGTTTTTGTTGAGCCCCTTGTGCTGATAGAACAGGTTCATCATCTCTTCCACCGCGTCAAGCGAGGCAACCGCTTTGGAAGCCGTACCCGCCGCGAGTATGCGCTGCGCGGGAAGCGACAGCAGCATATTGTCAAGCAGTATATCCGAAGCGCCGAGAATGCAGTTCTGCTCCTCGTAGCCGTATCTGTTTACATTGCCGTTGGAGGAAGCCTCGTGATATTCCGCGTGGAGACTTTCCAGCTTCGCGCAGTGATCGGCAAGCTCGGTCATATACGCGTTTGTTCTGTTCAGCTTTTCCGCCTCGTCGGAAACGCCGTAAAGGTCGAGTATGGGCACTTTAACTCCGCCGCTCACGCGAACCGCGTAACGGTCGTTGGCGCTGCTTCCCGTATACTGAACGTACAGCGCGCCGCCCGATTCCTTATCGATCGACCATATCTTGGGTATATCGATAACGTTAGCGCCGACCTTGAGAGTGCAGACGGTCTTGGCGAGCGAGCCCGACTCCGCGTGATACTGCGTAGCGACGAGCTGGAGATTGGTATTCGCGCCCGTTTTCTTGGTGTTATGACCGACGTAAACGGTCACGGTATCGCCCGCCGCCGCGGTAACGCCTACCGGCTGCCAGGCGTTCAGACCGCCGAAGCCCCTGTTCACGTCGTTGGTGGTGATGGAATTGTGGATATAAACGGGAGCGTTCAAATTTTTGCAGTTGAGTATATCCTCCGCGTTTTTCAGCTCCCTTTCAAGCAGCTCCCTGTCGGGGTTGAGCTCTCCGCAAACGGGGTCGGGAGTGTTTATGCGCTTTCTCAGCGCGTCAATATCGGACTGCGTTACGCCGCTTTTCAGCACAAGGTGAAGATCGTCCGAATACAGCGCCATAATGTCGTCCGAAATGGTATCGTAATGATAGAAATAGACCTCGGCAACGTTTATCCGTCCGCTTGCCGAATAATTCGCGAGCGCTATCTGGATACGCTTAGCCGTTATTTTGGGAAGATTGATTTGAAAATACTTGCGCCCCTCGCCGTCGTATTTCTTGGAAACGCCTATCCTGCGGAACTCCGTCTTATTGCCGTCCTCGTCCCAGCAGTTGATACTCGCGTAGTATATTTCGGGAGAACCGGGCACAGACTCGTACAGCGCGATACGGTCCATATCGTAAGCCTTGTCGAACTCATAGAACAGACCGTTGTCGCCGATGTAGTTGTAGCCGCCGTCGTCCCAGGAAGCGCGGTAGTAGTACGAAGCCGCGTCGTGGTCTACCGTGCCCCACGCGCTGCCGTCCTCGTCAAGGCTGTCGACCATATCGCCGTAATTGTGCCGGGCATCGGCGATATGCGCGCCCTTTTGTCCCTTTTCACCCGTGTTGATAAGATTGAACTTCGGCATTACGGGCGGGTCAATATCGGTTGTTCTGACTATCGCGGACAGCGAAGGAGCGCTCTCGCCGTACTCGTTGAGCGCGGTAACATAAAGCGTATACTCCGTCTTATCCTCAAGGTCGGAGACGGTAAAGCCGACAGCCGTAATATCGGCTATCTTGGTGTACTCGCTTTCTCCGACTTTTTTATAGTAAAGATTATACCGTTCCGCGTCCTCGGTCTTTTTCCAGGACGCCTTAAAGCTCCTGTAACCGCCCGAAACGGTCAGACCGTCGGGCTTATCGGGCTTCTTTGCAGCTCTCGGGGTCGCGTTTACGGTCTCGCTCCAGCCGCTTCTCCACGCGCCGTTTACCGAACGCGCTCTTACGGAGTAGGTCGTGCCGTTTACAAGCTCCTTGCCGCCGAACGTCGAAACGCTCAGCGAGCTTCCCGTGACTTTTTGAAGCTCGGTGCGCCCGTTGACGGAGAGCTCGACCTCGTAGCCCGTTACGTTCACGCAGGGCTCCCAGCCGAGCACGAACCTTTTGTCGCCCGTGTTCGCAAAAAGACCCTCGGGAATATCGGTATCGGGCTCGGGTATCCTGCTCTCCATACCGTTCACGAACTCGACGGAAGAAATTTCGGCAAGCGCGCTGTCCTTTGTCATACCGAATATCTTGAAGGTCACCTTTTTAACGGCTATCTGCGAGCCGAGGTTTATATGTATGTTTCCGCGCCTGTCCACATCTACGGTGACTTCCTCCGTGTCGAGCAGATGATGTACGCCGTTTTCGATAAGCGCGGTCTGCGTTGCCAGAACGCCGTCACCGTCGACATAAACGATATCGACCTCCGCCTTTGCGACGGGGTTGTCCTCGGCAACGGAAATGACGATGCCGTCAGCCTGTGAAGCCGCGTCGTCGATCATCTCAAATTCAAGAGAAACGGGATTGTCGTCGGAAATAACTCCGTCCATAGCGTACAGCTTTACGCTGCCCTCTTTCACAAACAGGCTGTCGAGGCTGCCCTCCGTCAGCGTTCCCTCCCCTGCCGACGGCGAGATGACCGTCGACGGGATGACCGTCTCGGAAACGGAATGCGCGCCCTCGACATTATAGCCCTTTGCGAGGTATTCAAGGTCTACAAGGTCGGTAACGCCGTCGCCGTTGAGGTCGGAAACACCGCCGCCGTCCACCGCGTCGGTAAGCGCTTGTCTGTCGCTGTCGTCGATAACGCCGTCGTTGTTGACGTCGCCGATGAGAAGCGCTCCCGGGTGCGGACCCCTTTGGTAATCTATACCCTCCGCAAAGCCCGTCATCAGCTTGACGTTTACCGCCTGACTTCCCACGTCAACGGTCTGAACATGATCCGCAAAGCCGCTGCCCGTAACCTTCAGCGTATACCTGCCGCTCGCGAGACCCGAAAAAACCGCCTCGCCCGCGCTGTCGTTAAGAGTTATCGTTTTGCGTTCACCCGCAAGCTCCGCGGTGAACTCCACCTCTCCCGCCATATCGAGCGCGGGAGCTATCGAAACCTTCACCTGTCCCGTATAAGCAAGCTCCGTAGAACCAAACGAAGCAGTCTCCTCGGGAACAAGCGTTGGAGCTTGCTCCGAGGTCTCCGTCTCGGCAGAATAATCGTCGGCGAGAACCGCCAAGTTTGTCTGCACCGCGAATATCAATGCAGCCGCGGCAGACAATAATACCCTGTGTTTCATAAGCTCGTCCTTTCCCCATGGCGAGAAACGAGGGTCATAAAATATAGCACGTTTTCCCCGTTTCTCTTTTTTATCTGTCGTGCGTTTGTAGTCTCTTTGAAAAAGGGTTCAAAGAGAATTGCATTGCGTTTATGTTTTTCTGCAATGCCTGTTAGTTTTATATTATAACATATTTTTTGACAATTTTCAAGATAATTTTTACATTTTTCTCATTATATTGCAATTATCTCTCTTGAAGAGAGCGGGATAGGTGCGGGGGCTCCGCCCCTTTGGAAACTCTGTATACAGACTAACGGCGTACCATAACAATGATGATACGCCGCATACCGATTATTTTATTTGGAATTACTCTTTACATAAAGCTCGAAGAATTCCTCTTCGGGCATTGGCTTCGCGTAGTAATAGCCCTGGACCTGGTCGCAGCCTATCTTTGTCAGTAGGTCGACCTGCTCCTTTGTCTCAACGCCCTCCGCGAGAACGGTTATGTCGAGATTTGAAGCCATTTGCAGAACGTTTTCGAGAATATTTTTGCCCTTGTCCGAGGTCATCATATTCTCCATAAACCGCTTGTCGAGCTTTATAACGTCAAACGGCGTTTCAAGCAGGACGTTAAGCGAGGAATACCCGCTGCCGAAATCGTCCATAAGCAGCTTAAAGCCGCTTTCCTTAAGCCGCTCCGTCTGCCTGCTTATCTGGAGATCGTCCGCCGTTTCCGTTATCTCGAGCTCCAGCAGCTCTCCCGGGATACCCGAAAGTCTCACCATATCGGAAAGTATCTGCGGACATTCGTCGCCTCTGAGATGAACTCTCGAAACGTTTACCGAAACGGGACAAGGCTCGATACCCGCGTCAATGCATCTGCGGATAAACATACACGCTCTGCTCCATATATAATGATCCACCTGCACGATAGAGCCGTTTTCCTCGATAACGGGAATAAACTGGTCGGGGAATATCATGCCCCTTTCGGGATTTCTCCACCTTACCAGCGCCTCCGCGCCGATTATCTTGTTTTTGGAAATGCTGTATTTCGGCTGGAGATACATCAAAAACTGGTGCTCCTCGATAGCTTTCCAGAGGTTTTCCTCAATGAATTTGATGTTGTAAAGCGAGTCCTTGAACTGCTCCTTGTAAAAAACGATATTCGAGAACGCCCCCGCCTTTGCGGTGCGCCTTGCCATAGCCGCCCTGTCCTCCAGACGGCGCAGCTCCATTGTCTTGTCCTCGGTAAGATATACGCCGTAGGAAAATCTGAGCGTCACGTTCTTATATACGCTCATAAGCTCCTCAAGACCGTCTATAAAGCGCCTCGGATAGTCGTCGTCGGGACACTCGGTAACTACCATAAACACGTCGCTGCGGAGATTTAAAAAGTACTGATTTTCGTTGCAGTAGCTTCCGAGAGTATGGGAGATATGCTCCAGCACCTCGTCGCCGAACTGCTCGCCGTACAGGTCGTTTATTATCTTAAAGCGGCGTATGTCGAACTGGATAAACGCGACCTTTTCAGCCGAACCGAGCAGCGCCAGCACGTTGCGGCGGAATTTATTGGAGCGCCCCATTCGCTTTACCATAGTCTGGAGATCGTCGTTTTCGGGAAGGTCCTCGTAATTTACGGACGACTCCGCGCTGTAGGTTATGTATTCCGCCGTCATATCCTCGAGTATCTCTATGCTTGCGGCGATAGCGGCGGGGCATTTTTGGAGGATAAGACCCTCCTTGCGTATCTCAGCCATTTCATCGGGAATGGAAATATCCTTTCCGAGAATGTCCCGGCAGTTTACCATTCCGTTCATTTTTTCGGTGAAGCGCCGGATAAACTCCTCCGTTTTCTTGTTTCCGTAAGCCTCCTGTTCCCTGTCGCTCGCGTTGTAGAAGCCGAACGTCATACCGAGAACGAGCAGCCCCGCGGTAATGCACCCGCAGGTATTTCCGCAGCGCATACCGCCGCCGAAGCAGGTGCTTATTTTGAACGCGGTTTTTAAATCAAGACCGAGGTCTGCGGCAAACGCGCCGAATAGCGCTTGTGTGCAGTGATACTTTTCTTCCAGCAGCTTTATCGCTTTTTCCTTATGTGTCATAACGAACCTCCGAAAATTCGCCGATATTACCAATTTTTTTTATACTGTTTAGTTATATTTTATCACAAATGACGTTAAATGTCAAGAGGTTTAATTTACATTGAAGGCTTGAATGTTGAATAAAGGCAGCGCCCGGAGCGTATTCATACCGAATAATACGAACGCGCTCCGAATATTGACTTATTTCCCGTTATCTGCTATAATATAAGGATAAAGGAGGCTCTGCGCTGCCCGCGAAACCCAATATCGGGCGGAGTATAAGGCTCGGAGCAAGAGCGGCTTTTACCGAATGGCATAAATAAGCGAATTGAAAAAGGAGTAAAAAAATGCTTGAGAGGATCTTCAAATTAAAGGAAAACAAAACAAACGTCAAGACCGAGATAACGGCGGGTATCACGACGTTTATGACAATGGCGTATATCCTCGCCGTAAACCCGAGCGTGCTTTCCGCGGCGGGTATGGACGGCACGGCGGTGCTGCTCGCCACTTGTATCGCCTCGTTTATCGGCACGGCTTGTATGGCGTTTATGGCTAATCTTCCTTTCGCGCTGTCGGCGGGTATGGGGCTCAACGCCTATTTCGCCTATACCGTCGTCATCGGGTTCGGGTATTCGTGGCAGGTCGCTCTGCTCGCCGTTTTTATCGAGGGCGTTATTTTCCTCGTGCTTTCGCTTACAAGGGTGCGCGAGGCTATTTTCGACTCGATACCGCTCCCCTTGAAAAAAGCCGTTTCCGTCGGTATCGGACTGTACATCGCCTTTATCGGTCTGCAAAACGCGGGGCTCGCGGTGGACAGCTCCTCAACGCTCGTCACGATAACCGGCTTTACCGACGAATTCAACACGCACGGTATCTGCGCCCTGCTTACGATAATCGGCGTTATACTGACCTCGATACTGTACATCAAGCAGGTAAAGGGCGCTATCCTTATCGGCATTGTGGGGACCTGGGTGCTGGGAATGATATGCGAGCTTACGGGGCTGTACGTGCCGGGTGCGGGCTATAACTCGGTGTTCCCGACGTTTGAAATGACCGATTTCTCAAAGCTCGGCGAGACGTTCGGGCAGTGCTTCAACGTGAATATGAGCGCGGTCGGGATATTCAATTTTGTCGTGATAATATTCTCGTTCCTTTTCGTCGACCTCTTTGACACGCTCGGCACTCTTATCGGCACAAGCGCCAAGGCGGGAATGCTCGACGAAAACGGAAAGCTGGCAAAAATAAAGCCCGCGCTTCTGGCGGACTCCATAGCGACGGCGGCGGGTGCGGTGCTCGGCACATCGACCACCACCACCTTCGTCGAGTCCTCGGCGGGCGTGGTATCGGGCGGCAGAACGGGACTTACCGCGCTTACTACGGCGGTGCTGTTCCTTATCTCAATGCTGTTCGCGCCTGTCTTTATCGCTATCCCCTCCTTTGCCACCGCGCCCGCGCTTATTATAGTCGGCTTTCTGATGTTCAGCTCGATAACCGAGATAAAATTCACAGCGGAAAATTACACCTCGGCGATACCCGCCTATCTCTGCGTGCTTACAATGCCGCTGTTTTACAGCATTTCCGAGGGTATCTCGTTCGGCGTTATCTCCTATGTTCTCTTGAACCTTTTCTGCGGAAAACGCAAGGAAATAAACCCGATAATGTATGTGCTCGCCGTGCTGTTTATCCTCAAATACATCTTTTTGTAATAAGAACGGAAAAATGCGGGGTAAGGTTTAATTTGTTGCCGCATAGGTGCCGGGTTTTATTTGTTGTCGGCGGTGGTTTCGTTTCTCTTAATTTCTATGTCGTCGCACGGGTGCAAGAGGGATTATGTTGTCGGCGGTGGTTTCGTTTCTTTTTATTTCTATGTCGTCGCACGGTGCAAGAGGACACCCTTCGGGAAAGAGGGGGCTGGGTCTCGTGACAAACAGAGGACATGT
>JAAVID010000082.1 GCA_014799395.1 Oscillospiraceae bacterium | reverse complement strand
TACATTGAAAGTCGTGTCCGCGATTGTAATGTTTCGGAAGTCCAAGCAAACAAGTAACGTAAGCAAAGAATTCACAAGTCCGCGTCAACGAGCCTAAATTCTGGGACAAGTATGCCCCCACAAATTATATGGGAGGTGAGTGGGAGAGGGGAAAGAGATCGGAAGAGGAAACCCGTAGGGAGAGAGGGGCGCCATGTAATGCGTCCGCTGTTTGTCACGGTGTCCAGCGCCCTCTCTCCCGAAGGGTGTCCTCTTGCACCGTGAGACGACATAGAAATAAAAAGAAACGACACCACCGCCGACAACAAATAAAACCTCACCCCGTGCGGCAACAAAATAAATTAAATTAAATCCCCATATTACTCCATGACCACTCACCATTACCAACCATTACCTACCATTTCCCACAACAACTTAACTTCACCCAAAATCCAACAACCGTTTCCGACCCCCTTTTCACCCCGTCCGTGCTATTATTTAATAACCGCATGGGGAAAAGCAACAGAAAGGACGATAAAAAATTATGACTGAAAAAGCGGCTTTATTCAAACGGGAAACGGATTTCTCGCACTGGGGAATATTTTTGAAAGAAAACGCGGTCTGGGCAATTCTCGGACTGGGCGCGGAGCTCGGAGCGTCGGGGCTTTCCGCCGCTCCGACAGCGGCGGCGCTGGTCGCGGGTTTGTCGGGAAAACCAAGCCTGTGCGCGGCGTTCGGGGGAGCGCTCGGCGCTCTGCTCCACGGCTTCCCGAACGCTCTCTTAGGACTGGCGGCAATGGCGATAGTGCTTGCCGCGCGGTTCATTCCCGACCTCAACATACCTAAGCTCCGCGCCGCCGAGAGATTTTTGGCGGCGGCGTTCGCGGTGTTCTTCGCGCGTATCGCGGAGGTCGGCGATACCTCGGAGCTCCTGATAACGATAGTCGCGGCGCTGACCTCGGGCGTTCTCGCAATGTGCGTCTGCCTGCTCTGCGATATATCCAAGACCCGCGACCCCGACATCTCCGAGCCGCGCGACTGCTCGCTCTGCTGTATAATTTCGGCGCTCGCATTTTTTTCGCTGGGAGCTCTTGATTACCCGTTTGCGAATGTCGGCAGACTTATACTCGGCTTTATTTTGCTCGCCGTTACCGCAAGGCGCGGACTGGCTTGGTGCGCGGCGGTCGCAGTGCCCGCGGTTCTGGGATTCTGCGCGAACGGCGCGGGGGCGGGCGCGGCTGTAATAGCGTTCTCGGCGATCGCAAGCGGAGTGTTCACGAAATACGGAAAGATAGTACGCGCGGTCGGCTTTATGTTTTTTTGCGCCGTAAGCACCGTAATTCTCGGCATTGACGATAATTCGTGGAAAATAATTGTCGAGGCGGCAGCAGCCGCGGCAGCTTTTGCATGCGTGCCGATCGAGAAAATAAAAGTACCCGAAAACGACTTTTCCGACAGCACCGTCGCGCTTATGCTTCGCGAACGCTTAAATTTCGCCGCGGACGCTATCGGCGGTATCGGAAGCGGAATAAACGCCGCGGCCGATACGCTCGACCGAAAGTACTCGACAAATCCCGAGCAGATAGCCGAACGCGCCGCCGACAGAGCCTGCCGCTCCTGCCCGAACTCCATGGTGTGCTGGGGCAAAAAATACGAGCAGTTCCGCAGGGAATTTTCGCGGCTTGTCACTCAGCTTCGGACAGGCTTTGAGCTTACCGAATTTTCAATGTCTCCGGAATGCTCGGAGGAGTGCGTAAACAAAAACAGCGTTATCCGCGCGATAACGGCGGAGTATTCGCGATACGTCTCCGCCGCGTCCGACGAACGCCGCATACGCGAGCTTCGGCGAATTTACATAGACCAGCTTGAGGGTATGCGCGATATTCTCCGCGATATGGGCGCGCTCAAGGCGGAGGTCAAAACGGCGAACCGCGCGCGAGCCGCCGAAAAGCGCGCCGAAAAACTTCTTCGCGAAAACGGCGTTGAGCTTCCGCAGGCTTTTGTGATGTTCGACAGGCGCGGCAAACTTCGGTTCGAGGCTTACGGCACGACCGAGCCGCGCGTTACCAGAGAATATCTTGGGACATTGCTGATAAAGGCTCTCGGTCGTGAACTTGAGCTTCCCGAAATTACAGGAAGCAGCGGACGAATTCGCATTACGACAAACGAGCGCACCGCGCTTTCCGCGAAGATAGGCGCGTTTCAGCTTCCCAAGGGTCAGAATAACGTCTGCGGCGATTGCTACGACACGTTCACCGACGCTTCGGGAATGTTGTATGTTATCCTCTCGGACGGTATGGGAACGGGCAGCCGCGCAAGGGTCGACTCGGCTATGGCGTGTTCGGTGCTGTCCAAACTGCTCAAGGGCGGCATATCATTGCCCGCGGCGCTTGAGACGGTCAACAATGTGCTTATGATAAAGAGCGCCGACGAGAGCTTTGCAACGCTGGACATCTGCCGTCTCGACTTGAACAGCGGAGAGTGCGCCGTCTACAAGGCAGGCGCGGCGACTACATATATAAAGTCCGCGGACAGGCTCGTGCGGGCGTCTTTGTCGTCGCCGCCCGCGGGGTTGGGCGGCAAGCTCACCGTGCCCGCGCAGAGATTCACGGTGGGTGCGGGAGACGTAATTATTATGACCACGGACGGGGTAGTTACGGACGAGCAGTGGCTTTCGCGGGAGCTGTCGCAGCGCGTAGACCCGTGCGAGCTTTCCGAGCGCATAGCCAAAGCGGCGCGTTCCGCAGAGAATGGCAGAGATGATGACATTAGTGTAATTGCCGTAGCGGTGGGAAAATAAAGGTAACGCCTCGCAGCCAAAAAACGGGATTCCAAAGGAGACCTGTCTCGAATGGCAAGCCCTTTGGAAACCCTATTTTTTAGCAGCAAGCCGTTACGCGAAATTTAAATTTTCCATACCATCAAAAAAATCCCTTGACAAACCACCAAAAAAGTGCTATAATACATCTTGTAAATATTAAAAATGCGCTGAAGGGAAATAAGTCCGCGGTGTGCATTTTCAGAGAGCCGTTGTGTGGTGCGAAACGGTAATGCTTTGCGGATATAGCTCCTCCCCGAGCAGGACGGTTGAACGTCGGTTTCGATAACTAGACCGTTTCGGGTTCTCCCGTTACAGAGAATTGCGTTGATTGACGCATATGAGTGGGCGGTTTTTCCGTCAACGAGAGTGGTACCGTGGACTAAATCCCGCAAAACGGGTTTTTGGCTTCATCTCTCGATCCCCTGCGGGTCGGGAAATGGGGTCTTTTTTGTTGCGCGGATTGTCCGGAGTGAGGTGTTTATGAAGATATTCGGAATAATCCTCGGGGCATTGGGGCTTTATGTTTGCGTAATGAACTACATCAGTATCGGCGTTAGCCTTTACAACAAAAAGCATGGAATCGACAGGTTTGTCTCGTCTGTGCCGCTGATCGCGGGGATAATGATGTTCATATCCGCAGTAATATTGCTCCCGAAAAACATATGGGCACTTGGGTTTTTCGCGTTTTTGCTCGATCACACATATCCCATGCTGGTGTATTCGGTGATAGTGACACGGTTCTTCACACGGGATCCTAACGAAAAAAAGTAAACTATATTCAGGAGGAAACGAAATGAAATTTGCAGACAAGTATCAAAGACGTTATTTTATGCCGCCGTACCCCTGCCTTGACTGGGCGAAAAAGGAGTACGTCGACAAGCCGCCGATATGGTGCTCAGTCGATCTTCGCGACGGCAACCAGGCGCTGATAATCCCGATGAGCTTAGAGGAAAAGCTTGAGTTCTGGAAGTATCTGATCGACGTGGGCTTTAAGGAGATCGAGATCGGCTTCCCCGCGGCGAGCGACACCGAATACGAATTCTGCCGCGCGCTGATCGAACGCGACCTTATCCCCGACGACGTCGCCGTTCAGGTGCTCACACAGTCGCGCGAGCACATCATCAAGAAGACGTTCGAGGCGCTCGAGGGCTGCAAGAACGCGATAGTTCATCTGTACAATTCCACCTCCGTGGCTCAGCGCGAGCAGGTGTTCCGCAAGAGCAAGGAGGAGATAATCGAGATCGCGACAAGCGGCGCTAAGTTGATGAACGAGTACAAGGCGAATACCAAGGGCAATTTCCGTTTCGAGTACTCTCCCGAGAGCTTCACGGGAACAGAGCCCGAATTCGCCGCCGAAATATGCAACGCGGTGATCGACATCTGGAAGCCCACTCCCGACAATAAGGTCATCATAAACCTCCCCGTTACCGTTCAGGAGAGTATGTCGCACGTTTACGCTCAGCAGATAGAGTATATGTGCAAGGAGCTTCACGACCGCGAAAATATCATCGTTTCGCTCCACCCGCACAACGACCGCGGCTGCGGCGTAGCGGATACCGAAATGGGCTTGCTCGCGGGCGCTGACCGCGTGGAGGGCACGCTTTTCGGCAACGGCGAGCGCACGGGCAACGTCGACATCGTAACGCTCGCGCTCAATATGTACACTCACGGCGTTGAGCCGAATTTGGATTTCACCAATCTCCCCGAGCTTATCGAGGTCTATGAGCGCCTTACAAGAATGCCCATTTACGAGCGTATGCCGTACAGCGGACAGCTCGTGTTCGCGGCGTTCTCGGGTTCGCACCAGGACGCGATAGCAAAGGGTATGAAGTTCCGCGAGGAGAAGGACCTCAAGCACTGGAACGTTCCGTATATCCCCATAGACCCGCACGACCTCGGCAGAGAGTACGAGGGCGACGTTATCCGTATCAATTCGCAGTCGGGCAAGGGCGGCATAGGCTACCTTATGGAGCAGAACTACGGCATAATAATGCCGCCGAAGATGAGAGAGCATTTCGGCTACACCGTCAAGGGAGTATCCGACCGCGCTCACAAGGAGCTCAAGCCCGCGGAGGTCTACGAGATATTCGAGAAAACCTATGTTAATCTCAAGAAAAAGCTGGAGGTAGTGGAAGCGCATTACACGCAGGGCGAGCATATCACCACCGAGGTCACGGTCAAAATAAACGGCGAGACGCGCAAGCTCAAGGGTATCGGCAACGGCCGTCTCGACGCGGTCTCCAACGCGATAAAGGATGGTCTGGGCTTTGATTACACCATCTCGACGTTCACCGAGAACGCGATAGAGCAAAGCTCCAAGTCCAAGGCGGCGTCCTATATCGGCATTACGCTCCCGAGCGGCACGGTAGGCTGGGGCGTGGGTATCGACACGGATATAATCAACTCGTCGATAAAGGCGCTCATCTCGGCAATAAATAATTCGGGTCTTATTTAATGTGAATTTTTCAAATAAAAAAGCGAAAGATCAACTCTTTCGCTTTTTATTTTCGGTCAATTTTTTGAGCCCGTTATTCCACAAGAGTAAATTCGCCAATGTAATTTCCGATAGTATTCGTTTGGTCGTTGAATCGGAAAGCAGCGGCTTTACCGTAATCAACAAGCTCCTCGCGATCGGTTATTGTATTATCACGATCCACATATATAGCATATGGCATCCGATCTTCAATTCCGATATAGGTCAACTGGTAGAGCTTTTCGGCACAGTAAAGCTGTTTAAGAGTTTCAAGCTCCGAGCTTACTACTTCATCTGCCACGGTGTCCGCGTGATGGCTTAATACAAACTCTGTCAACGATTTGTCAATATCGTTTCCTTTAAGCGTAAGGAAATCGGGGTTTACTTCAAACCACATTTCGGCGTTCACATCGCCGTTAAGATAATACTTTCCCGATTTAAGAATATCGTTCGATACCAACGAGTTGATACCCGTATCCAAATTCGCGGAGTATACGGTCACCGCGGCAATACCGCCGACAACGCCCAACACCGCCGCAATGGCAATAACAATCGGTATAATGATCTTTTTCATAAAAATCACCGTGTCCTTTCTGAAATGTAAGTGTACAAAGCATAGCGTTTTCTTACCTATTATTATATAGTATTTCGGAAATTTTGTCAATAGTTTTTTAAAAGGCTATTGACTTTTTGTGTACACTGTGATATAATGTATGTGTACACGAAAAGAGGTGATAAAATGTCGCCGCGTACAGGCAGACCAAAAACCGATACGCCTAAGGATATTCAACTGAAAATCAGAGCAGACAAGCAGACAATAGAAGATCTGGAATACTGCTGTGAAAAAAAGGGTATGACCAAAAGCGATGTAATACGGCTCGGTATCCAAAAGGTAAAGGAAGAGGTCAATGAAAAAAAATAACGCTTTGCCCCCACTGCTAAGAGAAAGCAAAGCGTTATCCCAAACGACAAGACAAGCCTGTCTGAAATCTATTATAACATCAGATTGCTTTCTTGTCAAGAGTTTTTTGAAAGGAAGTTTTGATTATGGACATCTGGGAACAACTTTATAACGCGTATTGCGAGGGCTTGCTGAGCGTGAAGCCGCCCGAGCCTTCGGCGCACGAAAATTACAAAATCGACGAACTGGAGAAAAAATTCGAGATGACAGACGAACAGGTTCAGTATTTCGAGAATATCATCTTCGAGTTGAGTATCGACGCCGAAAAGCGTTTGTTCAAAGCAGGTTTTAAGACCGCGCTCCGAATGTTATCCGAATAAAAGTACGCCGCCCGTAACAGGGCGGCGTATTGTAATATCGAGAATATCACTCTCTCTTAATAGCTTCCAGCGCCGATATGTGCACCGCCTTGTTTGCGGGATAAAATCCCGAGCCGAGACCCACGATTATCGAGAAGAGTATCGCGAACCCCGCGAGCCACAGCGGCACTATCGACACGGGCGAGTTTTCGGGCATCATAACCGACATCAGCATCTCCCACCATTGCCCGAAGCCCTCGACCATACCGAAGTCCGGCTTTTTCGAGACCAGATTTATCACAAGCGAGATAATATAGCTGATCACCGCGCCCGCAATTCCGCCGATAAGCCCGATAAAGCCCGCTTCCATAAGGAACGTAGTGCGGATATTGCCGAGATAGCAGCCGAGCGCTTTCATAACGCCTATCTCGCGTGTGCGCTCGGAGATCGACATTATCATCGTGTTCGTAATGCCGAGCGCCGCGACAAACAGCGAGACCGCTCCCAGTCCGCCGAACATCAGCTGCTGCTGACGAGCCTCCTCCTGCATAGGCTTGCGTATGGACTCCATAGACGAGGTAGAGTAGCCGAACTGCTTTATCTCCTCCTCAACAGCCTCAACCTTGGATATATCGGTCGTCTTGACGTATATCTGGTCGTATGTCAGCTTGTTGTTGGTGTTGTTTGTCGGGAATACCATTTTCTGCAAAGCCTGCAAGTCCGATACAAAGAAGATAAATCCCTCGCTTGTCGCGTAGTCCTTGTTATAGTCCTCCTTGACAACGCCCGTTATCTTTATCTCCTGGTCGTATTTTTTGTCATAGTCCTCATAGCTGTACATCTGCAAATTCATCTTCTGACCGCAAAGGCTGATATACGGATCGGGAAGCTCGGCGTTTTCGTTGTAGGTGTAATAGCCGAGATCGGGATCGTAGGAGTACATAAACTCCCAGCGGTCTATCATATTGCTTCCGTCTGGGCGCTGAGTATCTCTGAGATTGTACGCGGCGAACTCGCCCGCCAGAACCTCGAACGGCTCTTTCGGGAACGTTCCCTCGACCAGCTCCAGCCCGAATTTCTCCATAGACCCCTTGCTGAACCCGACGATATTCGCCCAGTTCATTTGGTAGCGGTCTTTTTCTCCCACCGTCAGCTCATAGCCGATATTGTTCAGCGAAGCCTTTCCGATAGCGACTTCCACTCCGGGAATAGCCTCAAATTTCTTGATAGCGTCATCGTCGAGCTTGGCATTCTGTCCGCGCCCATACACCTGAATAAGCGTAAGATCGCCCATATCGGCAAGCGCAAGCTCCATAGAATTCTGCATTCCGATACCAATAGACAGCATTGTCACGATAGCGCAGCAGCCCACAACAACGCCCAGCACCGTAAGCAGCGTGCGGCTTTTTCGGCGGCGCAGGTTCTGAAGGCAGATCTTTATCATATCGCTGAGTTTCATTTCTCTGTCCTTTCGTTAAACCGTTGTTGTGTTGTTGTCGTTATTGTTGTTTGTGGCGTTCGGCTTGGGGTCGTCAAACTCGTCCTCCCAGTCGATGTCCGCTTCGGTAAGCGCGGTTTTCTTTTTCTTCTTGTGCTTTGCGACAAGAATTATCGCAACAACTCCGCCGACTACGATAACGCCCGCGCATATCCAGACAATTACCCACGGGAACTTTCCGCCCTCTTCCATTCCGGGATCCTCAAATCCCGGATCGAGCCACGGGTCGTCCATAAATCCGGGGTCGCTCCACATATCCTCTACCTCAAAGCTTACGGGCAGTTCTCTTTGAACCTCCGTAAGCGTAGCGTCCTCGTAAGTCACCAAAATAGTAAACTCGCAGGTGCCGCCCTCATACGGGGTGACGATAAAGTCAAACGAACCGTTGCCGCCCGGCTGGACCGTACCTATTACCTTAGAGGTAGACAGCGCGCCGACCTCGCCGACGATCTCCGCCTTAACGTTGGCGATCTCGCTTCTGCCCTTATTAAGATAAGTAGTGGTAATATACACATCTTCGCCGACCATTACGGAATAAGTAGGAACGTTTACCTCAAACGTCATTTTGTCGGGCTGATAAACGGGAATAAAGATAGTCTGCTCAATATTTGCGGTAGAGCGCGAGCCGTTGTCAAAGTAATCGTACTTAAGCGACACGGAGATGGACGAAGTACCCGTCTCTGCGGTAGCGAGCGCCTTTAAAGGAATGTTTTCCGAAATTTCGCCGTCCGCCTCGATAGTGGGATAGTAAAACGTATTCGTACCGCCGAAAATGTTTATGCTTCCGCCCGCGTTGATAGTCATAATAACGTTCTCAACGCCCGTAAGAGTGCTCGTGTTGAACAGCGTGAGCGCGAGGTCAAAGGAATCTCCCGCGGGTATCTGCTCCGCGCCGATGTCATAGGACTTGATGATGATATTCGGCATTCCGCTGTTTCCGCCCGAGCCTCCGCCGCTTTCGCTCGCGATTATCGTAACGGACGAGTCGCTCTCGGCGGTCTTTTTAACGCCGCCGTCCATATAGCTGTAACTGATGTGCGCGGTTATGCCCTGCTTTACCGCGGCAATGGAATTAACGGTGCGGAACCTAACATTCACGCTCGCCGAACCCTTTGCGGGTATAGAGCCGACCTCGGCGTTCTCGGTGCCGTTGATAAAGTAAAGCGAGTCGGACGCGTCAAGGAAAAGAAAAACGTCCTCTGCGGGAGTATCGCTGTAATTGCGCACGGTGAGGGTATACTCATACTCCGAGCTCGCCGTAATGGGAAGCGACAGCGTCTGCCCCGTTATCTTTATCGAGGGTGCGCTTACCTCCGCGAGAGCTTCCGCGTCCGCGGGAACGTTCACGGTCGAGCTCGCCGTGCCGATAGCCTCGCCGCCTTCGCCCTCATAATAATAGCGCAGCGAAATATTGAACGCCTGCTTTGCGGAATTTATCTTCCCGAGCGCCTTGTAGCTTATCTTCACCGTCGAAGTGCTGTTCGGCGAAATAGAGCTTATATCCTGCGATCCGCTCCCGTCGGTGAGTATAACGTCCTCGGAGGGGGTAGTCTCGACAAGTATGCGCTTTGCCTCAAGTGCACCGAGGTTTTTCAGTTCGACATTGAAATATCCGCTTTCTCCGCTCTTTATTTCGGAAATATTTTTCGGGGTTATCTTAAAGATAGGCTCCGCGCTGGCAGTGCCGTCGTTGGAGATCTTCGCGTTAAGATCGACCGATCCGTTGGCGCTGCCCAACGTCTCGCCGTTTCCCGTATCATAGTAATACCGCATTGAAATAGTGAAAGTCTGCTTTGCCGAGGTTATCCTGTTAAGAGCCCTATATCTTAAGACTATGCTCGTCGATCCGCCTCCATATATGGAGCTGATTTCGCGCACGCCGCTGTTGTTCGCAAGCACAATATCATTGGGCGCGGTGACTTCGATCAAAACACGATCGGCGGTTATCTGCCCGAGGTTTTTGATGTCCAGAGAGAACATACCCTCCTGTCCCGCCTCGATAGTGGAGGTGCTGCTTGTTGTGAACATAAAAATAGGCTCGGCAAACGTCGTCTCGGGACCGGTAACGGTCGTATTAGTTCCCGTATTGGAATTTCCGTTATCAGAGGTATCCGAGTTCCCTCCGTCCGACGTGTCCTCCGCATATACGGGTGATTTCGTAAAAACGAGTGTCGAAGTGACCGATGACATAACGATAACAGCGCCCGCAAAAATTGCCGCCGCTTTCTTAAATAGCTTGTTCATTTGCTTCTCCTTTAACTGTGATATTATTGGTGTTTTTGGTATCGCTGACGATCCTGCCGTCCACAAGTGTTACTATCCTGTCGGCGTACTGCGCAAGCTCGGGGTCGTGAGTTACCAGAACGATAGTCTGATTGAACCGCCGCGCAAAGCCCTTTATCATCTCCATTACCTCGATAGTGGTCTTGGAGTCGAGGTTTCCCGTCGGTTCGTCGGCAAAGACAACGTCGGGGTGCGCGATAAACGCGCGCGCAATTCCGACGCGCTGCTGCTGACCGCCCGACATCTGCTTCGGGTAATGCGTGAGGCGGTTAGCGAGACCTACCTTTTTAAGTATAGCCGAGGCCTTTTTCATTCGCTCGCGCTTTGAAACTCCGCGGAACATAAGCGGCACGGCAACGTTCTCCGCCGCGTTCATAAACGGCAAAAGGTTGTACGACTGAAACACAAACCCTATGTGCTTCTGTCTGAATTCCGCGAGCTCCTTTTCGGACAGCCTTGTCACCGCAACGCCGCGTATGTACACGTCGCCGAACGTAGGTTTTTCCAGCCCCGCGAGCTGATTGAGCAGCGTGGACTTTCCCGAGCCCGATGTTCCGAAAATACAGCAGATCTCTCCCTGCTCGATGTCGAGATTTATCCGCTTCAGTGCGACGACCGTGTCGTCCTTGAGACGATATTCCTTGCGCAGATTGCGCACGCGAATCATAAACTTCTTCTTTTCAGTGCCCGTTTCCATAGTTCTCCTTTCCCGAAATCCGCCACGGGTCGGAACCTAGAATATTATTGCAGTTGTATTGTCCCGTAAGCCGAGATCGTTAGTAAAAAGTAAAAATAAACGAATTGTAAACGCATTGTGGTTTTTTGAGAAAATAGCTGTCAAAAAATCGCAGTTTGAAGATCGTCTATTATGCTTGAATTATACCACTTTTTTTCCGTCTTGTCAATAGTTTTCGGCGCTGAAAAAGCTCCGCCAACTAAATATTTCCAAATCTCTCTTCGAGAGAGGAGAGGGAGGATGCGGGGGCTCCGCCCCAACCCCTGCCAAAGGGCTTCGCCCTTTGGAAACCCGTTAAAAAAACAGGAAAAATTTACTTGGTACACCAATAAATAAAAAGGACAAACGCGAATTATCGTGTTTTTCTCTTTTATTCCCCGTCATTGTACATAACGGCATTAAATTCGCGCAAAAAATATATTTTTCCCCTATGAATATCGACAAAAAAAACACATCAAAAATGCTATAATACCTTTACGGACAAGCTCCGCCCACCGCGCCCGATGAAAGACAGAGGGTAAAGACGGTGGAGCTTTCCGCGAAAATAATTGGGGGAGGAAATGAAATGCTGAAAATATACAACGACGGGAAACGCGTTACCGCCGCTCTCTCGGGCGACATAGACCACCACGCCGCCCGAGAGTTCCGAATGGCGCTCGACGAGCTGATAGCGCGTTCACGCCCCGAGCTTCTTATACTCGATATGGAGCAGGTGGGTTTTATGGACAGCTCGGGTATCGGATTGATACTCGGCAGGCTGAAGTCGGTGCGCGCTTCGGGCGGCGAAATATTGATAAAAAACGCCCGCCCCGAAATAGCCTCCGTCATCAAGCTGTCGGGTCTCGGCACTCTTCTTGTAGAACAAAAAAAGCAGGAAGCAAAGCTATAAAGGAGAAAATTATGAAAAGAATTTCGGTAAACGAATGTAAAGTGCGGTTTCCCGCGCTGTCGAGAAACGAGGGGCTGTCGCGTTCGGCAGCCGCCGCGTTCGCCGTGCAGTGCGATCCTACGGTCGAGGAAATATCCGCGATAAAGACCGCCGTCTCGGAGGCGGTCACAAACGCGATAGTGCACGGCTACCGTGACGCAAACGGCGAGGTCGAGCTCCTTATGCGCCTATATTCGGACAACGCCGTGTACATACAGGTCAAAGACAAGGGCAGGGGGATCCCCGATGTGAGAAAAGCCATGCAGCCGACCTACACCACCGCGCCCGCCGACGAGGAGCGCTCGGGTCTCGGCTTTACCGTAATGGAGAGCTTTATGGACAAGGTGCGCGTGCGCTCCGTCGAGGGCAGGGGAACGGTCGTCACAATGGAAAAGAAGATAGCGGGCAAGCTGAATGACGAGAGATGAATTTATCGCGGCAAATCTGCCGCTTGTCCATTCGCTCGCCAACCGCTTCCGAGGGCGCGGCATAGAATACGAGGAGCTGTTCTCGGCGGGAAGCGTCGGGCTCGTCAAGGCTTACGATAACTTTGACGAGTCGCGCGGATTGTGCTTTTCGACGTATGCCGTCCCCGTGATACTCGGCGAGATAAAGCGCCTGTTCCGGGACGGCGGCGCGGTCAAAATGAGCCGTTCGCTAAAGGAATTGTCGCTTAAAGCCGTAAGAGCCCGCGACGAGCTGTCCAAAAACGGTGCCGAACCCACCGTAAACGAAATAGCGGACTACCTCGGCGTATCCCCCGAGGACGCCGCCGAAGCCGTTGCCGCGGGACTTCCGCCCGTATCGCTCACCTCCGCGGAGGACGGCGGCGAATACGACCTCCCCGAGGACAGCGGCGAAAACGCGCTCATAGACAGGCTCGCCTTGCGGCAGTGCTTAGCCGCCCTCCCCGAGGAGGACAGACGGCTGATAATCCTCCGCTACTTCCGCGATCAGACCCAGTCGCAGACCGCCGCCATTCTCGGAATGTCGCAGGTGCAGGTCTCGCGCAGGGAGCGGAAAATATTGGAGGGTTTACGGGCGCTGTTGATTTGATTTCTTATTATTTTCTGACAATTATGATTTTTTTATGATATTTTTAATAAGTCCTTATCTTGCGGCAAAACCACCGTAAAAATTATCCTCTCGTTTTCGCTTTCCGCGGTGATACGTCCTCCGTGCAGAGTCACTATCTCTTTGGCAATCGCAAGCCCCAGACCCGCGCCGCCCGTATCCGTGGAACGCGCGCTGTCAAGTCGGAAGAACTGCTCGAAAATACGGTCGAGCTTTTCCTTGGGAATTGTCTTTCCGTGGTTTGAGACCGTCATCGTAACAATGCCGTCGGCTGCGGTCATAGCGAGCGTTATCTCGCTGTTCGGATAGCTGTAATTAACGGCGTTGCGGAACAGGTTGTCGAATACCCTCGCCAGCTTGTCGGGGTCGCAGGTAAGCTCCGTTTCGGGCTGAATGGCGGCATTGCAGGTAAGCTCTTTCTCGGCGAATACGGGATAAAATTCGCTCACCGTCTGCTCCAGCATACGGCTGAGACTGATGTTCTGCGGCTCAAGCGTAAGCGTGGTAAGACTGAACCGGGTAATGTCAAAAAACTCGTTGATAAGCTGTTCCAGCCGTTCCGCCTTGTCGAGCGCGATGCCCGTGTACCGCGCCCGCGTCTCAACGGATATTTCGGGCTCGTCGCGGAGCAGGGTAAGGTATCCGATAATGCTTGTGAGCGGCGTTTTAAGGTCGTGCGCCAGATAGATTATAAGGTCGTTCTTGCGCTTCTCCGCTTCACGGGCGAGCTCGGCGTTTCGCAGAGCGCGTTCGCGGACGGTATTCAGCTCGTACTGTATCTCGAAAAGCGCGCGGCTGAGCGTGATCTGCTCCTCGCTCGGATACGCGAGCTGTTTCGCCGCGGCGGTTATCTCGTCGATATAATCCAGCGGTCGGACAACGAAAAAATACGTTATCACAAACCACCCTATCAGCATTATCACCGCGCAGATGGCGACGATATTTTGGCGAATGAAGTCCAAAAAAATCCACAGCGGGTCGGTCATATACCAGAAAAACAGCGAGCATACCCACGCACATACGATGACCCCGCCGATAAGCAGCCCGGCAAAGCTCACAAGCGCTACGATATACTGAAAAAATATCCGTTTGGTAATGCGGCTTCGTCGCGCTTTTTTCATATAAACACCCCCTAATCGTCGATAGTATATCCCACGCCCCAGACGGTCTTGATATAGCGCGGACGGCGCGGCGGTTCGCCGAGCTTTTCACGCAGACGCGCGATATGCGCCATTACCGTATTCGAGCTGTCGAGGAACTTTTCGCCCCATACCGTCTCAAAAAGCTCCTCGCTTGAGACCACCCGTCCCCTGCGCTTGCAGAGGTGCCACAGGATATTGAACTCGATAGGCGTGAGAATTATCTCTTTCCCGTTGAGCGTGCAGCGGTGATTATCCTCGTTGATATACAGTCCGCGGATGTCTATCTCGTTTGCCCTCGCCTCCGGCGGCTCGCCGCTGTTGTAGCGCGTATAGCGGCGGAGTTGTGCCTTTACCCTTGTCACAAGCTCGGGCGGGCTGAACGGCTTGGTCATATAATCGTCCGCGCCGAGCATAAGCCCAGTTATCTTGTCCGTATCCTCGACCTTGGCGGTAAGCATTATTATCGGGAACACAAAGCGTTCGCGGAGCTTCTGCACAAGCGTAAACCCGTCAATATCGGGGAGCATTACGTCGAGAATGCCGAGCGATATTTCGCAGGTATTCGCGTAGGCGAGCGCGTCCGTGCCGTTGTAAAACTTGCGGACGGCATAGCCCTCGTTTTTAAGGCAAACCTCCACCAAGTCCGCGATCTCCTTTTCGTCGTCAACTACCATAATTTTTTCGTTCATTTGAATGCAGTCCTTATCGTAAAATGTAGTATACTTTTAATATACAATAAATAGCGCGTTTTGTCAATAGCGCCGATTTTCGCGGGTCTTGACACGGAGAGAAATTTGTGATAAAATAAAAATAGTATGCAAAAAAGCCGCTGTGATTTTTCTTCACGGCGGCTTTTATATATCTTGAAATTATTTCCCGTTCGTATGATCCGCGCGGAGTTGACCGCAGGCGGCGTTCAGGTTCGCGCCGAACTCGCGCCGCTTAGTCGCGATAACGCCGTTCTCCTTAAGAACCGCGCAGAACTCGGAAACGGTCTCGGCACTCGACTTTTTATATCCGCTGTCGGTGGAATTGTACGGGATAAGGTTGACATAAAAATCGCGCTTGCCGACAAGCTCCGCGAGCATTTCCGCGTGCCGAGGCGTATCGTTTATCCCCTCGAGCATAACGTATTCGAGCGTAACGCGGCGGTGGGTCTTATCGGAGAAATACTCCGCCGCTCTCATTACCTCGGCTATCGGGTACGCCTTGTTTATCGGCATAAGCTCGCTCCTCAGCCCGTCGTCGGGAGCGTGGAGACTTATCGCGAGATTGCACGGGCGCGGCAGGTCGGCGTACTCGTAAATTTTCGGCACAACGCCGCAGGTCGACACCGTGACGTGCCGCCGCCCGACAGCAAGCCCCTTGTCCTCGGTGACGAGCTCGCAGAAATCCGCGACTGCCTCAAAGTTATCAAACGGCTCGCCGATACCCATTACCGACACGCCGTCGATCTTGCAGTCAAACGCCGCCGCGATAGCCAAAGCCTGTCCCGTTATTTCGGCAGTGGTGAGGTTTCGGCGCTTTTTCAGCAGTCCGCTTTGACAGAACGAACAGCCCATATTACAGCCGACCTGCGTGGAAACGCAGATACAGTTCCCGAACATCTGCCGCATAAGCACGGTCTCGACGAATTCGCCGTCCGAGAGCTCCAGCAGGAGCTTAGCCGCGTCCTCGCCCTCGCGTTTTTCGACGATACGCGGCAGAGCAAAGTCAAAGTCCGCGTTCAGCCGCTCGACAATTCTGTCGGCGAAATTGAACTCCGAAAAGTCTTTCACGCCGCGGCGGTAAATGCCGTCATAGATTATCATAGCCTTGGCGGGGTTCTCGCCGATATTTTCAAAGTAACGTCTCAGCTTCCGCGGAGAATAGTCGTAAATGTTCATAGTTATTGTCCTTTTGTTTTTTTAGTTTGGGAAAATTATAATTTTATTGTGTTGCCGCACAGGTAAGTTTTTATTTGTTGTCTGCTGTGGTTTCGTTTCTTTTAATTTCTATGTCGTCTCACGGGTGCAAGAGGACACCCTTCGGGAAAGAGGGGGCTGGGTCTCGTGACAAATAGAGGACGCGTTACATGCCGCCCCCTCTCTCCCTACGGGTTTCCTCTTCCGATCTTCTTCCCCTCTCCCACTCACCTCCATATAATTTGCGCGGTCACACTCGCCCTAGAGTTTAGGTTCGTCTCCTCAGACCTGTGAATTCTTTGCTTCCGTTACCTGTTTGCTCGGACTTCCGAAACATTACAATCGCGGACACGACTTGCAATGTAG